>DATJIN010000038.1:0-38754 GCA_035493275.1 Sphingomonas sp. | reverse complement strand
ACCTTGCGGCCCTTGAAGTAATCGCTGCTTGAAATCTGCTCGGGGCCGTTTGCGGTCACTTTGGTCAACGTAACCTCAGGAAATTTGTCGCCCGCTTTAACCGTCATATCATGCTCCCAAGTTGCGAAAATGCCACAGCTTTTTCGACCTTTGTCGGACCGCTGGCAAGACCGCGTTAACTAATTGCGTCCAGCCTGTTTTCGTCGCAGCATTTGATTCGGGGCAGGGGATTAGGGGCAATGAAGAAACTGGTTTTGGCCATTTTGGCCGTGACGGTGCCTGTCGCACCGGCGCAGGCCGCGTGCTGGACCGCGGAACAGGTGTCGGCGGCAAAGGTGCGCGATCTCGACACAATGCTGATGGTCGCATCGCTGCGCTGCCGGCACACCAATGTCGGCGTGCTCACTGCGTACAACGGTTACGTCGTTCGTCAGCGCAAGGCGCTGGTTGCGGTCAATGACGTGCTGCGCAGCCATTATGCCGGCGGGGACAAGCGCGCGGCCATGAACGCCTACGACAATTACGTCACCAAGGTCGCCAACCGCTATGGCGCGGGCGCCGCTGGGCTGGACTGCGAAGACATGCAGTCGATCGTCGAAGCGATGGCGGCGGAGGCACCGCAGGTGGACGCTTTGGTCGCGGTCGCCGAACGCGCGGGCGTCGAACCTTACCTTGACGCCCCGGTGTGCGAACGTCCGTTCGGCGGGAGTGCGCTGACCACCGCAGCATCAGTCGTTGGGCGCAAATAGACATATAAAGACTTCTTTATATCCACTTGCCTAAACGGGGGCGAGCGGCTACGGGCCGGCATCCTTTCATTGCCGGAGAATACCCGTGGCCACCGCCCCCGTGACCAATTCGCATGACTATGTGATTGCCGATATCGGCCTCGCCGAATTCGGTCGCCGCGAAATCAACATCGCCGAAACCGAAATGCCTGGCCTCATGGCGCTGCGCGAAGAATTTGGGGCATCGCAGCCGTTGAAGGGCGCGCGCATTACCGGTTCGCTGCACATGACGATCCAGACTGCGGTGCTCATCGAAACGCTGACTGCGCTCGGCGCGACGGTGCGTTGGGCGACCTGCAACATCTATTCGACCCAAGACCATGCCGCCGCCGCGATTGCCGCGACGGGCGTGCCAGTGTTCGCCATCAAGGGCGAGAGCCTCGCTGAATATTGGGACTATGTCGGCTCGATCTTCGATTGGGGTGACGAGACCTGCAACATGATCCTCGATGACGGCGGCGACGCAACCATGTTCGCGCTGTGGGGTGCGAAGCTCGAAGCCGGGCAGACGATGCCCGCGCCCGAGAATGAGGAAGAGGTCGAGATGCAGCGCGCGCTGAAGGCGTTCATCGCCAAGCGTCCGGGGTATCTGACCGAAACCGTCAAGAACATCCGCGGCGTTTCGGAAGAAACGACAACCGGCGTCCATCGCCTGTACGCCATCGCCAAGAAGGGCGAGCTGCCGTTCCCGGCGATCAACGTCAACGACAGCGTGACCAAGTCGAAGTTCGACAACCTCTATGGCTGCAAGGAATCGCTCGTCGACGCGATCCGTCGCGGCACCGACGTGATGCTGGCTGGCAAGACCGCGTGCGTCGCCGGCTTCGGCGATGTCGGCAAGGGCTCGGCCCAGTCGCTCCGTAATGGCGGTGCGCGCGTGATGGTCACCGAAATCGACCCGATCTGCGCGCTGCAGGCGGCGATGGAAGGCTTTGAAGTCGTGACGATGGAAGAAGCGGCGTCTCGCGCCGACATCTTCGTGACCGCGACCGGCAACGCCGACGTCCTGACGCTCGAACACATGCGCGCGATGAAGGACATGGCGATCGTCTGCAACATCGGCCACTTCGACAGCGAGATCCAGATTTCGGCGCTTCAGAACATGAAGTGGACGGAAGTGAAGCCGCAGGTCGACCTGGTCGAATTCCCCGACGGCAAGCAGATCATCATCCTGTCGAAGGGTCGCCTCGTAAACCTCGGTAATGCGACCGGCCATCCGTCATTCGTGATGTCGGCGTCGTTCACCAACCAGACGCTGGCGCAGATCGAGTTGTGGACCAAGCCGGGACACTACGCGAACGACGTGTTCGTGCTGCCCAAGCACCTCGACGAAAAGGTCGCGGCGTTGCACCTCGACAAGCTCGGCGTGAAGTTGACTCAGCTGACGCAGAAGCAGGCCGACTATATCGGCGTGCCGCAGGCGGGTCCGTTCAAGCCGGATCATTACCGCTACTAAAGCACGTTCGGTCACGCTAACGCCCTCGTTATGGGCGCAGCGATGCAGTCGACACTCCTGGCAGCGGCGCTTGGCCTGTGGCTGGCGCTGGCTGCCTGGGCATTGGCCAGCGGGCTGATTCTGCGCCGCCGCGCGAACCAGCAGCTGGCCGCTATTGCCCGGCAGGATAGCCTCGCCGAATTGTCGCCTGCTTTGGCGCTGATCGTCCATGCCGATAATCGCATTGAAGGCTCGACGCGGCTCGCGATGCTGCTCGGCCTCGATCGGCTGCCCGCCGCGCTGGCTGGCCTCGAAGGTCAGCAGGCTGGACTGACCTCGGGTGAGGCCGCGGCACTAGCCGCGGACATCACGGCCGCCCGCGAAGGCGGCAAGAGCTTTCTGCGCCCAATCATGCCTAACGGATCGGAACGCACGCTGCTGATGATCGGGCAGCCCGCGCCGCTGACGGTCGCCGCGCGCGGCGTCATCGTCTGGGTTATCGATGCCACCCGGACCCAGGGCGAGATGAACCGCCTGCGTAGTGATGCCGACCGCGCCGGTCAGGCGTTCCGCACCCTGTCGCGCCTGATCGAGGCGGCGCCGGTGCCAATGTGGCACCGTGGCCCCGACCTGCGCCTCACGCTCGTCAACCGCGCCTATGTCGATGCCGTCGATGCGACGGACGCCGAGGATGCCGTGACCCGCGGGGTCGAGCTGGTCGAAAGCGGCCGGGGCATCGGTCCGATCGCCGCCGCCGCCGCGGCGCGCGACGCAGGCGAAGTGCGCGAACGCATTGTTCCCGCGATCATCGGCGGTGCACGCCGGGCCATGCGCATCGTCGATGTGCCGCTGGGGCAGGCAGGGGTCGCGGGCTATGCCATCGACACTGACGACCTCGAGCGCGCCCGCGCCGATTTCCGGCGCTTCGTCGAAACGCAGCGCGATACGCTTGATCGCCTGTCCGCGGGCGTCGCGCAGTTCGCCGCGGATCACACGCTCAGCTTTTCCAATTTGCCGTTCCAGCGGATGTTCGCGTTGCGCCCCGAATGGCTGGCGGATCGCCCTGAATTCGACCGCGTGCTCGATCGGCTGCGCGAGGCGGGGCGCATCCCCGAAGCGCGCGACTTTCCGCAATGGAAGCGCGAAAAGCGCGATTGGTTCACCAACACCGCGGGCGCCGCCGAGGAAAGCTGGCTGCTGCCCGACGGCAAGCATCTGCGCGTCGTGGCCCAGCCGCTGCCCGATGCCGGACTGCTGGTCATTTTCGAAGACCGCACCGAACAGGTCCAGCTGCTCAGTGCGCGCGATACGCTGATCCGGGTCCGCGAAGCGACGTTCGACAATCTGTTCGAAGCCGTCGGCACCTTCGCCGCGGACGGACGTCTGAACTTATGGAACAGCCGCTTCCGTGATGTATGGAACCTCGACGAGGATTTCCTCGCCAGCTTCCCCCGCATCGACGCGCTTGCCGAGGCCGCCGCGCCACTTATCGCAGGCGCCGAGGGTGCGACGATGATCCGCGAGGCGGTCCGTGTGGCGACCATGGACCGCCAGGCGCGTACCGGCCGGATCTCGCTTAACGACGGGCGTCATTTCGAATATTCGGGCGTGCCACTGCCCGATGGCAACGCGCTGCTGATTATGCTCGACATCACCGACCGGCACCGCGTTGAAAGCGGTCTGCGGGAGCGCGCCGATACGCTCGAGGCATCGGGCAAGGAACGCACCGCTTATGTCGCCAATATGAGTTACGAGCTGCGTCAGCCGCTGACCTCGATCGTCGGTTTCGCCGAGATGCTGCAGAGTGGTTATGCCGGCGATCTGAGCGAACGCGGCGCGGAATATATCGCCGCGATCCTTGAGGCGGTGCGCCGTCTCGACGTGCAGGTCGACCAAGTTTTGGAAGTGGCCGAACGCGATGCCGGGCTGGGCCGCGGCGCCGATTCCTCGATCGCGCCCCAGTTGCGCACGCTTGCCGCGCGGCACGGGCTGGCCGAGAATGTCCCGGACAACCTGGCCACCTCGACGCCTGTCGACGTGGTGATTGGAACTGTCGACCGAGTGATTGCGGCCATCGGCGGCGGCGCGTCGCAAATCAACGTGACCAGCGGCAAGGGGTTACGCGTCGCCGTGATGGGGAAGCCCGGCGGATCGCTCCCCGACGACGCCGTGCTGATCGATCTGCGCGCGGTCATGGCGGACTTGGGCGGCTCGGTCGCCGTCGCCCGGCGCGCCAGTGACACGCCTGTCGTCACGCTCAGCTTCCCGCGATGAACCTCGCCGATCCCGCCGCGACCGAAGCGGCCGGCGCTGAACTCGGCACCGTGCTGCGTGCTGGCGATGTTGTCCTGCTGTCGGGTAGCCTCGGCGCGGGTAAAACCACCTTCGCGCGCGGGGTGTTGCGCGGGACTGGGTATCAGGGGGACGTACCCAGCCCGACCTTTCCGATCTTGATCGATTATGCGCCGCCTGACGTGCGCCTGCCGATTGTGCATGCCGATCTCTACCGTATCGAAGATCCCGCCGAGCTCGAACAGCTCGATCTCGACGCCACGCTCACCGACGCTGCACTGCTCGTCGAATGGCCCGAGCGTCTGCCGCCTGGTACATGGCCGACTGCGCTTCGTCTGACTTTGACCCCGGACGGGGCGGGGCGTCGCTTGACAGCGGGAGCCGGCTCGGATTGGGGGGCGCGATGGCCGATCCGATGACGCCGCCGGTCGCGGCGGCCGCTTTTCTCGAAGCCGCGGGCTGGGGCAACGCGCGCATTCTCCCGCTCGCCGGCGACGCCTCGTTTCGCCGTTATTTCCGCGTCGAACGGGATGGCGGCCGCGCCGTGTTGATGGATGCGCCGCCACCGCACGAGGATGTCGGCCCGTTCCTGGCCATCGCCCGCTATTTGACCGGCCACGGCTTCCGTGCCCCTGCCATCCTCGCAGAAGACCGCGCCACCGGTCTGCTGCTGCTCGAAGATTTGGGCGACGCGCGGATGCGCGAAACCATCGACGACGATGCAGGCGCCGAACGCCCGCTTTACGAGGCCGCG
Source organism: Sphingomonas sp. (assembly GCA_035493275.1). Taxonomy (GTDB): domain Bacteria; phylum Pseudomonadota; class Alphaproteobacteria; order Sphingomonadales; family Sphingomonadaceae; genus Sphingomonas_O. The sequence goes on along the minus strand of DATJIN010000038.1, from coordinate 33,485 downwards.
ATCGACCTGCTCATCGCGCTGCAACAGCATCCGCCGGCCGACATCCCGCCCTACGACCTGCCAGTGCTTCACCGTGAGGCAAACCTGCTCACCGAATGGTTCTGTCCCGCCGCCGGGCTCGTCGTCGACCTGCCGGGCTATACCGCCGCATGGGATCGGGTTCTGCCGGAGGTCGATGTCGCGGAGGTCACCGTGCTGCGTGATTATCACGCTGAAAACATCATGCTGCTGGATGGCGGTGCGCTTGGCCTGCTCGACTTTCAGGATGCGCTCGCCGGCCACCGCGCTTATGATCTCGTCTCATTGTTGCAGGACGCGCGCCGCGACGTGCCCGAAACTGTCGAATCGGCGATGCTGGCGCGCTTCAAATCCGCGACCAACCCCGGCCCTGAATTCGACGCCGCCTACGCCATCCTCGGCGCGCAGCGTAATGCCAAGATCGTCGGTATTTTCACGCGGCTGTGGCAGCGCGACGGTAAGCCGCGCTATCTCGACTTTCTGCCCCGCGTGTGGGGCTATCTGAACCGCGACCTCGCGCACCCCGCGCTCGCGCCGGTCGCTGCATGGTTCGATGCGCATATCCCGTCCGACAAACGAGGAACGATCCAGCCATGAACCGCAAGCCGCTCAACCTGCGCGTCGAGCGGCGCGGGGCCGTTCCCGATGTCGCGATGGTCATGGCCGCAGGTCTCGGCAAACGTATGCGCCCGTTGACCGCGACGCGCCCCAAGCCGCTGGTCGAAGTCGCTGGCAAGGCTCTCATCGATCACAGCCTCGATCGCCTCCGGGCGGCGGGCGTGCGCAAGGTGGTGGTCAACGTCCACTATCTCGCCGACGCACTCGAAGCCCATCTCAAACGTCACGCTCGCGACCTGGACGTGACCGTGTCCGACGAGCGCAAGCAATTGCTCGAAACCGGTGGCGGCATGGTCAAGGCGCGGGCGCACCTCGGCGACGCGCCATTCCTGACGATCAATAGCGACAACCTGTGGGTCGATGGCCCGATCGATGCGATCAATCTGCTCGCGGAACGCTGGGACGATACGCGGATGGATGCGCTCCTCCTGCTCGTCCCCCAAGCCCGCGCCCACGGTCATGGCGGGCGAGGGGACTTTCATATGGACGCGGTCGGACGGCTCAAGCGTCGCAAGACGGGGCGGGTGGCGCCATTCGTCTATACCGGTGTCCAGCTCGTCTCCCCCCGCTTGCTGGAGGACGCGCCCGATGGGGCGTTCTCGACCAACGTGTTGTGGGACCAGGCGATCGCCAAGGGCCGGCTCTACGGCGTCGTGCATCAGGGACTGTGGTTCGACGTCGGCACACCCGCCGCCATCCCGCTGACCGAGGCGATCCTCGCCGATGGCTGAGGGCGCCTCTGACTTATCAGGCCGCCGCCGCCCCAAAGTTTACTCGATCCCGCTGCACCGCAGTTTCGCAGACGCGCTGGTGAACGGCCTGCTCGCTCGCACGGCAAACGATCGCATGCGTCTCGCCCGCGCAACCATCCTTACCGCCAGCAACCGCGCCGCGCGCACGATCAACGAAGCCTTTATCCGCCGCGCCGAAGCCGGGCTGCTGCTCCCGCGCATCGTCCCCATCGGCGAAGCGGGCGAAACTCTCGCCGCGGATTTGTTCGAAGCCGACGCCGACCAGATCCCGCCCGCGATCAACCCGATCCGCCGCCAACTTCTCCTTGCCCGCGTCATCGAACGCACAGGCGAGCGGTGCGGTGGCGAAGCACTGCGCATGGCCAGCGAACTCGGTCGCGTGATCGACGAGCTCGGCGTCGAGCGCAAAACAGCGCGCGACTTGCGTGACATCGAACTTGCCGAAGAACTCGCCGTCCATTGGCAGACTTCGCTCGGCCAGCTCGCCGTTCTGATCGAGCAATGGCCGGTGATCCTCGATAGCATCGGCTGCATTGAACTGACCGAACGCCGCAACCGCTCGCTCGCACGTGCCGCGCAAGCCTGGCAGGATAATCCGCCATCGGGACTGGTCATCGCGGCGGGCGTTACCAGCGCCGCGCCCGCCATCGCCGATTTGCTGCGCACAATTTCGCGCCTGCCCGGCGGGCAGGTCGTGCTGCCCGGCCTCGACCTCGGCAGCCAGGACGAGGAATGGGACGCGATTTGGGGCGGCGAGGGGGCCTCGGCCCGCCCAATCGAAACCCACCCGCAATATGCGCTACGCCTATTGCTCGAACGAATGGGCGTGGCTCGCAGCGACGTCGTCCGCTGGCGCTATGGCGATGGCCGCCCGCGCCAGGCGGTGCGCGCGCGGCAAGTGTCGAACGCCTTCGCCCCCGCCAAATTCACCGCCAAATGGGCCGAGCTCAAGAACCCGCTCAACAAGCTGCGCGGCGTCAGCCTCGGTGAATTCGCCACGCCGGCGGACGAAGCGCAGGGGATCGCGATCGCGCTCCGCGAAGTGCTCGAAACCAAAGGCAAGACCGCCGCTTTGGTCACGCCCGACCGTACGCTCGCCCGCCGCGTCTGCGCGCATCTCAAGCGCTGGAATATCCGCGCCGACGACACCGCCGGTACCCCGCTGGGACGCGATCCCGCGGGCACGCTGATCCTCGCCGCCGCAAACGTGGTCGCCGAAGATTTTGCGCCGGTGCCGTTGCTCGCTTTGCTCAAGCACCCGCTGGTCCAGGCCGGGGAAGGGCGGAGCAGCTGGCTCGCCGGAGTCCGCCAGCTGGACCTCGCGCTGCGGGGCCCGCGGCCTGCGGGCGGCCTCGACGGCATCACCGCCTTCCTGACCCAGCCGAGCGACGATTACACCGCGCGCCAGCGCCAAGCGGCAATGCCGTGGTGGACTGAAGCCAGCGAATTGCTGCAGCCTTTTGCTGCACCCACCGCCTCGCTCGCCGCACAGCTCGCCCGCCTGCGCGAAGGCATTACTGCGCTCGCCGGCGGCGCAGCATGGGCCGGAACCGCTGGCCGCGATGCTGCGGCCCTGCTCGACGATCTCGCCGCGCACGCGCACGAGGGTCCCGATGCGATAAACCCTGACGAATTCGTCGATCTGCTTTCCGAACACCTCGCCGCCATCGCCGTCAGGCCACCAGCGGGCGGGCACCACCGCATCGCCATTCGCGGCCTGATCGAGGCGCGGCTGCAATCCGCCGATCTGGTTATCGCCGCCGGCCTCAACGAAGGCACCTGGCCCGCCGAACCCGCGCCCGACCCGTGGCTCGCGCCGCAAGTCCGGATCGCACTCGGCATGGGCGCCGCCGAACGCCGCATCGGCATCGCCGCGCACGATCTGGCCGGGGTGCTCGGCGCGCCCGAGGTGCTGCTTACCCGCAGCCTCCGTGACGCCAGTGGCCCGGCGATCGAATCGCGTTTTCTGCTCCGCCTGCGGGCAATGCTCGGCGATCAGCTCTTACCCGACCCGCGCCTGCCGCAACTCGCCACCGCGATCGATGCCGCCTCGGCGCCGCCGCAGCGCATGCAAAAACCTGCGCCCAGCCCGCCGCTCGACGCACGCCCCAAACGCATCAGTGTCACCGAAGTGGACCGCCTCAAATCCGACCCCTTTGCCTTTTACGCCCGCGCCATCCTCAATCTGTCCGCGCTCGACATGGTCGATGCGGATCCCGGCCCGGCCTGGCGCGGCAGCGCGGTCCACGCGGTGTTCGACCAATGGTTCAAGCAGGACCGGCTCGCCCCTGAAAAACTCCGCGAACGCGTCAACGAACTACTGAGCGGCCCCGGTGTCCATCCTGTCATCCGCGCGCTTTGGGAACCCCGGATCATGGCCGCGGCGGACTGGATCGCACAGCAAGTCGCGGAGGACGCCGCCACCGGCCGCCGCATTGCCGACACCGAACTGAAGGGCGCAATCGAGGTCTCGGGCGTCACGCTCCACGGCCGCGCCGACCGGATCGATCGGATGTCCGACGGCAGCCTCGCCATTGTCGACTACAAGAACGGCAAACCGCCATCGCCCGGCGCGGTGGAGCAGGGGTTTGCGATGCAGCTCGGTTTGCTCGGCCTGATCGCCGAACTGCGCGGCTTCAACGGCGTTGCAGGCTCGCCGAGCACCTTCGAATATTGGTCGCTTGCCAAGAACAAGGATCAGTTCGGCCAGCGCAAGACGCCCTTCAAAAAGGGTGGCACGCGCGATGCGACGAACTTCGTCGAACAGTCGCACGAGGACTTCGAGAAGGCCGCGGACAGATGGCTCACCGGCAATGCACCCTTCGTCGCGAAACTCGTCCCCGATTTCGCCCCGTATGATCAATACGACCAATTGATGCGCCTCGACGAATGGCTCGGCCGGGAGAGCGCGTCATGAACACACGCCCCGTGCTCAAGGGCGCGCAACTCGCCGCCAGCGCCCCCGCCGAACATGTCTGGCTGTCCGCCTCGGCCGGCACCGGCAAGACCACCGTGCTCGCCGCGCGCGTGCTGCGCCTGCTGATGCGCGGGGTAAAGCCTGAGGCGATCCTGTGCCTCACGTTCACCAAGGCCGGCGCCGCCGAAATGGCGCGGCGTGTGCGAGGCGATCTCGCGCGCTGGGTCCGCCTCGACGAAGCGACCCTGTTTGCCGAAATCGAGGCCTTGGGTGAAGATGCCGGTCCCGACGACATCGCCAAGGCGCGGCAGTTGTTCGCCGGCCTGCTCGAGGCACGCGGCGGCGGCCTGCGGGTTATGACCATTCACGCCTTCTGCCAGACGCTGCTCTCCGCCTTCCCAATCGAGGCGGGACTGACACCCGGTTTCAAACCGATCGAAGGCCGCGAGGCCGACGCGCTCGCCGCCGCGACGCTCAGTGACCTCGTCGCCAAAAGCGAGCGCGAAGGCGGGGCGTTCATCCGCCAGATCCAGTCGCTCAGCCGCCGCCTCGGCGAAGACGGCGCGCGCAGCTTCCTCGAACGTGGCAGCAAGGCGCTCGATCAGCTCGAGCAGCTGGGTCCCGGCCTGACCGCCAAGCTGCGCGCGAATTTTGGCGTCCCGCTCGATTTCGACGCCAGTCACATCTGCACGGCCTGCACCGACGGTGCCTTCGACCGCGCTGCCCTGCTCGATCTGCGCGCCATGCTGGCCGGGTGGGGGACGAACCGTGCGCTCGAACGCCTGCCGATCATCGACTTGTGGCTCGCGGGCGACGAAACCGAGCGTGCCGCTAGCCTCAGCGCTTTGCGCCGCGCATGGAGCAAACAGGATGGCGCGCGCTTCGAAGCCAAGGGCTGGGTGCCCCCGCGCGACGATTATCGCCCGCTGGTCGAAACGATAGACGCTTGGTGCCTCGCCTTGTGCGAGCTGCAAGCCCGCGCCGCGCTCGCCGACGGCGTCGCCGACGCACTCGAAGCCGCGCGCACTTATGGCCGGGCTTATGCCACCGCCAAGCGTGCGCGCGGGCGCGTCGATTTTGACGATCTGATCAAGCTGACCCGCGATTTGCTCGCCACCCACGGTATCGGCGAATGGATCGCCTACAAGACGGACCAGCGCACCGACCACATTTTGGTCGACGAGGCGCAGGATACCAATTTCGATCAATGGGACAATGTCGAACGGCTGACGGAGGAGTTCTTTTCCCGCGAAGGTCAGAAAGGGCGGCGAAAGCGCACCCTGTTCACCGTCGGGGATTTCAAGCAGGCGATCTTCTCGTTCCAGGGCACCAATCCCGAAGAGTTCGCCAAGGCGCGCGAACGCTATCATGGCCGTGCCGCGGCTGCGGAAATGCGCTTCGCCCAGCTGTCGCTCGACGAAAGCTACCGCACCGCGCAGCCGATCCTCGATGTGGTCGACGCGACCCTCGATGTGCTCGGCGCTGACGCCATCGGCCTGCGCGCCGAGCGGCTGCACAAGCATATCTCCGGGCGCCGCGACGCCGCTGGCGGCGTGATGCTGCTCGATCCCGTGACCGTGGGCGACGCGGGAGACGAGGGCGACGAGAATTGGCTCGACGATGCCACACGCAAGGTCGCCGACCGTATCGCGGTGCAGGTGAGCCAATGGCTGCGCGATGGGTACGCCCCGGACGGCAAAACGGCGCTGGAACCGCGCGACGTGATGATCTTGGTGCGCAAACGCGCCGATTTGGCTGCGCTCCTTGTCGCCAGATTACAGGAACACGGGGTGCCAGTGGCCGGCGTCGATCGCCTCCGTCTGCGCAGCCCCCTCGCGGTCAAGGATGTCCTCGCCGCGATGCGCTTTGGCGCTCAGCCTGATGACGATCTCAACCTCGCCAACCTCCTGGTCTCGCCCCTGATCGGCCTGACCCAGGATGACCTGTTCTCGATTGCCTACAACCGCCGCGGCTCGCTCTGGTCCGCCACCCGCGACCGCGCCTCGGCGGAGGTGAACGCGCGCCTCGCCAAACTGCTCAACGCCGCCGACCAGATCACCCCCTACGCCTTCCTCGAAGAACTCCTGTCGGGCGAAGCCAAGGGCCGTGCTCGCCTGATTGCCCGTCTCGGCGATGAAGTTCGCGACGCGCTCGACGAACTCCTTGCCGCCGTCCTTGCTTACGAAGCCGAGCATGTCGCCACCCTCCAAGGGTTCATCGACTGGTTCGACCGCGGCGAAGGCGAGATCGTGCGCGACGCGAGCGAACCCGGCAACGCCGCACGGGTAATGACCGTCCACGGCTCGAAGGGCCTCGAAGCGCGCCTTGTCATCCTCGCCGACGCCTGTGTCGACCCAAAACGCGGGCGCGACGGCGAGTTGACCGTCGACATTGATGGCGCCGAAGTCATCATTCCGACCCCGCCCACTGCCGATCGTGCGCTCGTGCCTGCTCTTGCCGAAGCGCACGCCGCGCAAAAAGCGGCGGCGCTCCAGGAGCATTGGCGGCTGCTCTATGTGGCGATGACCCGCGCCAAGGACCAACTGGTCATTGCGGGGGCACTTACCGGCGGGAAGACCGAGCCGCCAGCGCAAAGCTGGTACACTGCGATCCGCGCAGGAATGGAGACGCTGGGCGCTAAAATGGCGCCGGAAATGCTCGTTTTCGGTACGCAAATGTCTCCTGGCGCGCCTGAAACGGCACCAAATTCCCCAATAACGGGACGCCCGGCGTGGCTTGATCGACAAGCGCCCGAAGAAGCCCGACCCAGGCGCCCGCTGGCACCATCCTCGATCGGCACCGACGCGCTCACCCAGCCACCGGCCCCCGCCGCCATGGCCGCAGCGGCCGAGCGCGGGATATTGCTTCATGGTCTGTTCGAACGCTTGCCTGCGCTCGCCCCAAGTCGCCGCGCTGCCGCGGCGCATAGCTGGCTGACCTCGCGCGGCGTCCCCGCCGATCAGCAGCCATTGCTGGTCAACCCCGTCTGCGCGATCCTATCCGATCCAAAGTTCGCGCGCCTGTTCTCCGGCGATGCATTGGTCGAAGCCCCCATTGCCGGTGTCATTGGCGGCGAGACCATCGCCGGCACGGTCGACCGTCTGCTCATCGGCGATGCCATCGAGGTCGTCGACTTTAAGACCGGCCGCCGTGTTCCCGCGACGCCCGACGCAATTCCACATTATCATCTCGCCCAGATGGCGGCATATCGTGACGTCCTCGCCGCGATCTTTCCCGGCCTCACAATTCGCACCAGCCTGCTCTACACCGAGGGGCCGGTGCTCCACACGCTCGACGATGCGCTGCTCGACGCGCACAAGCCGACCTTTGCCGCCGAACAGCAAAGCCTCGCACTCGCCGGTTGAGCGGCAACCCATCGCGTCCTACATCGCTGTCAAAGGAGACTCCCTCATGGCTACCAAGCAGATCACCGACAGCAGCTTCCAGTCCGACGTGATTGGCGCCAGCGGGCCCGTGCTGGTCGATTTCTGGGCCGAATGGTGTGGCCCGTGCAAGATGATCGGCCCGGCGCTCGAAGAGATTTCAGACGAACTGGGCGAAAAGGTGACGATCGCCAAGCTCAACATCGACGACAATCCCGACGCGCCGGCGAAATATGGCGTTCGCGGCATCCCGACGATGATCCTGTTCAAGGACGGCGCGCCCGCCGCGACCAAAGTCGGCGCGGCACCGAAATCCCAGCTCAAGGGCTGGCTCGAAAGCGAACTCGCCTAGGAGCGATAATCGGCGTTGATTGAAATATAGCCGTGAGTGAGGTCGCACGTCCAAACGGTCGCGCGGCCTCCACCTAAGCCTAGATCGACGCCAACTTTGATATCAGATCCCCTGAGGTGAGCCGCGACGGGCGCTTCGTCATACCCTTCGACGACGTGGCCATTCGAGGCCACTTCGATCCCGCCAAAGCGGATCGACAGCTTGTCGCGCTCGGCAGGTTCGCCGGCCTTGCCCACCGCCATGACGACGCGGCCCCAGTTGGCATCCTCGCCGGCAATCGCGGTTTTGACGAGCGGTGAGTTGGCGACGCTCATCCCCACGATCCGGGCGCTCTCGTCGCTTTCGGCACCCGTGACCGCGATCTCAATGAATTTGGAGGCGCCTTCGCCGTCACGGACGACGCCATGCGCCAACTCGCGGCATAGCCGAGTCAAGGCGTCCTGAAAGGCTTCCGCACCCGCATCATCGCGTGCTTTGAGGCGGTCGGTCTGGCCAGTGGCGAAGGCCAGCACAGTGTCGCTCGTCGAGGTATCACCATCGACGGTGATGCACGAGAACGTCTCGGCATTGGCTTGGTCGAGCATCGCTTGCAGCAACGCCGGGTCGATCGCCGCATCGGTGAAGATGAAGCCGAGCATTGTTGCCATGTCTGGCGCGATCATGCCGCTGCCCTTGATGATCCCCACGAAGGTCACAGTTCGTCCACCGATCTCGGCATGCGTCATCGCCGCCTTGGGGAAGGTGTCCGTTGTACCGATCGCATTGGTCGCATCGAGCCAGCTAGCGACTGGGGCAACCAGCGCGGCGTCCAAGCCTGCCTCAGCCTTGTCGATCGGCAAAGGTACGCCGATCACGCCCGTCGAGGCTACGAACACATCAGAAGGTCGGCAGTCCAGCGCCTGAGCCACTCGCGCGGCAATGGCTTCGACCGCCGCGCGTCCACGATTGCCGGTGAAGGCGTTGCTGTTGCCGGCATTGACAACCAGCGCGTGCGCCTGACCCAGAGGCAGCGCGGCACGGCACCATTCGACTTCGGGAGAGGGGCAGCGGCTCTTGGTTGTCACGCCCGCAACGCTGGTCCCTTCGGCAAGGAGTGCGAGCGTGAGGTCGCAGCGGCCCCAATCCTTGTAGCCGGCGCGCGCCACGCGCAATTCAACACCTGCGACCGGAGGCAAATCGGGAAAGGGCAGGGCCAGCGGGCTTACTTCAGGCATGCGTCCATTCCTTCGCGGCGCACCACATTGGCGCGCGCGGCAATCGAATTACCGTAACGGCGGACATAGCCCTTTGGCACCACCGCATCGCGCTTTTTGGGCAGCGGCAGAACGGCCGCCATACGCGCCGCCTCGATGCCGGTCATGTTACTCGCCGAGTGATGGAAATAGCGCTGCGACCCGGCCTCTACGCCATAGGTGCCGATGCCCGTTTCGGCGAGGTTGAGATACACCTCCATGATCCGCGGCTTGCCCCAAATGCCTTCGATCAGCAGGGTGAACCACGCCTCCAACCCCTTGCGGAAATAGCCGCCGCCTTGCCACAGGAAGGCGTTCTTCGCCGCCTGCTGACTGATCGTTGATCCGCCGCGAATGCGCCCGCCTTCCTGATTGCGTTCGAATGCCTTACGTATTGCTTCGGCATCGAAGCCGTTGTGCGAACAGAAGCGCGCATCCTCCGCCGCGATAGCCGCGCGCGCCATGGCCGGATCGATCCGGCTCAGCGGCGTCCAGTCCTTGTCGATGCCATGCCCCTGCACCGCGCCGCCAATCATCGTGAAGGTTACCGGCGGCGGTACCCAATTGTAGATCAGTACCCACAGCACCGATCCGCCAACGAAGAACACGATCGCGCGACCGATCCACCAGCCCATGCGATACGCGCCGCCGCGCTTCCTCGTCCGTTTCGCTCGCTTCGCCATCAGCGGTGGCGATAGCGAGGGGATGCGGAACGGACTAGGCCGTAGTTATGCGTCGAGTCGTCTGGATTGCCCTGTTGATCGCATCGCCTGCGCTGGCGGACGATGACGTCTGCTTCGAGCTGGGCGGGCAGGGAATTGCGCCCTGCGCGACGCCGAAGGGGCACGTCGCGATCGAAAGCAACCTGACAGATTGGATCCGCGACGGGCACGGCGCCGATCGTGCGGACACCTTGAGCCTCGCCGCCAGTATTGCCCGGATCGGCCTAGGCGGCTTGACGGAAGCGCGGATCAGCGTGTCGCCGCTGATTCTGACGCGCTCACAGGGTCGGCGGTGGATTGCGGACTTCGGCGACCTGACCATCGGCGCCAAGCATCAGTTCGGCAAGGACGGCCCGGTGGGTCTGGCGTTGCAATTCACCATTCCGACCGGCGGATCACCTGCCGGCCAGCAACTCTGGAGCGCCGAGGCGATCCTGCCGGTGCAGGTGCCGCTCAGCAAGCAGTTCACGCTCGACCTGACCGCCGCCGCTGACGCCGCGCCCAACTCCAGCGGTCATGGCCGGCATTTCGAATGGAGCATGGTCGCGGGCACCGACATAACGCCCAGTGAGGCGTTGACGATCACCGCAGACGTCAAACGGCAACGCGACGATGATCCACTAAGCCATACGACCCAAACCAGCGCTTCCTTGTCGCTCGGCTGGCACCTCGCCAAGCACGCACAATTGACGCTGGGTGGCGTCGCCGGGCTTGACCACGATGCGGCCCAAGCCGAGGCCTATCTCGGCGCGGCGGTGCTATTCTAGGCAGCGACCGGGATCAGCCCCCTGCCGCCGGCGATGCGCTTCATCGCCTTTTGGAGCTTGTCGAAAGCCCGCACCTCGATCTGCCGGACGCGTTCACGGCTGACCCCATAGACCTGGCTCAACTCCTCGAGCGTCTTGGGATCCTCGGCCAAGCGGCGTTCGGTCAGGATGTGCTTCTCACGATCGTTGAGGTCGTCCATCGCCTCGACGAGCATGGCGTGGCGGATGTTGCGTTCCTGATCGTCGGCGATCGCTGCATCATGCAGCGGGCCTTCGTCGACCAGCATGTCCTGCCACTGGCCTTCGCCGTCCTCGTTGAATGAGACGTTGAGGCTGGTGTCGCCACCGCGCGCCATGCGGCGGTTCATGCTGACGACTTCGTCCTCGGTCACGCCAAGATCAGTCGCGATCTTGCGAACATTTTCGGGGCTCAGGTCGCCATCTTCGAACGCGTCGAGGTTGTTCTTCATCCGGCGGAGATTGAAGAACAGCTTTTTCTGAGCCGCCGTGGTCCCCATTTTAACGAGCGACCAGCTGCGCAGGATGAATTCCTGGATCGACGCGCGGATCCACCACATCGCATAGGTGGCGAGGCGGAAGCCGCGATCGGGCTCGAATTTCTTCACGCCCTGCATCAGCCCGATATTGCCTTCGGAAATCAATTCCGAAACGGGCAGGCCATAGCCGCGATAACCCATCGCGATCTTGGCGACGAGCCGCAGGTGGCTGGTGACGAGTTTCGCCGCCGCTTCAGGATCCTGATGTTCCTGAAAACGCTTGGCGAGCATATATTCTTCCTCCGGTTGGAGGAGCGGAAACTTGCGGATTTCCGACAGATAACGGTTCAGGCTCTGTTCCCCGCCAAGCGCGGGAATGGTCGCCGGAACATTGGACTTGGCAGCCATGGCTTCTTTCATCTCCCTGCGCGGCCTCTTCAAGCACCGCGCGACTTACAGCCTATACCCTAAGTGCGCTGAATAGTTCCTGCATGTCCATCGGCATTGGACTATCGAACACCATAGCTTCGCTTGTCACCGGATGGACGAAACCAAGGCGCGCCGCGTGCAGCGCCTGACGCTGGAAGTAGAGGAAGTTAACGCTACGTTGCCTCGATTTCGTACTGCCATACACCGGATCGCCAATCAGCGCATGGCCAATCGAGGCCATGTGGACGCGGATCTGGTGCGTCCGGCCGGTTTCAAGGCGGCATTCGATCAGCGCTGCGTCGCGCAACGCTTCGAGCGTCTGGTAATGCGTTACTGCCCGCTTGCCGGTCTTGATGACCGCGACCTTCTTGCGGTTGTGCGGGCTCCGCGCGAGCGGGGCGTCGACCGTTCCGTTACCGGGAATGCCCTGACACATCGCCATATAACGCCGGTCGATGCTGTGCGCGGCGAACTGTTTCGCCAGCCCGACATGTGCCTTGTCCGTCTTGGCGATAACCAGCAATCCCGATGTGTCCTTGTCGATGCGATGAACAATTCCCGGTCGCGCGACACCGCCAATGCCCGACAGGCGCCCAGCGCAATGATGCAGCAACGCATTGACCAAAGTCCCGTCGAGATTGCCTGCCGCCGGATGGACGACAAGCCCGGCGGCTTTGTCGACGACGAGCAGATGATCGTCCTCGAACACGATGTCGAGCGCGATATCCTGCGCTTCGGCCTCGGCAGGCACGGGCAGGGGGATGGTAACCGTGACCGTCCCGGCAACCGTCTTGGCCGACGGATCCCGCAACGCGGTACCATCGTCGCGCGTGACGTTCCCGCTCGAAATCAGCGTCTTGAGCCGTTCACGCGAATAGGCGGGCAGGCATGACGCGAGCGCGCGGTCGAAACGCCAACCCACCACATCCGCGGGGAGCGAAACTTGCAGTGTCGAAACCCCCCGGTCCATTGCTAGTGGAGATGGCGATGACCGCAGGAATTTCAAGATCGTTGCTCGATCGGTTGCGAGCGATCGTCGCGGCCGATCCCAGACGCGAAGTCTGTGGCCTGCTGCTTGGTCATGAGGGCGAAATCGAGGCCATCATCGAGGCTGCGAATGTGGCCACGGATCCGCGGGTGTCCTTCGAGATCGACCCTCGTGTGCAGATCGACGCAGTGAAGGCCGCGCGAAATGGTGGGCTGGCGATAATCGGCTCCTATCATTCGCATCCGAACGGTGCCGCGCGACCTTCGCAATGGGACCTCGAACTCGCCCGGTCGGGCGAGTTGTGGCTCATCTTCGCCGCGGGCGCGGCGACGGCGTGGTTGCGCGGCCACAACGATTTTCAGCCGCTCACCCTCGACATACGGTAATGTTCACGATCGTCTCAGCGCAAACTGTGTTGGAAAAGCCACAAGCGCGTTGTAGCATGGCAACGTGAGCAGCGTTTCCCGACCGCGGCAATTTCGCCGCCGGCTGACCCTTTGGGTGGGACGGCGCGCATGGGTGCCGTGGCTCGAGATTTCGGCGGGCGTCGCGTTGATCGCGATGCTGACGCTCAGCTACACGCTGTTCAGCCGCCAGGCCGCGGGGTCCGCACCGCTGACGCCACCTCTGGTCGCGACCTTGCTGGTATTCAGTCTCGCGCCAGCCATTTTGCTGCTTGTGCTGCTCGGGCGGCGCATAGCAAAGCGGCGGGCGGCGCGTTCGCCGGTGGGCGGCGGCGGGCGGCTGCACGTGCGCCTCGTCGCGATCTTTTCGACCATCGCAAGCGTGCCGATGCTGCTCGTTGTCGTGTTCGCGTCGCTGCTGTTTCAGTACGGCGTCGAATTCTGGTTCTCGGATCGTGCGCGCGGGATGCTCGAAAACGCTTCGAGCCTTGCGCAAGGCTATTATGCGGAAAAGCAGCAGGCCGTCGCCAGCGAGACCGTCACGATGGCCGGCGATCTGCGCGACTATCTGCAGCAGGCGAACACGCAAAGCCCGGCCTTTGCCGAAGGCTATGCCTGGCAAGTGCTATCACGCAATTTGAGCGAGTCCGCCATCGTCGAAGTCGCGCCTAACGGCACGCCGCGGACAATTGCGATGGTCAACCCCGACGCGCGGCCAGTGGAGCGTCGGGTCTCGGCCGAAGTGTTGGCGAAGCTGCAGCGGGGTTCGCAAGTCGCGGTGACCAATGCGCCCGACCGCATCGAAGCTGTGACGCGGCTCTATCCGGGGCGCAACATCTACCTTTACGCGTCGCGCGTGGCCGACCGGCAGGCCTTGACGCAGAGCGACCGCGCCAAGGCGGTGTTGGCCGACTATGACAGCCTGGTCGACCGGTCGCGGCGGCTGCAGCTGCAGTTCAACGCCGCGTTGTTCTTCATTTCCTTGCTGATCGTCGGGCTCGCGGTGTGGATCGCGCTGCAGGTCGCCGACCGGCTGGTGCGGCCGGTCGGCGAGCTGGTCGATGCAGCGCGGCGGGTGACGAAGGGCGATCTCGCCGCGCGCGTGCCGAGCGTGCGCAGCCGCGACGAAATCGGCACGTTGTCGAACGCCTTCAACCGCATGACCGCACGGCTCGAAGCCCAGACAACGACGCTGGAGACACGTCGCGCCTTGATCGAAGCGGTGCTTTCGGGGGTTTCGGCAGGGGTTGTGGCCGTGGCGCCGGATCGCAGCATCCGCATCGTCAACGATAGCGCCGTTGCGCTCCTCGGCCTGCCAGACGATCGCGGCGTCGGACGGCCGCTGGCGACGTTCGCCCCCGAACTCGATCAAACGATCATCGGCGGGGAGGGGGAGGCGATCGTCGAACTGACACGTGGTGGTGAAACGCGCACGCTCGCAGTGCGCGTGGTTGCCGACGAGCAGGGTCGCGTGCTGACCTTCGATGACATTACGCAGCAGCTGACCGACCAACGCCGCGCCGCGTGGGCCGACGTCGCGCGGCGGATTGCCCATGAGATCAAGAACCCGCTGACGCCGATTTCGCTTGCCGCCGAGCGTTTGAAGCGACGCTACAGCGAGCGGATCGGCGAGGATGACGGCACCTTCATCCGCCTGACCGATACGATCGTCCGCCAGGTCGGCGATCTGCGACGGATGGTCGACGAATTCTCGTCGTTCGCGCGCATGCCCAAGCCGGTGTTCCAGCGCGAACCGATGTTCGACATCTGCCGCGAGGCGCTCTTCCTACATGAAGTCGCGCACCCTGGAGTCAGCTTCGAACTCGATGCGCCCGATCATCCGGTGACGATGGTCTGCGACCGGCGCCAGCTGGGGCAAGCGCTGACCAATATCGTCAAAAACGCGGTCGAAGCGATCGAGCAAAAGGACGACGGCCCAGCCCAAGGAGCGGTGCGCATGGCGCTGACCGACGCGGATGGGCGGGTGACCGTGTCTGTCGAGGATACCGGTATCGGCTTGCCGGAAGACCGCGAACGGTTGTTCGAGCCCTATGTCACCAATCGCCCGCGCGGCACGGGACTGGGCCTCGCGATCGTCAAGAAGATCGTCGAAGAACATTTCGGCACGATCGCGCTCAGCCCCGCCGAGGGCGGTGGGACGATGGTCACGATCAATTTCGACGCGGCGGCGCTGGCCGCATGCGACGGCGCGGAAGCGCCTGTTCTGATTCCGGGAGAATAACATGGCGCTCGACATCCTTGTCGTCGACGACGAACGCGACATTCGCGAGCTGGTCGCGGGGGTACTCGAGGATGAGGGCTATGCCCCGCGCGTGGCCGCCGATAGTGATGCCGCGCTCGCTGCCATCGCCGAGCGCCGCCCAAGCCTGGTGCTGCTGGACGTGTGGCTGCAGGGCTCGAAGCTGGACGGGCTCGAACTGCTCGACGTGATCAAGGCGCGCGATCCGACTTTGCCGGTCATCGTCATTTCAGGGCATGGCAATCTCGACACCGCGGTCTCGGCGATCCGCCGCGGCGCGATCGACTTTATCGAAAAACCGTTCGAGGCGGAGCGGCTGTCGCTGCTGGTCGCGCGGGCGACCGAAACTGCGCGGCTGCGCTCGGAAAACGAGAGCCTCAAGGCGCGGGCCGGGGGGGTGGACGACGAGTTGGGCGGCGTTTCGAGCGCAATCAATGCCGTGCGTGCCAATCTGAAGCGCGTCGCGCCGACGGGCAGCCGTGTGCTGATCAGCGGTCCGCCGGGCGTCGGCAAGGACGTCGCCGCGCGCATGCTGCACAATTGGTCGACGCGCGCGACGGGTCCGTTCGTTGTCGTGAGTGCCGCGCGGATGGAGCCCGAACGGGTGGAGGAAGAGCTGTTCGGCGTCGAAGAGGGCGGCGAGATGGTCCGCCCCGGCCTGCTCGAACGCGCGCATGGCGGGACACTGTTCCTCGACGAAGTCGCGGACATGCCGCTGACCACGCAGGGCAAGATTCTCCGCGTCCTGACTGATCAGGCGTTCCTCCGCGTCGGCGGTTCGCGGATCGTACGCGTCGATGTTCGGGTGATTTCGGCGTCGGCACGGCCGCTGACCGAGGAGATTGCGGCGGGGCGGTTTCGCGAAGATCTGTATTACCGCCTTGCGGTGGTGCCTGTCGCTCTGCCGGCGCTGGCCGACCGGCGCGAGGACATCCCGCCGCTGGTCGAGCATTTTGTGGCGCATTATGCCGCCGAACGCCGCGTCCCCACACCGCAGGTCGCGCCCGAAGCCTTTGCCGCGCTGCAGGCCTATGACTGGCCGGGCAATGTCCGCCAGCTCCGCAATATCGTCGAACGCACGATCATTCTCGCGCCCGGAGACCGCATCGGCAGCATCGATGTCGATCTGCTCCCGCCCGAGGTGATGGGAGAGGGCGCATCGTCCGCCACAACGGCACCGAGCGTGATGGGCGCACCGTTGCGCGAGGCGCGCGAAACATTCGAGCGCGAATATCTGCGTGTGCAGATCCGCCGCTTTTCGGGGAATATCTCGCGCACCGCGGCATTCATCGGCATGGAACGGTCGGCCCTCCATCGCAAACTCAAGCTGCTCGGGCTGACCGAGTTCAAGCCGGACGGCGAGGACTAGGGTTGCTACCGGCGACCGGCGCGCTACATTTGCCGGGCGCGTAAACATCGCGCCAAGAGCAAGAGGCGTACCCCGATGGCCGAAAAGGCAAACAACCTCCAGGACCTGTTCCTCAACACTGTCCGCAAGGCGAAAACGCCAGTGACGATGTTCCTCGTCAAAGGCGTCAAACTGCAGGGCATCATCACTTGGTTTGACAATTTTTCAGTGTTGCTGCGGCGCGACGGGCAGTCGCAGCTGATCTACAAGCATGCGATTTCGACGGTGATGCCAAGCAACCCGATGGACCTGATGCCCGTCGCCGCGGCCTTCGCCAACCCCGCCGCGCCGCGCACGCGCCAGTTGCAGGACGTGTTCCTGTCGGCCGCCCGCCAGCAGGAAAACCCGGTGACGATGTTTCTTGTCAACGGTGTGATGCTGCAGGGCGAGATCGCGGCGTACGATCTGTTCTGCATGCTCCTCCAGCGCGACGGCATGGTGCAACTTGTCTACAAGCACGCCGTTTCGACAGTTCAACCAGCGCATCCGCTGGATCTGCGTGAGGAAGAGGACGATTCCGAGTAATTGACCGGCGTTTCGTTCAGCCGAGATGAGGGCATCGCGCGCGGTGCCCGTGCCGTGCTCGCCTATCCCGACATGGGAAAGGGTGAGCGCGACTCCGACGCGCGCCTGGAAGAAGCGGCAGGGCTGGCGCTGGCGATCGGCATCGAGGTGGTCGATCGGGTGGCGCTCCGCGTGCGCGATCCGAAGCCGGCAACACTGTTCGGCAGCGGGCAGGTCGACGATCTGGCGCTGAGGGCGCGCGCGCTCGATGCCGGCCTGCTCATCGTTGACGGCACTCTGACGCCGATCCAGCAGAAGAATCTCGAGACCAAGACCGAACTCAAGGTCATCGACCGGACCGCTTTGATCCTCGAAATCTTCGGCGAGCGCGCGGCCACTGCCGAGGGCCGGTTGCAGGTCGAACTGGCGCATCTCGATTATCAAGCCGGGCGTTTGGTGCGGAGCTGGACCCATCTGGAACGCCAGCGCGGCGGTTTCGGTTTTCTCGGCGGCCCCGGTGAAACGCAGATCGAGGCTGACCGGCGCCAGATCCGCGACCGCATGGCCAAGATTCGCCGCGAATTGGACCAGGTCGTCCGCACGCGCACGCTGCACCGCGACCGCCGCAAGCGCGCACCATGGCCGGTGATCGCGCTGGTCGGCTACACCAATGCGGGCAAGTCGACACTGTTTAACCGGCTGACCGGTGCGGGCGTGATGGCCGAAGATCTGCTCTTCGCGACGCTCGACCCGACGATGCGCGAGATTTCGCTGCCCGGACTCGACAAGGCGATTCTGAGCGATACCGTCGGCTTCGTGTCCGACCTGCCGACGCAATTGGTCGCGGCGTTCCGCGCGACACTCGAGGAAGTGACGTCAGCGGACTTGATCGTCCACGTCCGCGACATCGCGCACCCCGACAGCGATGCGCAGGCCGCCGATGTGGCGCACGTTCTGGCCGAACTCGGCGTGCCGGGGGAAGGGGGCGAGGCTCCGTTCGAGGTGTGGAACAAGGCCGATCTGCTGGTCAGCGATCGCGGCGAGGCACTTCGTGCCGAAGCGGCGCATCGCGACGACATCGTGCTGGTGTCGGCGCTGACGGGCGAGGGCATGGCAGCGCTGCAAGCCGCGATGTCGGCTAGGCTGACTGCGGGGCGCCGCCTGCGGTCTGTGACGCTCGACACAAGCGATGGCGCCTCACTGGCCTGGCTGCACCAGAATGGCAATGTCGTTGGTCAGACGGAGGGGAACGGACAGATCACCGTCGACGTACGGTTGTCCGACATCGACTGGGGGCGTTTCAGGCGCGCTTAGCGCGTTCCCATAGTGCGTCGAGCTGTTCGATCGACTGGCCCGCAAGCGACGCTTCGCCAAATTCTTCGACCTTGCGAAAACGGCGTTCGAACTTGGCGTTGCTGCGTCTCAGGGCAATTTCCGGGTCAATCTTCAGATGGCGTGCGAAGTTGACGACGGCGAACAGCAGGTCACCGATTTCGTCCTCGCGAGCGTCGTGGTCCACGGCGGCTTCCACTTCGGCGAGTTCCTCGATGATTTTGGCACGCGGTCCGCTGATGTCGGGCCAGTCGAACCCGACGCGTGACGCGCGTTTCTGCAGCTTTTCGGCGCGCATCAACGCGGGCAGCGCCAGCGCAACGCCCGCGAGTGCGCTTTGATCGTCCGACTTGGCACGTTCGGCGGCTTTGATTACTTCCCATTGGGCATGGCCGCTGTCGCGCGGCGCATCATCGAAGACGTGCGGATGCCGGCGGATCAGCTTGTCTGCGACGCCCATGGCGACGTCATCGAACGCAAAGTCGCCAGCTTCCTCGGCCATGCGGCTGTGGAAGACGACCTGGAGCAAGAGATCGCCGAGTTCGTCCTTGAGCGCCACCATGTCGCCGCGTTCGCACGCATCGGCGACCTCATAAGCCTCCTCGATCGTGTAGGGCGCGATCGTCGCAAAGGTTTGTGCGACGTCCCAAGGGCAGCCGTATTCCGGGTCACGAAGTATACGCATGACCGTTAGCAAGCGATCGAGGGGGGCACCTTCCACTGGCAGCATCTTAAATCCCGATAATCTGTATTATGTAAAATGGATCATGGTTGCAAGATGAGAGTGTTCCCCTCAACCCGCCATGACTTGAGTTGCGACAAAAAGCTCATGCCCAGCAAATTGGTATCGCCGAGGCTGTCCCCGATCGTTGTGCGCGCGTTAGCCTGAACGATCGAACCAATCTCCAACCGCTCGATCCGCGCCGTCTTGGCGAGCGCCATGCCATTGGCGGTCGAGATCGGCATTGCCGGCATGCCATCGTCCTTGATGCCCGCGGCGCGCGCGACCTCGCTGCTGATCGCGGTCTCAGTTGCGCCGCTGTCGACCATGAATTCGGTCGGATAGCCGTTGATTTTTCCCTGAACGTAGAAATGACCGTCGGAGCGCGCCGCGACGCGGACGGCACTGCCGCTGATGCCCGGCGCCATGCCGAGCATGTCCACTTTGGCCCGCGACCAAATTTCGGCGCCGGTGCCGCGGAACAGCATCAACACATAGACGCCAGCGAATATCGCGACCCAGGCCAGCGCCATCTTGAGTGTGCGGCCGAGCGGTAGCCGACGCGCGGCAAGGCTGCTGACGGCAAGCGTCAGGCACATGACGCCGGTGATCAGGCCAGCAGTCTGATCCGACGTCACAGCATAATCTCCAGATTGTCGTGACCCGGTTCAACGCCGCCCGGCAGCCGTGCCGCAAGCGCTGAGTAATCGAGCGATTGGTCCATATGCGTAATGACCGCACGTTTGGGCTTGAGCTGCGCGATCCAGCCGAGCGCTTCCTCAAGATGTGCGTGCGTCGGGTGCGGCTTTTCGCGCAGGCCGTCGACGATCCACAAATCGAGACCGGCGAACAATTTGGCCATTTCGGGCGTCAACTGATCGGTGTCGGTCGAATAGCCGATTGCCGCCCCGCCCCCTTCGAACCGCAAACCTGCCGAGGTGATCCGCCCGTGAGGCTGGTCGACGACCGAGATACGGATACCGCCGATCTTGAGCGTATCGGTCAGTTCGTGCGGCGCAACAGTTGGCGGATAACCGCCATTTCCGGCGAAGACATAAGCGAAACGATCTCTCAGCAGTCCGAGCGTTTTCAGACGCGCATACCCCGGCACCGGACATCCCATCGCGTGGAATACCTGCCGCAGATCGTCGATGCCGTGACAATGATCGGCATGTTCGTGAGTCCAGATTACCGCATCGAGATTGACGACGTTGGCCGCGAGCAGCTGCGTCCGTAGGTCCGGCGATGTGTCAACGAGGATACGCGTGCCGATATGTTCAACGAGGATCGAGGCGCGGGTGCGGCGGTTGCGCGGATCGGCGGGGTCGCACGCACCCCAATCATTGCCGATGCGTGGCACCCCGGATGACGTTCCGCAACCGAGGATAGTGGCTTTCACGCAGCAGCTTTATCGAACAGTTTGAAGAAGTTGTCGCGCGTTTGTGCCGCAAGTTGCTCAACCGGTTCGCCGCGCAGTCCAGAGAGGAAGCGCGCGGTATCAGCAACGAAACCCGGCTCGCACGGTTTGCCACGGTGCGGGACGGGCGCGAGGAATGGCGAGTCTGTCTCAATGAGCAGCCGGTCTGCCGGAATTGTCGCAGCGGTGGCTTGCAGATCCTTGGCGTTCTTGAACGTCACGATGCCCGAAATCGAGATGTACAGGCCGAGATCGAGCGCCTTCCGCGCGAAATCGGCCGATGCGGTGAAGCAGTGGATGACGCCTTTGTAGGCGCCCTTCCCCATCTCTTCCGCGAGTATGTTCGCCGTGTCTTCCTCGGCATCACGGGTGTGGACGATCAACGGCAGGCCGGTGTCGCGCGACGCGGCGATATGGCTGCGAAAACTGGTGCGCTGACGATCGCGGTCCGACTTGTCGTAATAATAATCAAGGCCGGTTTCGCCGATGCCGATGACGCGCGGGCTTTTGGCGCGCTCGACCAATTTGGCCGTGTCGATATCGGGATGGTGATCGGCTTCGTGGGGATGGATGCCGACCGAGGCCCAGACATCGGGCTCGCGTTCGGCAACGGCGAGGACATCGTCCCATTCGCGTTCGCGCGTCGAGATGTTGAGCATGCCGCTGACCCCGGCGGCGCGCGCGCGGTCGAGCACGCCCTGCTGATCCTCGACCAAGCCTTTATAGTTCAGGTGGCAGTGGGAATCGACGAACATCAGGCGTCGTCCGCCGGCAGCTCGAGGCGCGGGAACACGCCCTGCGGTGCAGGCAGCAAGGTGTCGGGCTCCAGCACCCCGTCCCCGCCACCGACCAGCGTGAGCAGCTTCTCGGCACTTTCGGGCACCGCCCAGCGCAGCGCATAGGCAACGCGGCGGATGGTCTCCGCCGTCCAGTACAGCACGCCGTCGGCACGCGCCGGATCGGTTTTGCGCAGCGCCCACGGCGCGCTATCGGCGAAATACTGGTTGGCCGAGGCGACGACGCCCGCCACCGCTTCAAGCGCCTTGTGCAGCGCGAGTGACGTCATGGCGTCTGCAACCGCGCCTTCGAGGCCCTCGGCCAGCTTCGGATCGGCTTCCGGTCCGGGCGCGGGCAGAACGCCTTCGCAATTCTTGGCGATCATCGACAGCGACCGCTGCGCAAGGTTGCCCAGGCCATTGGCGAGTTCGGCGTTGCAGCGCAGGACGATCGCCTCCTCGCTCCAGCTGCCATCATTGCCGAAACTGACGTCACGCAGGAGGAAATAGCGCAGCGCATCGACGCCATAACGTTCGGCGAGTTCGACCGGATCGACGATATTGCCCGTCGACTTGGACATTTTCTCGCCCCGGTTGAGCAGGAAGCCGTGGCCGAACACTTTTTTCGGCAACGCAATGTTCGCCGACATCAGGAAGGCCGGCCAATAGACCGCGTGGAAGCGGACGATGTCTTTGCCGATCAAATGCAGGTCGGCGGGCCAGTATCTGGCCATCCGTTCTGCATCGTCGGGATAGCCGGCGCCGGTCAGATAATTGGTCAGTGCGTCGACCCACACGTACATCACATGGCCGTCGCTGCCCGGTACTTTCACGCCCCAATCGAAGCTGGTGCGCGACACGGACAAGTCGCTAAGTCCGCCTTCGACGAAGCGCATCACTTCGTTGCGGCGGCTGTCCGGCTGAATGAAATCAGGCTGGCTGTTGTACAGATCGAGCAGCGGTTGTTGATATTTGGAGAGGCGGAAGAACCAGCTCTCCTCGACGGTCCAAGTGACGGGCGTGCCCTGGGGCGAGAGCTTTTCGCCCCCTTCTCCGGTCTCGACTTCCTTTTCGTCGTAAAAGGCTTCGTCGCGCACCGAATACCAGCCTTCGTAACGACCCTTGTACAGGTCGCCCGCGGCTTCCATCGCCTGCCACAATGCCTGGCTGGCCTTATGGTGTTCGGCTTCGCTCGTTCGGATGAACCGGTCGTATGACACATCAAGCGCGTCACACATTGCCTTGAATTGTAATGACATTTCTTCGGCGAGCGCAGCGACTTCCACGCCCTTGTCGCGCGCGGTCTGGACCATTTTCAGGCCGTGTTCGTCAGTGCCCGTCTGGAAAAAGACATCTTCGCCCTGAAGGCGGTGGAAGCGCGCGATCGCGTCTGCGGCAATGGCTTCGTAAGCATGGCCAATGTGCGGGCGGCCATTGGGGTAGCTGATAGCGGTGGAGATGTAGAATTTTGCGGCGGACATGAGGTGCGCCTTAGGGGGGAATGTTCTTCGTGTGAACCGGTCCTCAGCTAAGCTGCGGCCCCGTCGGCCGCTCTGCGCCGGCCGGCACGCGCCGAGTCAAAAATGAGCGCTCGCTTGCTTCGCGACGCTCACTCTCATTTCTGCCGGCTTGTGGATTGGTGGAGCCTAGCGGGATCGAACCGCTGACCTCCACACTGCCAGTGTGGCGCTCTCCCAGCTGAGCTAAGGCCCCAATCCAAGGAGGCGCCGCCTATGCGAGGCGGCGCCGGAAATCAATAAGGTTTAGCTCTCGTCTTCGCCGGTGTTGGTTTCGACGCCGAGGTCGTCGTCGCCGCCCAGATCGACTTCGTCGTCAGGCGACTTTTCGGCGTCCTCATCGACATCAATGTCGAGGTCATCGGCACCGAGATCGGAATCGTTGGCGGTTTCCTTCTTGGGCGCGTCGAACGGCAGCGGCTGCTTCGACTTGAGCACCGCTTCGGGCGTCCACTGATTGTTGCAGTTGATGCAGACGACAGGTTCTTCCTTCGTCAAATCATAAAACCGCGTGCCGCACTTGGGGCAAGTGCGCTTGGTGCCCCATTCAGGCTTGACCATCGGTCGTTTACGCTCCGGTAAAAATGTGAGTGTGCCGGGGGCGAACCCCGGAAAGCGCGCGCCCTTGCCATGCCACGGACGCGCTGTCAAAGCCGCCGCCATGCCCTCACGTACGGTCCAGCCCGCCAGAGGACCGCTGCGCGGCCGCATTCAGGTGCCCGGCGACAAGTCGATCAGCCACCGCTCGCTCATGCTCGGCAGCCTCGCGGTGGGTGAGACAGTCATCGACGGGCTGCTGGAAGGCGAAGACGTGCTGGCCACCGCCGCGGCGATGCGCGCGATGGGTGCGACGATCGAACGCCGTGATGGCCGCTGGCATGTCTGGGGTGTTGGTGTTGGCGGGCTGCTGCAGCCGCAGGTCGCGCTCGACATGGGTAATTCAGGAACTTCGACGCGGCTGCTGATGGGTTTGGTCGCGAGCCATCCGATCATCGCCAGCTTTATTGGCGACGCCTCGCTGTCCAAACGGCCGATGGGACGCGTGATCGATCCGCTCTCTCTCATGGGCGCAGCGTTCACACCCTCACCCGGTGGACGCCTGCCGCTGACAATGCGCGGGATTTGCCCCGCGGTGCCGATCGAATACCGTTTGCCGGTGGCATCGGCGCAAGTGAAGTCGGCAGTGCTCCTTGCCGGGCTCAACACGCCGGGGATCACCCGTGTGATCGAGCCGGTGCCGACGCGCGATCATAGCGAGCGGATGCTCGCCGGCTTCGGCGCTGAAGTCACGCGTGAGGGAGACCTTATTTCGATCCGCGGCGAGGGTGAGTTGAGGCCGCAACGGATCACCGTTCCGGGAGACCCCTCCTCCGCCGCCTTTGCCAGCGTCGCGGCGGCGATCGTGTTGGGGTCGGAAGTGAGGATTGAAAATGTCGGAATGAACCCGACGCGTGCAGGCCTGTATAGGGCGCTGGCGGCGATGGGCGCCCGGATTGAACGGACCGATGAGCGTGCCGTGGGTGGCGAGCCGGTGGCCGACTTAGTCGTGCGGCATGGCCCGCTGACCGCGATCGAGCCCGATCCTGCGGATGTGCCGTCAATGGTCGATGAATTCCCTGCCCTGTTCGTCGCGGCAGCGTTTGCGCAGGGACGCAGCGTGTTTCGCGGGTTGGAGGAATTGCGCGTCAAGGAATCCGATCGCGTTGCAGTGATGGCGGCGGCGCTGCGTGCGATCGGCGCGCGGGTCGAGGAGTTGGAGGATGGATTGGCGGTCGAAGGCACAGGGGGAGAGCCCCTCACCGGCGGCGGGACGATCGCGACGCATCTCGATCACCGCATCGCGATGAGCCTGGCGGTTGCAGCGCTAAACTGCCGCGCAGCGGTCACGCTCGACGACGATGCGCCGGTCGCGACGAGTTATCCGCGCTTCTTTGACGATCTTGGCGCGTTGCAGTCGGTATGACATTCGATTGGGCAGACTGGGTCGGCTTGCTGGGCAGCGCGATGTTCATCATCGGGTTCGCGTACGCCAACGTTTCACAGGCGATGGACAAGGTGGCGTTTAACACGCTGAACATCGTCGGTGCAGTGCTGCTGCTGATTTCCCTGTCGCAGCATTTCAACCTGGCGGCGGTAGTGCTGGAGGCGGTGTGGGCGCTGATCGCCTTTGCCGGCCTGATCGGCGAGATCGCGCGCAGGAGGCGCACATGATCATCGCAGTCGATGGCCCCGCTGCTTCCGGCAAGGGCACGGTGGCGCGCGCACTGGCGCTACATTTTCGCTTGCCGCATCTCGATACCGGGTTGCTGTATCGTGCCACCGGGCTGCAGTGCTTGCGCCACGGCGGCAATCCTTCAGTCGAAGCCGATGCGGTTGCTGCCACCGGCTTCAGCGAGGCGATGCTCGACGACCTCGAAATCCGCAGCGAGGCGGCGTCGCGCGCAGCCTCGGTCGTTTCGGCGCATCCTGGGGTCCGGCAAGCGCTCCTTGAGCGGCAACTGGCCTTTGCGCGCCAGCCCGGCGGCGCGGTGCTCGACGGGCGCGATATCGGCACGGTTATCGCAGCCGATGCGGATGCCAAGTTGTTCGTCACCGCATCGAGCGAAACGCGTGCCAAGCGGCGCTTCGCCCAGCTCGTCGGCGAAGGCAGCAAGGTGGCGTATGATCACGTGCTGACCGATATTTTGTCGCGCGACGAGCGCGATTCCAGCCGCTCCGCCGCGCCATTGAAGCGCGCCGAAGATGCCGCGCTGCTCGAAACCGACGACCTCACGATCGAACAGACGATCGGAGCGGCAATCGCCGAAGTGACCCGGGCACTGGACCGTTAACCGCTCAACTTTACGCCCAGCCGCTTTTCCGCTATGCACCGCACGTCCGTCAGGCGATCACGCCGGCTGGCATCCGCATAATGCGTAGCGCGCAGGGCCAGGCCCCGTCGCGCTTTTCGTTTTGCGCGGGTGCTTCGCCAGTATGATTTCCGGGATGCCGTTTCGTCATTCGGACGTGGCGGCGGTTCTGGTCAAAGACCGCCGGAGACAACCGGCTGGCCGGAAAATATCAGTTTAGGGTTCTTCTCTTTATGGCCACTGCGGCTCTTCCCACGCGCGACGATTTCGCTGCGCTTCTCGACGAAACTTTTGGCAAAGACGACAGCTTCGAAGGCAAGGTCGTCAAGGGCACCATCACCGCCATCGAAAACGACCACGCCGTCATCGACGTCGGCCTGAAGTCGGAAGGCCGTGTCCGCCTCAGCGAATTCGCGATGCCGGGCCAGAAGGCCGAACTCAATGTCGGCGATATTGTCGATGTGTTCGTCGACCGCGTCGAGAACTCGGCTGGTGAAGCGATGCTGTCGCGCGATCGCGCGCGCCGCGAAGCCGCCTGGGACAAGCTGGAAGGCGAATTCAACGCCGGCAACCGCGTCGACGGCGTGATCTTCGGCCGCGTGAAGGGCGGCTTCACCGTCGACCTCGACGGCGCCGTGGCGTTCCTGCCCGGCTCGCAGGTCGATATCCGCCCCGTGCGCGACGTCACCCCGCTGATGGACCTGCCGCAGCCGTTCCAGATCCTCAAGATGGACCGCAAGCGCGGCAACATCGTCGTGTCGCGTCGTGCGATCCTCGAGGAAACCCGTGCCGAAGCGCGCACCGGCCTGATCCAGACCCTGTCGGAAGGCCAGATCATCGACGGCGTCGTCAAGAATATCACCGATTACGGTGCGTTCGTTGACCTAGGCGGCATCGATGGCCTGCTCCACGTCACCGACATGAGCTACAAGCGCGTCAACCACCCGTCGGAGATGATCAACATCGGCGACACGGTGAAGGTGCAGATCATCCGCATCAACAAGGACACGCAGCGCATCTCGCTGGGCATGAAGCAGCTCGAGAGCGATCCGTGGGAAGGTGCCGAAGTAAAATATGCGGTCGGCGCCAAGCTGTCGGGCCGCGTGACGAATATCACCGAATATGGCGCGTTCGTCGAACTGGAGCCGGGCATCGAAGGCCTGATCCACGTCAGCGAAATGAGCTGGACCAAGAAGAACGTCCACCCGGGCAAGATCGTCTCGACGTCACAGGAAGTCGAAGTTGTCGTCCTCGAAGTCGATGCCGAAAAGCGTCGCATCTCGCTGGGCCTCAAGCAGGCGGTGTCGAACCCTTGGGATGCCTTTGCGGAGAAGCATCCGGTGGGCTCGACCGTCGAAGGCGAAGTCAAGAACGCCACCGAATTCGGCCTGTTCATCGGGCTGGACGGCGACGTCGACGGCATGGTCCACATGTCGGATATCGCGTGGGGCATTTCGGGCGAAGACGCGCTCAACCTGCACCGCAAGGGCGAGACCGTCACCGCGATCGTGCTCGACGTCGATGCCGAAAAGGAGCGTATCTCGCTCGGCATGAAGCAGCTCGAAAAGGGTGCTCCGGCCGTCGGCAGCACAGCGTCCTCCTCGGGCCTGGCCAAGAACAGCATCCAGACCGTCACGGTGCTCGAAGTCCGCGATGGCGGCCTGGAAGTGCAAGCGGGCGACGATGGCGCGACCGGCTTCATCAAGCGCAGCGACCTCGGTCGCGACCGCGACGAACAGCGTCCGGAGCGTTTCCAGGTCGGCCAGAAGTTCGACGCGATGGTCACCGGCTTCGATCGTTCGAAGAAGCCGAACTTCTCGATCAAGGCGATGCAGATGGCCGAAGAGAAGCAGGCGGTTGCGCAATATGGTTCGTCCGACTCAGGCGCTTCGCTGGGCGACATCCTCGGCGAAGCGCTGAAAGCGCGCGGCGGCGACAAGAAGTGACTCATTACGGCCCCGGTACGTTTTCGTGCCGGGGCCAGTTGAGCCATGTTAGCCCACGTGCTAACGCATCACGACCAACCAAAGCTTCGGGGGGAGCCCAACTGTGATCCGTTCGGAACTGGTGGCCAAACTCGCCGCCGAAAATGCGGGGCTCCAGCCGCAAGACGTGGAGCGGATTATCGCCTGTTTCTTCGAGGCGATCTCGGCTCGGTTAGCCGGTGGCGGCCGCGTCGAGCTGCGCGGCTTCGGCGCGTTTTCGACCCGCGCCCGCGACGGCAGGACCGGGCGCAACCCGCGAACCGGCGCTTCGGTGGCGATCGATGCGAAACGCGTCCCCTATTTCAAGCCGGGCAAGGAAATGCGCGCGCGGTTGAACGTCGACTGAGGTCATTTTTCAGCCACTCGCCTAGCGCACCGTTTCGCGCTACCGACAGATTATGGTGACGACGCATGAGCCGACTTGGCAAAGCCAAGTCGTCGGACCTCAGCTACGCCGAGGCCGGCCAGCTCACCGGATTCGCGGACAAGCCAAGCTTGCCCGTCGCTCCGGCAGTGCGCGGATGTGGCGAAATTGGTAGACGCATGGGACTTAAAATCCCCCGCTCATTAGGGCATGCGGGTTCGAGTCCCGCCATCCGCACCATCCTTGTTCTGGCGCTGCTCGCGACCGGAGGCTGCAGCCGCCACGACAATGATCCCCAAATCACGGTCAGCCAGATTGGTGGCAGTCTCCGTCCTGGCGACCCCGACCGCCGGGGGCTTGATGAAACCCAGCGTGGCGTCGCGCGTGAAATCGCGCAAGGGCTGGTGACGCTCGATGCCGCCGGTCAGGTGCGTCCCGGCCTTGCCGAAAGCTGGATCGTCACCGATGACGGGCTGAGCCTGATCTTTCGCTTGCGCCACGCACACTGGGCCGATGGCACCGACGTGGCCGCGCCGCAAGTCGCCGCCAGCCTTGTCCGCGCCATGGCGCCGGGCAGCACGAACGCTCTCAAGCCCTTGCTCATGGCGGTCGACGCCGTCGTACCGATGACCGGCCGCATCGTCGAGGTCCGGCTGCGCGTGCCGCGGCCGAACATGTTTCAACTGCTCGCGCAACCCGAATTGGGGATTCGCCGCGACGGCCAAGGCGCAGGGCCGTGGCGGGCTGTGTTGCGGGGAAGCGCGATGGTCTTCACCCCCCTGCCCGATCCGGATGCCGACGCCGACGCGCCGCCGCCGCTGATCACGCAGGTGACGCTCCGCGCGGAGAGCGCGGCAAAGGCGATCGCCCGCTTTCAGAAGGGCGAATCGTCCTTGGTCTCTGGAGGCACGCTCGCCGATTGGCCGGTGGTCCAGGCATCGCGCGAACGTGACGTGCGCATCGATCCTGCCGAAGGTCTGTTCGGCATCGGCATTCGCCCCACCGTGCCGATGCTGCGCGACGTGACGATCCGTGAGGCCTTGTCGATGGCAATCGACCGCGAAGCGCTGGGTGCGATCACCGGTGTGCCGCGGTGGACCGTGGCGCAGCGCTTGCTGCCCGCCCAGCTCGACAGCGCACGCGTGCCCGTCGAGCCGGATTGGGGCGGTGTGCCGCTCGAGGATCGCCGCCGGACGGCGCGCGCGCGCGTCGCTGGCTGGATCGCCGGCCATGGGGAGCCTCCGCCGTTGAAACTGGCTGTGCCGGCTGGCCCGGGTATCAAACTGCTCGTCGCGCGGCTGAGCATCGACCTGCGCTCCATCGGTTTGCGGATCACACCCGTGGCGTGGAACGCCGCTGATGCCGATCTGGTGCTGATCGACGAGGTTTCGCCCAATGGCAGTGCCAATTGGTATCTGACGCGGACCGGCTGCGAAGCGGGTTTCGCCTGCTCCGACCTTGCCGAGCAGGCGTTGCAGGCCGCGCGCGTGGCGCCGACCCTGGTCGATCGGGCGCGCGCGATTGCCGATGCCGATGCCGCAGCCTCGCAGGCGAGCGGATATATCCCTCTGTCCACCCCGCTGCGTTGGTCGCTGGTCAGCAATTCGCTCAACGGCTGGCGGGAAAATGGCTTCGCCGTGCATCCGTTCGCCGAACTTCGCACAGCCCGGAACTAGCCGCGCGCAACTAGGCAAGAGGTTGACGCGTTCCCATATCGCATCCGCAATGAGGACCGTGACCATGGCCAACGCCACGATCAACCGCCTGAACCCGCAGGACTATCTCGGGACCGAGCCGCTTGCGGTGCGCCGCCGGATCGAAGCGATGGAACACCTCCTCGAGGGGTTGTTCACGATCCCGGGCACCAACCGGAAGGTCGGGCTCGACGTGATCCTCGACGTGCTGCCCGTCGGGGGAAGCGTCGTTGCCGCCGTGATGGGCAGCTGGATGGTGTGGGAGGCCCGCAACCTGGGTCTGCCCAAGCATGTCATCGCGCGCATGGCGGGCAATATCGGATTTGACGCACTGCTCGGCGCGGTTCCGTTCGTGGGCGCAGTGCCTGACTTCTTCTTCCGCTCGAACACCCGCAATTTGCGCCTGATCAAGAAGCATCTCGACCGGCTGCATCCGGGAACAGCGACGCTCGACGGTTAGCCAGCGCCCCCGCGCCAGATCATCAGCTTGCGGCTGTTGGGCACGCCACCGTCCTGATTGGCGGCGCAGCGGCGGAATTTGTAGCGGGTGTCGAGGCACAGCCACAGCTCGTCGAGCCAGCGTCCACCAGTCACCGTGACCCGGATCGCGTTGACCGGAATCCGGCCACGATTGGCGCGCGCGAACGCGTCCTTGAACTGTCCAACGGTCAGCGGACGGCGCGACATGCGGTCGAAATCGGGGAAATTAATGGCTTGATACAGCGCGCGCGACTGATCGAAATATTGCGCCGGCGTCACGCCCATGCAGCTGCCATGCTTGGCATATTCGTGCTGGTTGAGCTGCGCCGAGGGGGTGAGGCACAGGTTGCGGCGGATCTGGGCTTCGGAAATCAGTTCGACCGATTTGCAATATTGCGGCCAGTCCTTGCCTGCACCGTCGGGCCACAGGCCGTGCAGCGTCATGCCGAAACGATTGCCCGAATTGCACTGGAATGACTGTTTGTCGCCCTGGCCGCGGCAGAATTGCGGGCTCCAGCTTAGCGCGAGCGTATAGCTGGCGATCGGCAGGCGGCGGGCGGGCGTCTTGTCGTTCGGCAGGTCGTCATGGATCGGCTCGATCGTTCCAGGCAGTGTGCAGCTGACAGACGCGGCATTTGCCGCGACTGGCGCTGAAAGCATTGCGGCTAAAACCAAAGAATGCATCACAACTCCTTGAAATCCAGACCGATATCGGCAGCGGGCGCACTCTGCGTTAAGCGGCCGACGCTGACATAGGTGACGCCGGTTTCGGCAATGGCGCGGATCGTGTCGAGACGCACACCGCCCGAAGCTTCGGTCGGCACGCGGCCCGCCACCAGCGCCACCGCATCGCGCAACAGTGGCGGCGGCATGTTATCGAGCAGCAGGTGCGTCGCCCCGCCCGCCAGCGCTTCCTCGATCTGCTCGATGCGGTCGACTTCGACGATGATCTTCTGGACCCCCGCATCGCGGGCGCGGCGCGTCGCGGCACCGACCGAGCCGGCGACCGCGGCGTGATTGTCCTTGATCATCGCCGCATCCCACAGGCCCATGCGGTGATTGGTCGCGCCGCCCATCCGTGTCGCGTATTTTTCGAGCAGGCGGAGGCCTGGAATGGTCTTGCGGGTGTCTAGCAAGATGCAGCCTGTTCCGGCGATGGCATCGACATAGGCCCGTGTCATTGTCGCAATTCCCGACAAATGCTGGACGGTGTTGAGTGCCGAACGCTCGGCGGTGAGCAGGGCCCGCGCTTTGCCGGA
Source organism: Sphingomonas sp. (assembly GCA_035493275.1). Classification (GTDB taxonomy): domain Bacteria; phylum Pseudomonadota; class Alphaproteobacteria; order Sphingomonadales; family Sphingomonadaceae; genus Sphingomonas_O. Next base: position 1,840 of record DATJIN010000038.1, on the reverse strand, counting down.
CAGGCGCATCAAATCGGCTCCGGCAGGAGCTGCTTGTCCCTCCTCGACCAAAATTTCGATTTCCACCGAGGGATCGAGCACTCGAAAAAAGGCTTCGGCCAATGGCAACCCAGCGGCCACAATCGCGTCGCGGCTGTCCATCACCCCGGCAAACCGGGCGGCGGCGGGGATGACTGCTTCGGACGTGACGTCCCTGGGCGGATCGCCGAGATCTTCCGCGAGCGTTTCTGTTACAAAGCGGTCGACATCGAAACCCGGGAGCGCGAAAGTCATGCCATCCCCATACACACGCCGAGGACGCCAGCAATGAGCCATGACGATGACAAGCCCGATCATCCCCTGCAGCAGGCGCTGGTCGACACGCAACTGGCGCAGGCCAAATCGGGCGAGCGTATCGTCATCGTTCTCGAAGGGCGCGACACTGCGGGCAAGGACGGCCTCATCAAGCGGCTGACCGAGCATCTGTCGGTGCGCAACACGCGCGTCGTCGCGTTGCCCAAACCAAGCGACCGCGAGCGCGGGCAATGGTATTTCCAGCGCTACGCCGCGCAACTGCCCGCGGCGGGCGAACTCGTGATCTTCAATCGCAGTTGGTACAACCGGGCAGGCGTCGAAGTGGTCAACGGCTTTTCGACGGCCGAGGAACAGGCGCAGTTCCTCAAGGACGTGCCCGATTTCGAACGAATGCTGGTCGAAAGCGGGATCAAGCTGGTCAAATTGTGGCTCGACATCTCGAAGGCCGAGCAGGCCCGAAGGCTTGAAGCGCGGCGGTCGGATCCGCTCAAAGCCTTGAAAATCAGCCCGCTCGATGCCGTCGCGCAGGACAAATGGGACGATTATTCAAAGGCGCGCGACACGATGCTGCGCGTCAGTCACACGGCCACCGCGCCGTGGTTCTGCGTCGCGACGGACGACAAACCCGAGGCGCGCAAGGCGGCGATCCGCCACATTCTGCATCACGTCGCGCCTGACGACGTCGCCAAAGGCGTGAAGGCCCCTGACGACAAGGTGCTGTTCCAGTATGAGCCCGCGCTCGCAAAGGAGCGGCTGGCCAAATAGCCTAGGCGGCCTCGGTTTCGCGCAGGAATTCCGCTTCAGCCAGAAAGCGTTCGGCGTCGAGCGCGGCCATGCAGCCCGTGCCGGCAGCGGTCACCGCCTGGCGATAGATTTTGTCCATCACGTCGCCGCACGCGAACACACCGGGCACACTGGTTCGCGTCGAGCCGGTTTCGACGCGGACATAGCCGTCGCTGTCGAGCTCGACATGCCCCTTGAGGATATCGGTCGCCGGGTGGTGGCCGATCGCAACGAAGGCGCCTTCGGTTTCGAAACGGCTGTGTTCCCCGGTGACGGTGTCGATCAGGTCGAGCGCGGCAAGGCCGACGGGATCGCCTTCGCCGACGAATTTTTCGATCCGCTTGTTCCACAGCACGGTGATCTTGGGATTGGCATGCAAGCGGTCTTGCAAAATGCGTTCAGCGCGCAGCGAATCGCGGCGGTGGATCAGCGTCACGTCGTCGCTGTGATTGGTCATGTATAGCGCTTCCTCGACCGCGGTGTTGCCGCCGCCGATGACCACCACCTTCTTGCCACGATAGAAGAAGCCGTCGCAGGTCGCGCAGGCGCTGACGCCCTTCCCCTTCAGCGCGTCTTCACTGCTGAGGCCGAGCCATTTGGCCTGCGCGCCGGTGGCGAGAACGAGGACTTCGCCTTCATACACATCGCCGCCGTCGCCGATCAGGCGGAACGGGCGCCTGGACAGGTCGAGCTCGACGATCGTGTCCCACATCATGCGCGCCCCGACATGTTCGGCCTGCGCCTGCATTTCCTCCATGAGCCA
>DATJIN010000037.1:0-26079 GCA_035493275.1 Sphingomonas sp. | reverse complement strand
GCGAGCGCGGGGGTTGCGCTCCTGCTCGGCCACGCCCGCACGGACGGCTTTGCCGACCGCTTCGAAGGATGGTGGGGGCCCATCACTCCGCTCGGGCAGGTGCCGGGAGGCGGCGGGCGCGCCCCCCGAACGACGGCGAAGGAAGGATTTGACGATCCGGTCCTCCAATGAGTGAAACGTGACCACCGCGAGGCGTCCGCCGGGCTTCAGCGCGCGTTCGGCGGCCGCCAACCCCTGTTCGAGCTCGTCGAGCTCGCGGTTGATGTGAATGCGCAGGCCCTGAAAAGTCTTGGTCGCCGCGTCCTTCTTGGCACCGGGCTTCTGGCCGATCGCCTTGCGAACGATGTTCGCCAGCTGCAGCGTGGTTTCGACCGGACGTGCTGCGACGATCGCCCGCGCGATGCGGCGCGACTGGGTTTCTTCGCCATAGCGATAGATCACGTCGGCGATGGTGGTTTCGTCGGCGGTGTTGACGAAGTCCGCCGCGCTCTCGCCGGATTGCGCCATGCGCATATCGAGCGGGCCGTCCGACTGGAACGAGAAGCCGCGCGCGGCCTGGTCGAGCTGCATCGACGATACGCCAATATCGAGCATCACCCCGTCCGCCGGTCCCTCGCTGTCGAGGTTGGAAAAATCGTCATGGACGATGCGCAAATGCGGGTGCCGTTCGGCATTTTTCACAGCGTCAGGGTCGCGATCGAACCCGATCACCTCGGCGCCCCGTTCCAACGCAGCATGCGCATAGCCGCCCGCGCCATAGGTGCCGTCGATGATCCGGTCGCCGGGTTGCGGATCGACTGCGGCCATCACTTCGTCGAGCAAGACGGGGACGTGTGGCGCGCTCACAGCGTCACGCCCTTTTGCGCGAAGCAGGAACGGACGGCGCGCTGGACGATCGCTTCGCCACTGCCATCGAGCAGGCGCTGCGGGTTCCAGATCTCGAAATGATCGCCCTTGCCGATGAAAAAGGCCCATTCGGCGAGGCCGGCTTCGTCGCGGAAAAAGGACGGCAGGATAAACCGTCCCGAAGCGTCGAACGGGATTTCCTCGGTAATCCCGAACGTGACTAGCGGCGATGCAACCAAGCGCGGCGCGCGGTCATGCTCCAGCGCACGTTCCTGCTCGCGCTCGATGCGGGCAAACGCTGCATCGGACTGATTGGTGTCCGCACCGGTCAGGCAGCCATCGGACTCGTTGACGCCGAGGAGGAGCAGCTTCTGCCCCGCGCTGTTGCGCTCGATTGTCGCGCGCAGAGGGGCGGGAATGCCGACGCGACCCTTCGCATCGATCCCCTGCAGCGCATGACCCCTGAACAGTCCGCGATCCGCCAACTTGCCCGCCTTAAAACACCCTGTCGGGGACGCATTGCCGGCCAGTCCGGCGATGCGCGGGCGTGGCCGGGGACTCTGCCCCATGACGCTGCAATATCAGGGGATCATACGGGTCACAACGGGATTTAGCGGGTATTTTGGGGATTTGGACTATTGTCTGGGGACGGCGCGGCTTTGTTCCTCTCTTGATCTTGATCGTGTCACTTTTGCTGCAGTGCAACAAAATGCTTGCAAATGGGTTTGGAAGCACTTATTGTGCAGTGCAACATAAGCAGCCGAGGTTGAATCACGTGGTCGATTCGAAGTCAACGAAACCCGCCATAAAGGCGACCGCTCCGAAGGCAGCCAAGTCGGCTGCGCCTAAGGCTGCCGCGACGCCCACCGCGCCCAAGATCGTGGCGCCTGCGGCTGTTGTGAAGCCGGTTGCTGCGGCTCCGGCTCCAGTCGCCGCTGCGCCGGTTCAGCCGGTTGCCGTACCCGAAATCATCAAGACCCCGGTCGCCAAGGTGACCGAAATTGCCAAGACTGTTCAGAAGGAAGCCAAGACCATGAACGATACCGTCACCAAGTTCGTCGAAGAAGCCAAGACCCGCACCGAAGCCGCGGTTGGCGAATTCCAGACCCGTGCCAAGGCCGCGGTCGAAAAGGGCCAGGCGAACCTCGCCGACGTCGCCGAGTTCAACAAGGGCACCGTTGAAGCGGTTGTCGCTTCGGCCCGCGTCGCCGCGAAGGGTGCGCAGGACATCGCCGCCTACACCGTCGAATATGGCAAGGGCGCGATCGAAAAGGCCGTCGCTGACACCAAGCGCCTCTACGCGGTGAAGTCGCCGACCGAATTCTTCACCGTTCAGTCGGAAATCGCCAAGGCGAATGTCGACGAAGCCGTCGCGCAGGTTTCGAAGTTCACTGAGAACTACCTGAAGCTGGTCGGCGAAATCGTCCAGCCGCTGCAGAACCGCTACGCGCTGGCGGCCGAAAAGGTGAAGACGGCTTACGCCGCCTAAGCCTTTCGCAGCTACGAATTGGGGCCGTGCGGACATGTCCGCGCGGCCCTTTTTATTGCGCCGCACTCCGCCAAGACTAACTTAAATTAAACCGATGCCGCATATCGCCTCCACTCCAGCAGTGGAGATGCCGGATGTACAAGATCGTCGTTGATCGGAGCCATGCGCTGGTCAGCTTGACCGCCGCGGGTCTTATCACCGACGAGGAACTCGCTGCAGCCGCCGGGGAACTGCACAAGCGTATTCGCTCGCTCGGCACGCGCGCCGGCCAGCATGTCACGCTTTATGACCTGTCGGAATTGCAAGTCGTCTCGTCATCCGTGCTCGAGGGGTTTGGCCGGTACTTTACCGATCCTGCCTATCGCCCGATCTGGGCACGGCGAGCGGCGTTGGTCACGCGGTCGCCGATGGTCACGTTCCAGATGGGCGCCGTGCGCGGCGAAACGGTCGCGCTGAACGTCTTCAATGACCGGGCCCAGGCCATCGGGTGGCTGCTTGCCACCGACGAACCCAACGCGGCCGCCGCCTAGCGTTCAACTCGGCCCAGCTACCGGACGTGTCCGAATGCCCAAAGCGGCAAAGGGTGGCAAATTTGGCATCGCGCCTTGCCCCACGCTGCATCCAGGCCTTATCTTAGATCGTATGCATACACGAATGGCGAACGAGCGGCGCGGTGACGACGGTGGGGGCACGGGCGTCGGCGTCGCCACGCGTACCCGCGCCAAGACCAAGGAACCGGCGCTCTACAAGGTGCTTATGCTCAACGACGATTACACGCCGATGGAATTCGTCGTGCTTTGCCTACAGCGCTTTTTCCGCATGAGCATGGAGGAGGCGACGCGGGTAATGCTTCACGTCCATCAAAAGGGTGTGGGCGTGTGCGGCACATTCACTTACGAGGTTGCCGAAACGAAGGTGACGCAGGTGATGGACTTCGCCCGCGAGAACCAGCACCCGCTGCAGTGCACGCTGGAAAAAGCCTAAGCTATTTCGTCCCGTCGCTCGGATACAGATATTGTTCGTCGAACTCGGCCTCACGGTGCAGCGCCTTTAGGTCGCCAACCTTGACCGTCCCGCTAGACACTTGGACGATGCCGCGTTCGCGCAGGTCGCGCAGCACGCGATTGGCGTGAACCGCCGTGATGCCGCAGGCAGAGGCGATGTCGCTCTGCTGCAGCGGCAGGGCGAAGCTTTTGCCGTCACTCATCCCGACCATGCGCAGCCGCCGTTCGGTCTCCGCCAACAGGTGCGCCACCCGCCCCGCCGCGCCAAGCCGGCCCAGACGGAAAATCCATTCGCGGTGCATCGCCGCGTCAAGGAGGGTCGAGAACCACAGCTGCTTGCCGAGGTTGGGGAACTGCATGATCAGCGCCTCAATCACGCTGTGCTTGAACACCGCAACTGTGCACGGTGTCATGGTTCCGACGTCGTGGTCCAGCTTGCGCAATGGAAAGGCGTGGAGATCGACGAAGTCGCCGGGCACATGCAGAGCGACGAGCTGCCGCTCGCCCTCCAGCCCGTCCATGTACCGCGCCATGAACCCATCGACGAGCAGCATCGATGTGTCGACCACCTTGCCATGCGGCACAACGGTCTGGCGTCCCGGCAAGGTGTCGACCCGCTCCACCGAATCTTCCAGTGCTTGCAATTCGGCCACCAACAATTCGCCGCGGCGACGCCCGGCAAGAAACCGCTCGATCATCTTACTTGCCCCACCAGCCGGCGATCATTCGCCCTTTGTTCAACCATTTAATGCGCTGAAAGCCAAGGTAAATTGATCCAGATCAGCTTTCGTTTCGGGGGCGCACTGGAATGTAGCCCGCCGCCTCACTAACACGCCGGAGATGGACCGAATCCACATCCGCGGCGGCAATCGCCTGAATGGCCGCATCCCGATTTCCGGTGCGAAGAACAGCGCACTCACCTTGCTCCCCTGCGCGCTGCTGACCGACGAGCCGCTGACACTCAGAAACCTGCCACGCCTCGCCGACGTCGACAGTTTCGGCCATCTGCTCAATCAGCTTGGCGTATCGACGATGATTGAAGGCGCACGGCCCGAAGATTTCGGCCGCGTCATGACCGCGCGCGCTGGCCGCGTCACTGCGACCACGGCCCCCTACGATATCGTGCGGAAAATGCGTGCCTCGATCCTCGTGCTCGGCCCGCTGGTCGCGCGGATGGGCGAGGCGACCGTCTCGCTCCCTGGGGGCTGCGCTATCGGCAACCGGCCGATCGATCTGCATTTGAAGGCGCTCGAAGCATTTGGCGCGCATGTCGAGATGGCCGCCGGCTACGTGAAGGTTTCAGCGACTGGAGGTCGCGTTCCTGGCGGAACCATGACCTTCCCCGTCGTCAGCGTCGGCGCCACCGAAAACGCACTGATGGCGGCGAGCCGCGCCAAAGGGACCTGCGTCCTCGAAAATGCTGCGCGTGAGCCCGAGATCGTCGACCTGTGCAATTGCCTCGTCCGCATGGGCGCGAGGATCGACGGCATCGGCAGCTCGACGCTGACCGTCGAGGGCGTCGATCGACTCCACGGTGCGACCTATGCGGTCATGCCCGACCGGATCGAAGCTGGCAGCTATGCCTGCGCCGTCGCGCTGACCGGCGGCGCGGTCGAACTAACCAATGCCGACGCCAGCGAGATGGGCGCTACGCTCGATGCGCTCAAACTTGCCGGCGCAGACGTGCGTGTCGAAGGCAATTCGATTCATGTCTCGTCGGACGGCAAACTGCGGCCGATCGAGCTCGAAACCCAGCCCTATCCCGGCTTCGCCACCGACATGCAGGCGCAGTTCATGGCGATGCTGACGCTGGCCAGCGGCGAAAGCCATCTGACCGAAACGATCTTCGAAAACCGCTATATGCACGTGCCCGAACTGGCGCGGATGGGCGCCGACATCACCGTCCACGGCCGCACCGCGACGGTCCACGGCGTGTCGGGCCTGACGGGCGCGCCCGTCATGGCCACCGACCTGCGCGCGTCGATGAGCCTGATCATCGCAGGCCTCGCCGCGGCGGGCGAGACTCAGGTCAGCCGCGTCTATCACCTCGATCGCGGCTATGAGCGCCTCGAAGAAAAGCTGAGCGCCGCGGGTGCGGACATCGAACGCGTTTCGGACGGCTAACGCTTTCGGCGACACGCGTCCGAACAATAGCGCACCTCGTCCCATACCTTCGTCCACTTCTTGCGCCAGGCGAAGGGCCGGCCGCATGCCGCGCAGGGCTTGGTGGGCAAATCGCCTTTCTTAACTTGCTTCAAAGTCGACCTGTGCCTGCGGGACCGCGGCCTGGAAAGCGGGCAAGCGCTGACAAGCCGCTTCGATTTCCAGGATGCGTGGCCAGCGGAGGTCTGCGCCGAACCTCCTGGCATTGGACAATTGCGGGACGAGCAACACGTCGGCCAGCGTCACCTGATCACCGAAGCAATAGGGCCCGGGCTGCCCGGCGATCAGCGCGTTGCACGCGTCCAGCCCGTCCTCGATGATCCACGCCGCCCAGGCGTTGATCCCATCCTGATCCTGACCCATCGCGCGTAATTTCTTGAGGATTTTCAAATTCTGGATGGGGTGGATGTCGCAGGCGATGATTTCCGCGAACGCCCGCACCTGCGCCCGCTCGATAGGATCGGCGGGAAGCAGCGCTGGCTCGGGATGCGCTTCTTCGAGCCACTCCAGGATTGCCAGGCTCTGCGTGAGAAGGATGCCGTCGTCCAGCTGCAGCGCCGGGACATAGCCTTGGGGGTTGAGCGAGCGGTATTCTGGCGTGAGCTGCCCGCCATTGCCCAGGTGAACGGGCACTGTTTCGAACGAAACGCCCTTCAACGCCAGCCCGAGCCGCACCCTCCAAGACGCCGTCGATCGCCAATAGCCGTAAAGCGTCATGCCATTCTCCAATTCCGGCCCTCGCCAACGATCGTGCCGGTTTGGCCGACCGGCTCCACTTCGCCATCCGTCAGCCACGCAATCAAATCGATGTCCGCCGCATCGACCCGCGCCAGCGTCCGCGCCCCGCCCTCGGTCCGCGCAACGATCACGCCGCCGCGCGGTCCGCCGTCGCGATCATAAAACACGGTGTAGCTCTCGATAGTCCCCGAACCGGTGAATTCGTCGTCCAGGGATGGAACCGAGCCGCGCTCGGCGTCCGCCGCCCCCTGAACGTCATAACCACCCCGCCGCCCCTCGAACGGCCCATCGCGCAGCACGATGCAGTGATTGTCCGTTGCAAAGCCGCCATTGGCGAACAGAAAACCGGCACCACCACTGCGCAAACGCTCCGTCATCGCCGCGACGGCATGGCTCATATAATTCCCGATCGGGCCGCCGCCAAACGTTAGCCCCCCGACGACGCTCGCCGGCCGCTCGATCGGCCAACCGAGAACGCGCCGCGCCATTTTCGGGACGCAGGGAAAGCAGCTGTAGAGTTCGACATGATCGAAGGACTCGACGTCGTTGTCAGCCAGCGTTTGCGCGATCGACACGGCCATGCTGACGCTGTGATCGTAGCGATCGCGCGCCAAGATATCCGCGGGCTCTCTCGCCGCCGCACCGTCGCCGACGAATACGAGGCGGCTCTCCGCGATGCCCCGCCGCCGCGCCTCCGCCAAACTGGTGACAATGAACCCCGCGCCTTGGTTCACGCTCGCATTGGCGACCTGCAGCTTGGTGTAGGGAAAGGCGATCGGGCGGTTGGCGGGAGAGGGCGTGACAATCTCTGCCGCGCTCACCCGGGTCCGCAACCACGCGGCCTCGTTGGCCGCAGCAACTTCAGACATACCCGCCCAGATCGCCCCCGATTCAGCCTGCGCCTCGACGAGCGACTGCCCCCACGCCGCGCGGCAGGCGTTTTCGTAGAGCGGATAGATGTCGACCGGCGCGATCAGGCCGTATTGCTGGGCATAAGTCGGATGCCCCTCGCGCCGCCGCGCGCGCACGGGATCGATATCGACCCGTCTTCGCGCCGTCCGCAACGCCTCTCCGCCTGTCACCAGCGCGATCCGGCTTTCCCCGCGCTGGATCGCATCAGCAGCATCGTTGAGGTAGCGGATGGGCGTATCGCCATGCGGCAGTTTCGACTGGCGCACGCTACCGGTCATATCCATCGCCAGGGCCACACGCGGCGACAAATCGCCCAGTTCGGGCCAGGCAATCTGCGCTACCACCGACAGGCTGTCCGCGTCCGCCAGTAGTTTGGCGCCAGCATCGTCCTCAGCACGGCGCAACGCCTCAATCATCAATTCGCCCGGATCGAGTCGGTCGTTGCGGTCATTGATCTGTCCGACGCCCGGGATGACCGGGACGTGTTCGGGATCGAGCCTCATCCTAATGCGCACGCTCGGCTGGGCGCTGCGGCAGAACGACAATCAGGATCAAAATCGCCGCCAGCAGCACTGCCGTCGCCACCGGCCGGCTGAATTCGAGCCCACCCTTGGCCACCGGCTTGTCGAGAAAATCGCCCACCGTCGCGCCCAGCGGCCGTGTCAGGATGAACGCCGCCCAGAACAGCAGGACATGCGACACGCGCGTCCAGAAATAGAGCGCGGCGGTCACCGCCAGCGCCGCACCGAAAATCATCGCCGCGCCGCTGTATCCCAAACTTGAATCCGCGACCCAATCGCCGAGCGCGGTGCCGAGCGTCTGGGAAAAGGTGATCGTCAACCAGTAGAAGCTTTCGCTGCGCGGTTCGGTGATCCGGCTGATGTCGACGCTGCCCGTCAAACTGCGCCAGGCGAACAGCGACGCGATGACCAAAGCGAACAACAAGAGAGAACCGCCCGGATAGCCGATCCCAAGCGAACGCGTAGCGAAGTCGGCGAGCGTCGTGCCCGCCGTGGTCGAAGCGATGATCGTCGCCCAATAGAGCCAGCGGTTAAAGGTGTTGGCGCGCACCTGCAGCCAGACGAGCACGAGTAGAACGGCGCCAAAGATCGCGGTACCGACCAGATAGCCGTTGAGCCCCGCCGTCCCTGCCTCGGGCGTGGTCTCACCAAGCCAACTCATAGACACGGCGTCGCCACCGGTCTCGCCCAAGGTCGTCGCCAAGATTTTGATGATCCAGAAGCCCAACGTGACGGCGGGGACCTTTGTCGCGGCACGGCGCAGTTCGTCGGTCAAAACGTGGCTCCCAAGGCAAAATAGGCGTGATAGCGGATGGTGTGGCTGCCATCCTCGAAGCTCGGACCGCCCGATGCAAGCAGCGCCAAATGCTCGCTCAGTTTGCAAATGCCGCCGATACCCAGCGTGCTCGTCGCGCGCGCATCGCGCGCATCGCGGCCCAAACGCGTCGCCTCGATCCCCAAAGACAGCCGTTCGCTCATCTCATGCGTCAGCGCGACTGCACCGAACCAGTGATCGCGGCCCGCCGCATCGGGTGACATCGCATAGCCCCCGCCGCCGAACAGCGAGGTCTTGCCCCAGTCCTGCTGCGCCCACATCGGAAACAGCGCGCCCGTGCGCCCGCCACCCGTCGGCATGATCGCACGCGGAAACACCGCCAGAGAGAAGCCGTTTTTGTCGATCAGCCGAATTTTAGCGCCCAGTTCGACATCTCCGCCGCGCAAGGTCAGCCGCTTCCGACGCATCAGGTCGAGCGGCAACGTCGCAGTCAGCTGGACGTTCTTGATCGGGCCATAATTGAGATCCACCCCGGTGCTGCCATCGAAGTTGCGGCCATGCCCATCGCCCCCGGCAAAAGCATAAATCTCCCAATGCCCGGCGTCGGTCGGCACCGGGTCGTCGGTGTCATAGGGGGGCCCGGCCCATGCGGCGGACGCGGCGGCCATCATGCCTGCCGCCGCCCCCGGCCAAAGCCGATCGGCCACGCTCATATCTGATCTTCTTCCCGTTTCGGACCGCGAACGAATTCGCGCCGTATGCGTTGATTGCGGCACCGAACCAAGGAGAGTCGAGATGCGCAAGACAATTATTGCCGCTGCGGGCGTGCTGGCGCTCGCCACGTCGCCGGCGCTGGCCAAGGGGCACGGCGAGGGCCATGGCAATGGTCACGGCCATGGCGGCTGGCATGGCGAACGCGATCGTGACGACGGCTGGCGGGGCGATCGCGGCGAGTGGCGCGGCCGTGGCTATGCAGCGCGCGGTTGCCCTCCGGGGCTGCGTGACAAGGGGTGCCTGCCCCCTGGCCAAGCCAAGAAGCTCTACCGCATCGGCCAGCGCTGGCCGTCGGGCTATGGCGCCTACAATCTGCCGTACAGCTATCGGACACGCTACACCGATAACCGCAATGCCTATTACCGTTATTCGGATGGCTACATCTACCAGATCGATCCGCGTACACAGATCATCCGACAGGTGATCAGCGCGTTGTTGCGCTAATTCGCGCCATGGCCTCGGGCGAGATAGTCGGCCGAGGCCATTTCGTGCAGGCGGCTAACCGTCCGCTCGAACTCGAACTTACCGTCGCCTTCGACGTACAGCTCTTCGGGTAAGGCATCGGCGGTGGCGATCAATTTGACATTATGTTCGTAGAGCGCGTCGATCAGCGTGACGAAGCGCGCCGCCTCGTTGCGGTTCTGCGGCCCGAGGCGGGGGATGCCGACGAGGATGACGCTGTGGTAGCGCCGCGCGATGGCGAGGTAATCGCTCGCCCCGCGCGCCTCGCCGCATAACTTCTTGAAGCTGAACACCGCAACGCCCTTCAGGCTCTTGGGCACGTGGAGGTTGCGCCCACCGCCCAGATCGAGATCGGCGGTTGGGACGCGCGCCGCGTCCTCGGGCTCGAAATCGGTCAGGCGGAAAAACGCCTCGCGCACCTTTGCCGTTGCCTCAGGCCCGTTGGGCACATGCCAGCTATCGACGCCCGCCAACCGCTCCATGCGGTAGTCCACTGGCCCGTCGAGCGGCAAGACGTCGAGCTTGTCCTCGATCAGCGCGATGAAGGGCAGGAACAGTTGGCGGTTGAGCCCATCCTTGTAGAGGTCGGATGGCGCGCGGTTCGATGTGGTGACGATCGTCACCCCCGCTTCGATCAACCCGGTGAACAACCGCGACATGATCGCCGCATCTGCCATATTGTTGACGACCATCTCATCGAAGGCGAGGCAGCGCGCCTCATCCGCCAGCGCCGCGACCACCGGCGCGATCGGATCGCCAAGCTCCTTCTCCCGCTCCACACGCAGCCGCTGGTGCACCTCCAGCATGAATTCGTGGAAATGCACACGCCGCTTGCGCCCGATGTTCAGGCACTGGACGAACAGGTCCATCAGCATCGATTTGCCGCGCCCGACCCCGCCCCACAAATACAGTCCACGCACCGGATCGGGCCGACGTCCGGCCAGCCGCCACAACACCGAGCCGCGTTTGGGCGCCGCCTCAAGCTCTGTCTGGATCGCCGCCAGCCGCGCTGCCGCTCCTTCCTGCGCGGCGTCGGGACGCAGCTCGCCCGACGCAACGAGCTGGCGGTAACGGTCTAACACATTCACGGTTGCCCTGATTGCGAGGAAGCGCGCGCATCGCAACGCCTTTCGTGTACGGCGGGACTATGGACGTGGATAACATCGCCCTGACGCTCACCGCCGGGATCATCGGCGGGGCGATGAACGCGCTGGCGGGGGGCGGCACCTTCGCCACGCTCCCCGCGTTGATCGCCCTCGGCTTGCCCGCCAACATCGCCAATGCAACGAGCAATGTCGCGCTGCTCCCCGGCGCCGGGGCGAGCGCCTGGGCATTCCGCAAAGAACTCGAGCCGCTCGGCGGCATTCCGATCCGCACATTGGCGATCATCACCTTCGCCGGCGGGCTGATCGGCAGCGTTCTCCTTGTCCTCACCCCCACGCGCGCATTCGACCTGATCATCCCCTGGCTGCTGCTGTTCGCGTTCTTCGTCATGGCCTTCGGGCGCGGCGCCTCGGCCTGGCTCAACCAGCGAGTGAGCATCGGTCCGGGAACGCTCAAGACGGTGCAGGCGCTGCTCGGGATTTACGGCGGCTATTTCGGCGGCGGGGTTGGGCTGATCACCACCGCGGTCTACGGGCTGTTGCAGGGCGCGCACCCGCGCACCCTGTTCGCCCCGCGCACGCTGATGCTCGCGGTGGCCAATCTTGCCGCGGCGGGGGTCTTCATCGCGGTCGGCCTGGTCCGCTGGTTCGCCTGCCTGCCAATGCTCGCGGGTGCGATCCTCGGCGGCTGGCTCGGCGCGCATCTGGGAAAAAGACTGCCGCTGCCACTTGTCCGCGCCTGGACGCTGCTCGTTACGGCAGCGACCACCGCCGTGTTCTTCTGGCGCGCCTATCATTGATTGTAACCGGACCGGCGATGTGCACGTATAGCACGGCGTGACCCGCTTTCATCTCCTCCCCCTGTTCGCACCGCTGGTGCTTGCTGCGTGCCAGCAAGGCGCGGCGATCCCCGCGAAGCAAAGCACGGCGGCAACGACAGCCGCACTCGACCCGGCGCACCCAGTCGTTCTCGAGCTCTATCAGAGCCAGGGCTGCTCGAGCTGCCCGCCGGCGCTCGCCGTGCTCGACAAGGAGGCTGACCGCCCCGGCGTCCTCGCGCTCAATTTCGCGGTGACCTATTGGGATCAGCTCGGCTGGAAGGATCAGTTCGCCAAGCCCGAATTCACCGCCCGCCAATGGGACTATTCGCACGCGCAGGGCCGTGATCAGGTCGCAACCCCGACAACGATCATCGACGGTCGCGTCGCGGTGATCGGCAGCAGCCAGGTGCGGGTCGAGGCCGCTCTCGCGGCCACCCACCACGCCGCCGAACCAGCAATTGCCGCGACGAACGGAAAGCTCTCGATTGGCGCACTTCCGAAACTCAGCGGCACCGTCTGGGTCGCCGATTACGATCCGCGCCGCGTGCCGGTGGCGATCAACGCCGGTGAAAATGGCGGGCGGACGCTGATTCACCGCAACATCGTCAAATCGCTCGTCCGGCTTGGCGAGTGGCACGGCGTGGCGGCGAGCTTTGCCCTGCCGCAACGCGGCGCGGGCCTTGACCGTGCGGCGCTGATACAGAATGGTCCGGGCGGTCCCATCGTCGCGGCACGGCGGCTGTAGGAGAAGCGAATGGCTGCGACCGACCTCGTCTATCGCCACCGCCTGTTCACTCGTGTGTGGCACTGGGTCAATGCGGTCGCGGTGATCTGCATGGTCATGTCCGGCCTGATGATCTCGAACGCCCATCCGCGCCTGTATTGGGGCGAATTCGGTGCGAATTTCGACAGACCCTGGCTCGATCTCACGCATTGGCTGCCGCCCGATGGACGCTTCCCAGGCTGGATCACGATCCCGTCAGGGTACAGCCTTGCTGTCGCGCGGCACTGGCATTTGTTTTTCGCCTGGGTGTTTGCCTTCGGGCTGCTCGCCTACATCATCGTCGGCCTCATCAACCGGCATATCCAGCGCGACGTCGCGCTGACCCGCGCCGAGGTCGCGCCTCGCTATCTGTGGCATGACATCAAGGAACATGCCCGCCTGCGCTTCGGTGACGGCCGCGCCTACAACCCGCTGCAGAAGATCGCCTATGGCGGGACGTTGTTCGTGCTTTTCCCGCTGGTGCTGTTCACAGGACTGGCGCTGTCGCCCGGCTTCGATGCGGTGTCGCATATCAGCGCGCTGTTCGGTGGCCGGTCGAGCGCGCGATCCCTGCATTTCATCGCGATGAGCGGGATCGCGGCCTTCATCGCCGTCCATCTTGCGCTGGTAGTGCTGGCAGGGCCGTGGAACGAGATACGCTCGATGATTACCGGCTGGTACCGCACGCATGATACGCATGGAGAGCCGGCATGACCCTCCTCAACCGCCGCAGCCTTATCGCCGCGACGCCCGCCCTGCTGGCCGGCTGCGACAAACTGTCGAGCAGCCCAAAGTTTCTCGACCTGCTGCAAAGCGGTGAGCGCGCCAATTACGGGCTGCAGCGGCTGTTGCAGGACCGTACCGCGCTGGCGCGCGAATATGCGCCCAACCAGCGCTCGCCGATCTTTCGGGCCAACGGCACGCGCATGCCGCAAGGCGATGATTATGCGCGCCACGTCGCAACCGATTTTGCCGACTGGACGATCGTCGTGGACGGCCTGGTCCAGCGACCGGTCCAGATCCCGCTCGGCCAATTGCGCCAGATGCCCAGCCGCAGCCAGATCACGCGGCACGATTGCGTCGAAGGCTGGTCGGCGATCGCCAAATGGACCGGCGTGCCGCTCAAATTCCTGCTCGATCGCGCGGGCATCCTGCCCCAAGCCAATTACATCGTGTTCTGGTGCGCCGACATGATGGGCAACGGCACGCAATATTATGAAAGCATCGACCGCGTCGATGCGGCGCATCCTCAAACGATCTTGGCTTATGCCATCAACGATCAGCCAATCCCGGTCCAGAACGGCGCGCCGGTGCGCATGCGGATCGAACGGCAGCTTGGCTATAAACAGGCGAAATATGTCCAGCGCATCGAAGCCGTCGCCAGCCTCAAGGGCATCCGCGGCGGCAAGGGCGGCTATTGGGAAGATGGCGCCGGTTACGAATGGTATGCCGGACTCTAACCGCTAAAAGACCCTCATGGCCCTCATCGACAAATTCCTTTCGCGCGGGATCAAACGCGGCACCCTGACGCTCACCGACAGCAGCGGCACTCGCACTTTCGGCACTCCCGAAGCCGGTTGGCCCGATGTCGTGATCCGCTTCACCGATGCGGGCGTCGGTCGTTACATCGCCTTGCATCCGCGCCTCGGCGCTGCCGAAGCCTTCATGGACGGCCGCCTGGTCATCGAGCGCGGCGACATCATGGATCTGATCGGCCTTTTGCGCCGCAACCAGCGCTGGGAAAAGGGCGGGGTAATCGAAGACGCCTCGGCGTTCAGCCGCGGGCTCGGCACGGTCAAGGGCAAGCTCTCGCGCCTCAATTGGGAACGAAAATCGCGCGCCAATGTCGCGCATCACTATGACCTCGACGAACGGCTCTACCGCCTCTTCCTCGACGCCGACATGCAGTACAGCTGCGCCTATTTCACCGATCCCGCCAACAGCCTCGAACAGGCGCAGGCCGACAAGAAAGCCCACATCGCCGCCAAACTCGCGCTCAAGCCTGGACAGCGCTTGCTCGACATCGGTTGCGGCTGGGGCGGGCTGGCAATGTATCTGCACCAGAAAACGGGCGCCGACGTCCTCGGCGTGACCCTCAGCGAAGAACAACTCCGCGTCGCCCGCGAACGCGCCGCAGCGGCGGGCGTTGCCGACAAGGTCCAATTCGAGCTGATTGACTATCGCCGGGTCACTGGGCGCTTCGACCGGATTGTCTCGGTCGGCATGTTCGAACATGTCGGGCCGCCGCATTATCGCCAGTTCTTCAACAAGGTGCATGACCTGCTGACCGATGACGGCGTCGCACTGATCCACACCATCGGCCGGATGGGTGGTCCCGGCACTACCGACGCCTTCACGCAAAAATACATTTTCCCCGGCGGCTATATCCCAGCCTTGTCCGAAATCGTGACTGCCAGCGAGCCCTTCCGCCTGATCGCCACCGACATCGAGACGCTGCGGCTGCATTATGCGCTGACCCTGCGCGCCTGGTATGCGCGGACACTGGCGCATCGGGCGGAGATTGAGGCGCTGTACGACGAACGCTTCTACCGCATGTGGACCTTCTACCTCGCCGGCGCGGCCACGGCGTTCGAGGATGGCGGGCTGTGCAATTATCAGCTGCAATTTGCACGAGACCGGCTCGCGCTACCGATTACGCGCGATTATTTGGGCGAAGCGGAAACAGCCTACCGGGCCTAGCGAAAACATGCTTGGGTGCCATCCGGACGAATGGGTGGGACGCAATGACAGGGTTGGAAGCGGCGGGGGACGCCATGACCGGGGCAGTGCTTGGCCGCGCTATCGAGCCGGGCCACGGCGAAAACACCCATGAACCGCCTAAAAACTGCGCCAATTGCGGCACCGCGTTGACCGGTCCCTACTGTCACGCCTGCGGCCAGATGGCGCATCTCCACCGGACGCTCGGCGGCATCGGCCATGAAATTCTGCACGGCGTTTTCCATTTCGAGGGAAAGATCTGGCGCACCCTCCCGCTCCTCGTGTTCAAGCCCGGCGACCTGACCCGCCGCTACATCCACGGCGAACGGGCCCGCTTCGTCTCGCCGATGGCGCTGTTCCTGTTCAGCGTGTTTCTGATGTTTGCGGTCGTTTCCGCCATCGCCGGCGAGATGCACGCACCCGAAGTACCCAAAGAACTGCGCGGCAAATCGTTCAACGAACTGCAGAACGAGCAGGCGCGACTGAAGACCGAGCAAAAGGCGCTGCGAACGCAGATCGATGCCGGCAAAGCGGCGGGCAAGGACGTCAAGGCGCTCCAGGCGCGCTATGAAAAGAACGCCGCCGACAGAACGGACGTCGCCACCGCCAGCGCATTCGTGAAGGGCGACGGGCCAACCGTCACGAATTTGGAGACCGGCATACCGCTGATCGACGCAGGGCTGAAAAAGGCGAACGACAATCCGAACCTGCTAATCTACAAACTGCAATCGAGTGCCTACAAATACAGCTGGGCGCTGATCCCGTTATCGACACCGTTTCTTTGGCTGCTGTTCTTCTGGCGGCGCGATCTTAAGATGTACGATCACGCGATCTTCATCACTTACTCACTGGCGTTCATGTCGCTGCTGGTCGTGACGCTGACCGTGCTCGGTGCACTCGGCACGCCGAGCGCGATCATTGCCTTGAGCGCGACATTCATTCCGCCGCTGCACATGTATAAGCAGCTGAAATACGCCTATCTGTCCGGGCGCGTGGGGGCGCTGACCCGGACATTCCTGCTGCTCAACTTCGCGCTGATCGCGCTGATCTTCTTCGCACTCGGGCTGCTCGCCGTCGGCGTACTCGGTTAGCGCACGGGGGGCGGCGGAGGCGGCGGCATCATGTCGCCCATCCGGTCGTGCATCTTGGCGCCCCAAGCCTCCATGGCGGTGTGACGCTCGTCCGGTGTCACCGTTCCATCATGGTTGGCGTCGGCGCCGTCGAACATCTTGAGAGCGCCGGCGACCGCTTCGGCCTGCGAGATTTTGCCGTCATGATCGGTGTCAGCCATCATCATCATGTGATCGCCGCCCGGGCCGCCATGCTGCATCATCACGACGTGCATCGCATGATGCTCACCGGCACCGTCCGGACCGCCGCGTTCAATCCGGCGCTCGACCATTCGATCCATCTGCGGCCTGGCCATGAACTCTTCGCGGCTGATCGACCCATTATGGTCGGCGTCCAGGCGGTCGAAAGCCATGTCCCGCATCTTGCCCATCCGTGCTTCGGCGCCCGCACGGATTTCCTCCGGGGTGATAAAACCGTCATGGTTGGTGTCGCGCTCGGCAAAGTGCGCCTTGGCTTTCGCCTCGGCGTCCGCGCGCGTCGTCGGTTGCGCCCATCGACCGGCAGGCCGGTCGGCCATTTGCGCCAGCGCGGGCATCGCCAAGACGGCTGCCGCACCCAATAAAATCGCTTTCATCTACACCCTCCTCCACAAGCCGCATGACCGTGCCGTTTCGATCCTGTATCGAAGTTGAACGCCGCATAACTGGCGTGTTCGGGCACGCCGCCCTATGCGCCCCCCAGATTCGAGTTGGGACGGTTGATGATGAGCGACGTGAACAAGGTGGTGCTGGCGTTTTCCGGCGGGCTGGACACCAGCGTGATCCTGAAATGGCTGCAGCAGACGTATCAGTGTGAGGTCGTCACCTTCACCGCCGATCTCGGACAGGGTGAGGAACTTGAACCCGCGCGCGCCAAGGCGCGGCTGATGGGCGTCAAGGACGAGCACATCTTCATCGATGACCTGCGCGAGGAGTTTGTCCGCGACTACGTCTTCCCGATGATGCGCGCCAACGCGCTTTACGAAGGGACGTACCTGCTCGGCACCTCGATCGCGCGGCCGCTAATCGCCAAGCGCCAGATCGAAATCGCCAAGATGGTCGGCGCCGACGCCGTGAGCCATGGCGCGACCGGCAAGGGCAATGATCAGGTCCGCTTCGAGCTCGGCTATTACGGCCTGCAGCCAGACATCAAGGTCATCGCCCCGTGGCGCGAGTGGGATCTGACTAGTCGCGAAGCGCTAATCGCCTTTGCCGAGGCGCACCAGATCCCGATCCCGCGCGACAAGCGCGGGGAATCGCCGTTTTCGACCGACGCGAACCTTTTACACACCTCGTCCGAAGGCAAAGTCCTCGAAAACCCGTGGGACGAGGTGCCAGACTATGTTTACTCGCGCACCAACAATCCCGAGGACGCGCCGGACACCCCGCAATACATCACGGTGGATTTCGAGCGTGGTGACGGCGTCGCGATCGACGGAGAGGCCTATTCGCCAGCCGCGTTGCTGACCAAGCTCAACGAACTCGGTAAGACGCACGGCATCGGCCGACTAGACCTCGTCGAAAACCGCTTCGTCGGGATGAAATCGCGCGGGATGTACGAGACACCCGGAGGCACGATCTACCACGCGGCCCACCGTGGCATCGAACAGATCACGCTCGACCGCGGTGCCGCGCACCTCAAGGACGAACTCGCCCCGCGCTATGCCGAGCTGATCTATAACGGCTTCTGGTTCTCGCCCGAGCGCGAGATGCTGCAGGCGGCAATCGACCACAGCCAGGACAAGGTTTCGGGCACCGTCCGCCTCAAGCTGTACAAAGGCTCGGTCAGCGTCGTCGGCCGCAAGTCGCCCAATTCGCTGTACAGCGAGAAGGTCGTCACTTTCGAGGACGATCAAGGGGCCTACGACCAGCGCGACGCGGAAGGCTTCATCAAGCTCAACGCGCTGCGCCTGCGGCTACTGGGACGCCGCGACGGGCGCTAAGCCACGGCGAAGAGGATCGGCAGGCGCTTCAGCCCGCCGACGAACACCGATTCGACGCGCGCGGGTTCGCCGGTGAGCTCGAGTTTGGCGAGACGCGGCAGCAGCTCCTCGAACAGGATGCGCATCTCCATGCGGGCCAAATGCTGGCCGAGGCAGACGTGCCCGCCATAGCCGAACGCGATCTGCGCATTGGGTGAGCGGTCGGGGTCGAAACTGTCGGGCGCGTTGATCGCCGCCGCGTCGCGATTGCCGCTGACGTAGCACAGCATCAGCCAGTCCCCCTTGGCCACCGCCTGCCCGCCGATCTCCGCATCTTCGGTCGCGGAGCGCATGAAATGCTGGACCGGCGTAGTCCAGCGGATCGCTTCCTCGATCAGTCCGGCGAAATTGGCGTCGGGCCGGCGATAGCGGTCGAACAGCGCGGGTGACTTTGCCAGTTCCATGATCGCCCCGCCCGTCGAGGCACTCGTCGTGTCGTGCCCTGCGGTGGCGATGATCATGTAATAGTCGTTGGTCTCGCGATCCGGCAGCGGCGCGCCGTTGATCGTCGCCTGCGCGAGGACGGTGGCGATGTCGTCGCGCGGCGCGGCGCGGCGGCTCTCCGTCAGCGCACGGAAATAGGCGTAGAAATCGGCGATGACATATTGGAGCATCGCAATCGCCTGATCGGCGCTAGTGATTTCGGCGCGCGCGCGGTTGAGCTCGGGATCGGTCGAGCCGAACAGCTGCTGCGTCAGCATCAGCATGCGCGGTTCGTCCTCGCGCGGTACGCCGAGCACGTTCATGATGACGCGCAGCGGGTAATACGCCGCGACATCGCGCGCGAAATCGATCTCTCGCGGTCCCGCCAGCATCGCCGCGACCGTTTCGCGCGCAATCTCGCGCACGCGGTCTTCGATCATCCGCAGATTCTTGGGCATGAACCAGCTCTGCGTCAGCAGCCGGTATTTCATGTGATCGGGCGCATCCATCTGCACGAGGCTGCGTACGAGATGCCCGTCGGGCTGGATCGCGCGCGCCAACGCCTCACCCTCGCGGTTGGTCAACACGGTGGGGCGGATGCCCGAAGCAAAGCGCGCGTTGTTGCGGCTGATTTCGAGGATGTCGGCGTGGCGCGTCACCGCCCAGAACGGATCGAACCCCTCTGCTGCTGCCCGTCCAACCGGGGCGTTCGCCCGCGCCCAGGCGAATTTTTCGAGCAGTCCATTCCACTCCCCATAGGCTTTCGGGCTGACCAGAGCCGCGGCGATGTCGATGGGCAAGTCCGTCATCGCACCACCACACGATTCAAACGATTCACAAGTGCCAATGTCCGGTCCCCCCGCCTGTTCAGCCGTGCCGATTCACACGATTCACATGTGCCAATCATGCGGGCGATGGCCATGGGATCGGGCAAGATCGACACGCCGTCAGGCTGACACAAACCGCCGGGTGTAGGACAGAAAAATCGGCGGGTCAGCGCCCCTTGAACAGCCCGCCCAAGATGCCGCGGAGGAGCTGGCCGCCTATCTGGCCGGCGACCTGACGGCCGACCGACGAAGCCACCGAGCGCGCCGCCGATTGCATCATTTTGTCGGCGAGCGTCGGCTTGGCGGCCTCGCGCGCGACACGGGCAGCCTCGCGAGCGGCGGCAGCATCCTGCTGGGCTTTGACCCGCGCCGTGGCGAGCGCGGCCTGCGCTTCGGCCTTGGCCGTTTGGGCATCGAGCTTGGCCTGGACGGCAGCGGCCTTGGCGGCATCGGTCGAAGCTTTGACTTCCGCGGCGGCAGCGGCCGCTTCGCCCGCCTTGGCGTTCAGAATCTCCTCGGCCGATTCGCGGTCGATCGCCTCATCATATTTGGCGCCGATGCCATCCGTCTGGATCCACATCTTGCGTTCGTCGGGCGTGACCGGGCCCACGCGGCTGCCCGGCGGCGCGATCAGCGTGCGCTGCACCGGCGAGGGCGAGCCATCGGGCTGGAGCAGCGAGACCAGAGCCTCGCCGATCTTCAACTCGGTGATGACCGCGGCAACATCCACGTCAGGGTTCGCGCGAAACGTGGTCGCCGCCGCCCGCACCGCCTGCTGGTCGCGCGGGGTGAAGGCGTTGAGCTTGTGCTGGACGCGGTTGTTGAGCTGCGCCGCGATCGTATCGGGCACGTCGATCGGATTCTGCGTGATGAAATAGACGCCGACGCCTTTCGAGCGGATCAGGCGGACGACCTGTTCGATTTTCTGGAGGAGCGCGGGCGGCGCGTCAGTGAACAGCAGATGCGCTTCATCGAAGAAGAAGCACAGCACCGGCTTGTCCGGATCGCCGATTTCCGGGAGGTTTTCGAACAATTCGCTGAGCAGCCACAGCAGGAAGGTGGCATAGAGTTTGGGGCTGCCCATCAGCTTGTCGGCGGCGAGGATGTTGACGACGCCGCGGCCGCTGTCGTCGAGCTGGATAAAATCCTTCAGATCGACCGCGGGTTCGCCGAAGAAATGCTCGCCGCCCTGGCTGCGCAGTTGCAGCAGCGAGCGCTGGATCGCGCCGACGCTCATTTTCGAGACATTGCCATAGGTCGTGGTCAGTTCATCGGCGCGTTCGGCGCAACTGATCAGCATCGCCTGCAGATCGTCGAGGTCGAGCAGCAGCAGCCCGTCCTTGTCAGCGACATGGAAGGCGATTTCGAGCACACCGGCCTGGACTTCGTTGAGGTCCATCAGCCGCGCCAGAAGCAGCGGCCCCATCTCGCTCACCGTCGTACGGATCGGATGACCCTGCTCCCCGAACAGGTCCCAGAACTGCACTGGATTGTCGTGATATTTCCAGTCGGTGTCACCGATCTCAGCGGTGCGCGCGGTGAAGATGTCGTGCGTCTTCGCGGTGGGCGATCCGGCCATGGCCATGCCCGACAAATCGCCCTTCACGTCGGCCAGGAAGGTCGGCACGCCCGCCGCCGACAGCCCTTCGACGATGGTCTGAAGCGTGACCGTCTTGCCCGTGCCGGTCGCGCCCGCGATCAGCCCGTGGCGGTTGGCGCGCTTGAGCTCGAGTTTCTGAGGGTTCGCGCCGCCGGAGCTTGCGCCGATGAAGATGCTGTCGGTCATGAGTCTTCCTCTCACTGGACAGCAGAAAAGAAGCGGGGCGCTGGGTCAACCCCAACGCCCCGTTACTTTAATTCAATGGCCGCAGCGGACAGGCCGCAGCGGACAGGTTATTTGGCCGCTTTCAGCTTCACCGGCGCGTAGAACGGCTGGCCGGCGCCGCGGCGGACGTAGAGCAGCACGTTCTGCCGCCCGGCCGCACGCGCCGCAGCCACGGCGGCGGTCAGGTCGTTGGCCGATTGCGCCGGACGATTGCCGACCATCATGATCACGTCGCCACGCTTGAAGCCCTTGATCCCCGCATCGCTCGACGGATCGACGCCAGCGATGACTAGGCCCTGCGTCCCTTCGGGAACGCCGATCTGGCGGGCGATGATGGGCGTCAGCGGCTGCACGGTGAGGCCGAGCGCGTTGCGCGCGGCGACGTCGTCCGCCTGCTGGTCGTCGTCACCGTTCAGCGTGCCGTCGTCCTGCTGCTGCTGGTTGAAGCCGGCGAGCGCTTCATCAGACGGGCGCTCGATCAGCGTGGCGACCACCGTCTGGCGTTTGCCGTCGCGGATCAATTCGATCGGCACCTTGCTGCCGACCGGCAGGTTGGCGACGATGAAAGACAGCGTTTCGTCGGGCGTCACGTCGCGATTGTTGACGCGGACGATCACATCGCCCTGCTTGATGCCCGCGCGCGCCGCAGGCTGGTTCGGTTCGACGCCACCCACGAACTCGCCACGACCCTTCGGCAGACCCAGCGCGTCGGCCGTGCCGTCGTCGAGCTGGCGGATCTGAATGCCGAGATAGCCGCGCTTGACTTTGGCACCGCCGCGCAGCGTATCGACGATCGGCTTCGCCAATTCCGCCGGAATGGCGAAACCGATGCCGACATTGCCGCCCGAGGGCGAGAAGATCATCGAATTGATGCCGACGACGTTGCCGTTGAGATCGAACATCGGACCGCCCGAATTGCCCGAATTGATCGCCGCGTCGGTCTGGATGTAGCGGTCGAACGGTCCGCCGTTGATCGCGCGGTGGATCGCGGAGACGATGCCCGCGGTAACGGTGCCGCCCAGGCCGTAAGGCTGACCGATCGCCACTACCCAGTCACCGACGCGGGTGCGCGCCGAATCGCCGAAACGGACGAATGGCAGGTTGGACCCGTCGATCTTGAGCACCGCCAGGTCCGACGTCGGGTCGCGACCAATCAGGCGCGCCTGATATTCCTTGCGATCGCTGAGCGTGACCGTGATCTGGCCGACCGGCGCATTGCCTGCCTGGCCGCCCGAAATGACGTGATTGTTGGTGACGATGTAGCCGTCTGCGGAGATCAGGAAGCCTGAGCCGAGCGAGGTCTGCTCACGCGTCACCGGGCGCCCATTGCCGCCCTGCCCCATGCCGAACAGATCGCCGAACGGCGTGCCGGCGAACGGATTGGTCTGCGCGACCTTGACCTGACTGGTGGTCGAGATGTTGACGACAGCGGGCGAGAGCTTGGCGACCATGTCGGCAAAGCTCATCGGCGCGCCGGCCTTAGGCGCCGCAGCGGTGATCGCGCCGGGTTCGTTCTGCGCGGTCTGCGCGACGGACGGCGTCTGCATCATCATCGTCGCGGCGGTACCGGCAACCAAAGCCAAAGCCGTCATAGGATAGGCGTAACGCATCAGGGCAACTTCCTCAGGATTATTGCGGGACGCTTTGCGCGGCCCGTCTGAACACATTTTGAACGGTCATTTGCCGCTGCCACCACCACGGAACTGGCGGAGATAGTCGTTGCTTGGCGACAGGATGATCGACGCGCCACCCTGGGGCGAAGAGCCGTCGGTCCCGAACGTCCGCTCATAGGACTGCATCGCGCGATAGAAATCGTAGAATTCGGGGTCCTTGCCATAGGCCTCGGCATAGATCCCGGCCGCCTGCGCATCGGCATCGGCACGGATGATCTGCGCGCGCTTGAAGCCCTGCGCGCGGATAGTCAGCGCCTGTTGCTGCCGCGCCGAACGCATGGAGTCATAGGCCGCGGTCAGGGGCGTCCCATCAGGCAAATCCGCCTTCTTGATCCGCACATCAACGATTTCGGCGCCATATTGCCGCGCCACACGGTCCAGCCCGATGCGGATATTGTTCATCACGATACCGCGTTCGGGGCTGAGCAATTCGGCGAAGCGCCGCTTGCCCAGTTCGTTGCGCAGCGCCGAGCCAAGGTTCGGTTTCAACGCGTCGGTCAGGTTTTCTTCGGTACCCGCTGTGATCACCATGCGCAGCGGGTTGGTGATGCGATAGCGCGCGAAGGCATCGATGTTGAGGCGCAGCTGGTCAGTCGAAATGACCTGCTGGCGCTCCATGTCGATGTCGCGGACGCGCTTGTCGACCCACACCACGCGGTCGAAGAACGGGATGCGCGTCAGGATGCCCGCGCCGGTCGCGCCGAAGCGCTCGCCCGCGTGATAGACGTTGAACACCTTGATTGGCTGACCGAAGCGCAGAACCACGCCCTGCTTGGTTTCGGGGACGATCGAGAAGGTCGCCGAGACGAGGATAAGCAACGCAACGCCCGCAATCGCCGCGAGCATGGAGGTACGCCGTTCGAACATCAGCGGCCTCCCTGCTGCGGCTGGGGTGCCGGTTGCGGTCGCGCGGGCAGCGGAATGTACGCACTCACGCCGGGTTCGACGATCGTCTTGTCGGTTTTCGCCAGCACCTTTTCCATCGTCTCGTAATACATCCGGCGGCGGGTGACACCGGGCGCTGCCTTGTACTGAATATACACGCGGTCGAACGCGCCGGCCTCACCCTGAGCCTTGGCGATGACCTGCTGCGCATAGGCGTTGGCTTGGTTAGTGCTCGCCTGGGCGTCCTGCTGTGCCGCGGTCACATCCTTGAACGCGTCATTGACCGCGTCCGGCGGATCGGCGCGCTGCACCGCGACGCCCTGAATGCGGATGCCCGAATTATAGCGGTCGAGCAGCGCCTGCATCCTGAGGGCCACCTCGGCACCGAGCGCGTCGCGCCCCGGGCCCAGCACTTCGTTGAGCGTCATATTGGCGACTGCCGCGCGCATCGCGCTTTCGGCGACCGAATTGATCGTCTGGTCCGGATCGGCCAGCTGAAACAGATATTGTTCGGGCGATTTGATGTTCCACCGCACGCGGTAATCGAGGTTGATGATGTTCTGGTCGCCGGTGAGGACCAGCTTCTCGCCCGCGCCTTCCGGGATATCGATGAAGCGGATGTTTTCGACATTGACCACCTGCACGCGGTCGATCGGCGCGGGGAGCGTCATCTGGAAACCCGGCTGGAGCGTGTAGGCGTAGCGCCCGAGGCGCGTCACGACGCCGCGTTCCTGCGGGCCGATCGAATGCGAGCTGGTGACGATCAGGAACAGGCTGACGAGCCCGATCATCGCATAGCCCCACAATCCCCGTCCGGGCAGATCGGGCAGACCACCGCCCCCGCTTCCGCGCAGATTGCGCAGTCTGGTCACGAATTCGTTGACCGCGGGCTTGCCGCGCACCCGGCGAGGCTGCTTGCCGCCCGATGGCAGATCCCACGGATTGCGTGGCCCCTCGGGCTTGTCACCGTTCTTGTCGCGACCGCCCCACGGGCCGTCCTCGCTCATCATCGCGCCGTCTTGCAAAGCCGCCCCGTTCGAAGTGCTCATATCTACGCACGGATATAGGGCGGATTTTCGAAACTTACAGGGGACGGCTAAAGCGCGTGGCATGACGATCGAAACCCGCCTTGCCGAAGCCCTCGCCGCCATCCCTGGAATCGGCAAGCGCGCCGCCCCGCCACGCTTCAAAGACGGGCGGGCGAGCCTGATCCTCGACGTCGGTGGGTTGTCGACGACAGAGCGCGATGCGCTCGAGACGGCGGTCAAAACCGCGCTGCTCGCCGTCGAGGGGGTCACCGACACCCGCATCATGCAGACGGCCGAGCGCAAGGGGCGGAGCCTGATCGCGGTGGGATCGGGCAAGGGCGGGGTCGGCAAATCGACCGTGTCGGCCAATCTCGCGCTCGCGCTCAAGCGGCAGGGCAGGAATGTCGGGCTGATCGATGCGGACATTTACGGACCGTCGCAGCCGCGCCTGCTGGCGACCGAGGGTATGCGCCCGACTGCCAAGGGGCAGCAGCTTGAACCCGTGCTCTCGCCGCACGGCATCCCGATGCTGTCGATGGGTCAACTCGTCGAACCGGGCAAGGCGCTCGCCTGGCGCGGACCGATGGCGGGCAACGCGCTTGGCCAGCTGATCGATGCCGACTGGGTCGAGAGCGATCTTCTGATCGTCGACCTGCCCCCTGGCACCGGCGACGTGCAGCTGTCGATGATCCAGAAGCACAAGCCCGCGGGCGCGGTGATCGTCTCGACGCCGCAGGATCTCGCGTTGATCGACGCCGCGCGCGCGATCGACCTGTTCGCCGCCGCCGGCGTGCCGATCATCGGACTGGTCGAGAATATGTCGGGCTATGCCTGCCCGCATTGCAGCGAGACCAGCGATCCATTCGGTCGGGGCGGGGCGCAAATCGCGGCGCAGGAGATGCGCTTGCCGTTTCTGGGGCGGATTCCGCTGGCGATGGCGATCCGCGAAGCGTCGGACGCGGGAACGCTCGCTCAAGTCGCCGCGTTCGAGGGCGTGGCGGCCGAAATCGGCCACTGGCTGGAGAATCGCGATGCCACTGACGTCTGACGAGGAAATCCGCGCGCTGCTCGAAGAGACGCGCACCGTCGCTCTGGTCGGCGCGTCGGACCGCCCCGACCGGCCAAGCTATGGCGTGATGGCCGCGCTGCAGGATCACGGCTACCGCGTCCTGCCGGTCAACCCGCAGATCACCGGCGAGCATATCCACGGGGAGTATATCTGGCGCGAGCTGGCGCAG
>DATJIN010000036.1:0-7223 GCA_035493275.1 Sphingomonas sp. | reverse complement strand
GCAACGGAGATGAGTCGATGGCGCAGCTGACCTTCTACACCAACCCGATGTCGCGCGGGCAGATCGCGCGCTGGATGCTTGAGGAGGTCGGCCAGCCCTATGAACAGGTGCTGCTCGACTATGGCACGACGATGAAGGCCGCCGATTACCTCGCGGTCAATCCGATGGGGAAGGTGCCGGCGATCAAGCACGGCGATACCGTGGTCACCGAGGCGGCGGCGATCTGCGCCTATTTGGCGGATGCTTTCCCCGACGCCGGGCTGGCGCCTCCGCTGGGGCAACGCAGTGCCTATTATCGCTGGCTGTTTTTCGCTGCCGGGCCGGTCGAGGCCGCCGTCACCGCCAAGGCGCTCGACAAGCTGGCGCCGCCCGACAAGCAGGCGATGGCCGGCTATGGCAGTTTCGAGCAAGCGATCGACGCGCTCGAATACGCCGTTCCTAAAGGCGATGGCTGGATCGCCGGGCCGAATTTTTCGGCGGCGGACGTCTATGTCGGCGCGCAGGTCGATTGGGGGCTGATGTTCCAGTCGATCCCCACGCGCCCCGCCTTCGAAGCCTATGCCGCGCGGCTGCGCGAACGTCCGGCCTATCAAAAAGCCAAGGCAATCGACGGCGAACTGATTGCGGCGATGCAGGCCAAGGGTTGAGCGTCACTTTACAGCCATAAAAATCGCAAATCGCCGTAACAATCCGGCGGCATAAGCGCCCAAACCGAGGGCGCAGAACATGGACAAGGTTTCGGCGACCGGCGACCGCGTGCGGCGCCGTTTCCGCGCGATCTGGATCAGCGACGTTCATCTCGGGACGCGCGGCTGCAACGCCAAGCTGTTGGTCGATTTCCTGGACTCGACCGACAGCGACACGCTCTACCTCGTCGGCGACATCATCGACGGCTGGCGGATGAAGAAGCGCTTCTATTGGCCCGCGGCGCACAACGATGTCGTCTGGCGGGTGATGAAGCGCGCCAAGCGCGGCACCTGCGTCGTCTATATCCCCGGCAATCACGACGAGATGTTCCGTCAATTTACCGGCATGAATTTCGGCGGTGTCGAAATCCGCAGGAAGGCGATTCACGAAACCGCCGACGGCCGCAAACTGCTGGTACTGCACGGCGACGAATTCGACGCGATCATGCTCGCGCACCGCTGGCTCGCCTTCGTCGGCGACGCCGCTTACGAATGGCTGATGGGGTTGAACCTGGTGGTCAACCGCGTCCGCGCCTGGCTCAACATGCCCTATTGGTCGCTGTCCAAGCACGCCAAACACAAGGTCAAGAACGCGGTCGCGTTCATCTCGCGCTTCGAGGAAGTGGTCGCGCACGAAGCGGGTGCGCGCAAGGTCGATGGCGTGGTCTGCGGCCACATCCACAACGCCGAAATGCGCGAAATCAACGGCGTCGCCTATTACAATGACGGCGACTGGGTGGAGAGCTGTACCGCGCTGGTCGAACATCTCGATGGGCGGATGGAGGTGCTGCACTGGGCCGACGAAATGGCGCTGCGTGACGCGCCCGTGGCGCTGCCGGTGGCGGCATGAAAAGTACGCCGATAAACATCACCATAGTTACCGACGCCTGGTTGCCGCAGATCAACGGGGTCGTGCGGACGTTGCAGGCGACGCGCGAACAATTGACCCGGCTGGGGCACCGGGTGAGCGTGATCTCGCCCGATCAATACCGGTCGGTGCCCTGCCCGACCTATCCTGAAATCCGCCTGAGCATGACGACGGCGCGGCGCGTCGGCAGCGATCTTGCCGCTACCAGCCCCGACGCGGTGCATTTGTCGACCGAGGGGCCGCTGTGCATCGCTGCGCGCAAACATTGCCTGGCGAACGGCATCCCCTTCACCACTGCGTATCACACGCATTTTCCGGATTATGTCGCGGCGCGGACAGGTGTGCCGACGCGCTGGACGTGGCGCTACATCCGCTGGTTTCACGCGCCGGCACAGGCCGTCTTGGTATCGACCCCGACCCTGCGCCGGACGCTCGCCAGCCATGGTCTCGCCTACACCCGTATGTGGGGCCGCGGCGTCGATCTGGCGTTGTTCCGGCCGGATCACCAGCCCTCGGCGGCCCTTGCCGGGCTGCCGCGCCCGATCCAGCTCTACGTTGGCCGTGTCGCGGTCGAAAAGAATATCGAGGCGTTCCTCGAAACCGGCCAGCCGGGCAGCAAGGTAATCGTGGGCGACGGTCCGGCGCTCGACGCCCTTCGCCGCAAATATCCGCAAGCGCATTTCGTCGGCAAATTGCAGAGCGAAGCGCTGGCACAGGCCTATGCCCAAGCCGATGTGTTCGTGTTTCCCAGCCGCACCGACACTTTTGGGCTGGTGATGATCGAGGCGATGGCCTGCGGCACGCCGGTCGCCGCCTATCCAGTCCCCGGACCGGTCGATGTGGTTGCGCCGGGCACTGGCGTGCTCGACCCTGATCTCGACACGGCCATTGCCGGCGCGCTTGCCTGCGATAGGCAGAAGGTGGCCGCCTATGGCGCCAAATTCAGTTGGGAAGCGAGCGCTAGACAATTCCTCAAGGCGCTGGCGCCGATCCGCCGCCGCGCCGCTGCTTGACGCATCGGCTTGCCCTTGGGGGCCGCGCGCGCTAGGCAGAGTGCTCACGGGCCGCTCCGGTAAGGGGCGGCTCTTTACGTATCATTCGTACAGGAACTGCCGAAATGGCCCAGCCGCTCATGCCGCACGCGACCGCCGCCTGGCTGGTCGATAACACCGCGCTCACGTTCGAACAGATCGCCAATTTCTGCGGCCTGCACATCCTCGAAGTGCAGGCGATCGCCGACGATACGGCGGGCTCGAAGCTCACCGGCCGCGATCCGATCCGCAGCCACGAACTGACCCAGGACGAAATCGATCGCGGCCAGGCCGATCCGAAATACGTGCTGAAGATGGATCGCGAACCCGAAGCCGCGACGCGCACGCGTGGCCCGCGCTACACCCCGGTGTCGAAGCGCGCCGACAAGCCCGACGGTATCGCCTGGATCATCCGCAATCATCCCGAAGTGACCAATGCCCAGATCGGCAAGCTGATCGGCACCACGGTGAACACAATCACCGCGATCCGCGACAAGACGCATTGGAACATGGTCAACATCACGCCGAAGGATCCGGTAACGCTGGGTCTGACTTCGCAGCGCGAGCTCGACGCGGCGGTGGCCAAGGCGGCGAAGGCGGCGGGCATTGAGGCCCAGCCCGATACGCGTATCGAAGGCGATCGCGCCGCGCTGGTCGAACAGCTGCAGCGCGAACGCGAGGAAGCGGCGCGTTATGCCGAAGCGGTCGCGCGCGGCGAGGCCGAGCCAAAGCCGGCAGCCGAAGCCTTGTTCGACCCCTTTAAGCGCTGAAGCCGCGAGACTAAGCGCAGCTTAGACGAAGACAGGCTTCCAGCCGGCCGGCCTCGCGCAGCGAGTTCGACGACGCGGCTTTGCCGCGGCGGTTCTCTTAAGGGACGAGCACCGTATCCAAGGGATCCGGCAGGGTCTCGGGATAATCGAGCGTATAATGCAGGCCCCGGCTTTCATGCCGGTGCAGCGCAGATTTGACGATCAGGTCCGCGACCTCGACGAGGTTGCGGAGCTCGATCAGATCGGGCGTGACGCGGAAATTCCCGTAATAGTCGGCGACCTCCTGTCGCAGCGTCGCAATCCGATGCGCCGCGCGCTCGAGCCGCTTGGTGGTGCGGACGATGCCGACATAGTCCCACATGAAACGGCGAATCTCGCGCCAATTATGCTGGACGACGACCTCTTCATCCGAATCCGTGACGCGGCTCGCGTCCCACGCACGGATCGCTGGCGGGTCGCCGAGTTCGCTCGCCAAGATGTGCTTCGCCGCCGCTTCACCGAATACAAAGCATTCGAGCAGTGAATTGGAGGCAAGCCGGTTGGCGCCGTGCAGTCCCGACTGGGTGCATTCGCCCGCCGCGTACAGGCCGGGCAAGTCGGTGCAGCCATGCTCGTCGATCAGGATGCCGCCGCAGGTGTAATGCTGCGCAGGGACCACCGGGATCGGCCCGGTGGTCATGTCGATGCCCAGCCCGATCAGTTTCTCATAAATATTTGGGAAATGCCCCTTCACGAACTCGGCGGGCATGTGGCTGATGTCGAGATGGACGTAATCGAGGCCGTCGCGCTTGATCTCGGCGTCAATCGCACGGGCGACGATGTCGCGGGGCGCAAGTTCGAGCCGCGCGTCATAATCGGCCATGAAGCGCTTGCCGCTCTTGGGGTTGATTAGGCGCCCGCCCTCGCCGCGCACCGCCTCGGTGATCAGGAAATTCTTGACCTCGAGATTGTACAGGCAGGTCGGGTGGAATTGCATGAATTCCATGTTGGAGATGCGGCACCCCGCGCGCCACGCCATCGCGATGCCGTCACCGGTCGCGCCTCTCGGCGCCGTCGAATAGAGGTAAGTGCGCCCTGCGCCGCCCGTCGCAACGATGGTCGCACGACCGAGGATCGGCTCGATCGCGCCGCTCTTGCGATCAAGCGCGTAAACACCCCAGACCCGCCCGTCGCCTGAATATTTTTCCGCATGGCGCCCGGTCACCAGATCGACCGCGGCATGATCTGCGAGAAGGGTAATGTTGGGATGCGCCACCGCCGCGCGCTCTAAGGCCTGCTGGATTGCCCAGCCGGTCGCGTCGTTCACATGGACGATGCGGCGGTGCGAGTGGCCGCCTTCGCGCGTCAGATGGAGTTCGCCGCCCTCCATGTTGAACGGTACGCCGAGCTGTTCCAGCCGGGCGATCGCGGCGGGCGCGCCCTCGACGACCATCTCGACAATCGCGCGGTTATTAAGCCCCGCGCCCGCGATCATCGTGTCTTCGACATGGCTCTCGAAGCTGTCGCCTTCCTCGAGAACCGCCGCGACCCCGCCCTGCGCCCAGGCGGTCGAGCCTTCGGAAAGCCCGCCCTTGGCGAGCACCGCGACCTTCTGATGCGGCGCGAGATTGAGCGCCGCGGTCAGCCCCGCCGCGCCCGATCCGATGATGACGGTGTCGTAAACCGCGGCGTCCTCAGCCATTGGCCCGTGTCAGATTGAGGAACACGTCTTCGAGATCCGGCTCCTTGGTCGAGACATCGACGATCGCCAGCCCCGCGCCAGTTACTGCTGCGAGCACTTCGCCAGCGTTCGCACGATCCTTGCGATAGGTGATCGTCAGCACACGGCCATTGGCCAAGGTCGCCTTCTCGAACACCGGCGATTGCGGGGCTTCGGCGAGATCGCGGTCGATGGTCACCTCGACCATCTTTTCCTGCGCCATATTGACCAGTTCGCGCGTCGGCTGGTTGGCGATCAGACGGCCGTGGTTGATGATCGCGATGCGATCGCACAATTGCTCGGCCTCTTCGAGGTAATGCGTCGTGAGCACGATGGTGATGCCGTGCTGGTTCAATTCGCGAACATAGGCCCACAGCTGCTGGCGTAGTTCGATGTCGACTCCCGCGGTCGGCTCGTCGAGCACCAGCACCGGCGGTGAATGGACCATCGCCTTGGCGACAAGCAGCCGCCGTTTCATCCCGCCCGACAGCGTGCGGGCATAGGCATCGCGCTTGTCCTCGAGATGCATCGCGCGGAGCAATTCCATCGACCGCCGCTGCCCCTTGGCCACGCCGTACAGCCCGGCCTGCAATTCCAGCGCCTCGAACGGCGTGAAGAACGGATCGAACAGGATTTCCTGCGGGACGATGCCGATCGACGCCTTCGCATTGCGCGGATGCTCATCGATGTCGAAGCCCCAGATCTTCGCCGTCCCGCCGGTCTTGTTGACCATGCCGGAGAGAATATTGATCAACGTCGACTTGCCCGCCCCGTTCGGCCCGAGCAGCCCGAAGATCTGCCCGCGCGGTACGTCGAAGGTCACGCCATCGAGCGCGCGCTTGCCGCCGGCATAGGTCTTTTGCAGATTGTCGATGCTGATCGCGGCCTGTGTCATGCGATCGGGCTTAGCGCCCTATTTATCGTCGCCACAAGCGCTGCTACGCGCAACCGCATGGCCGCTCCCGCTCCCGAGATCATCACCGTCAAGCAACGCCGCGTCGCCTGCGATGGCGCGGGCGATATTCCCGCCGCACTGGGCCACCCGCGCGTGTGGCTCGAAATCGACGAGAAGGGCTATGTCGATTGCGGCTATTGCGACCGGCGCTACGTGCTGGCGGGCGCACCGGAGGCTGGTCACTAGGCCCAAGCGCTCCTATCTCCGTGGGCATGAACCCGCGCGACCATCTTTATCGTGACCTCACGCCCGAGCGTGCGATCGAACTCACCCATCAGGCGATCGGCACTTGCGATGATGGCGAGCTGTATCTGCAATATGGCGTCCATGAGAGTTTCGCGTTCGATGACGGCCGCCTGAAGGTCGCCGATTACGGTACCGAACGCGGTTTCGGTCTGCGCGGGGTGAGTGGCGAAACCACCGGCTTCGCGCACGCCGACGAAATCAGCGAACCCGCCATCCGCCGCGCGGCGGAGACGATGCGCTTGCTTGATCCATCGAAGCAGACCGCCGAAGCGCCGCGCAAGTCGAACACGCGGTTGTACACCGACAGCGATCCGCTCAGCCTGATCCCGTTCGAGCGCAAGGTCGCGCTGATGGAACAGATCGACGCCGCCGCCCGCGCCCGCGATCCGCGCGTCGTGCAGGTCTCGGCCTCGCTCTCGGGCAGCTGGAACGTCATCGACATCGTCCGGGCCGATGGTTTCGTCGCGCACGACATCCGCCCGCTGGTCCGCCTGAACGTTGGCATCGTCGTGGAGGCGAACGGTCGCCGTGAATCGGGCAATTTCGGGCTCGGCGGGCGCTATCTGTACGACCGGCTGTTCGAGGAGCCGATTTGGAACCGCGCGATCGACGAGGCGCTCAAGCAGGCGCTGGTCAATCTCGATTCGGTTGCCGCTCCCGCCGGCGAAATGCCCGTGCTGCTCGGCCCCGGCTGGTGCGGCGTGCTGCTCCATGAAGCGGTCGGGCACGGCCTCGAGGGTGATTTCAACCGCAAGGGCTCGTCTGCGTTTTCGGGCCGCATCGGCGACCGCGTCGGCGCGCCGGGGGTCACCGTGGTCGATGATGGCGAGCTGTACCTGCAATATGGCGTCCATGAGAGTTTTGCGTTCGACGATGGCCGCCTGAAGGTCGCCGATTACGGCACCGAACGCGGTTTCGGCCTGCGGGGGGTAAGTGGCGAAACCACCGGCTTCGCGCACGCCGACGAA
>DATJIN010000035.1:0-44076 GCA_035493275.1 Sphingomonas sp. | reverse complement strand
CGCGGCTTCATCCCGCCGGACACGATGGGTGCGGTCGGCCGCGATCAATATGTGGAAATGATCAACGGTGGTTTCGGGGTGTGGAACAAGGCCGGTGCAAACCTGGTCACCACGTCCGATCTCAACTTCTGGGCGGCCGCGGGCCAGACCGGCGCCAATGGCGACTCGCGCGTCTTATTCAATGCCGCGGCGAATCGCTGGATCGCCCTGTCGTTCGGCAGCTCGGTCAGCGACATTCAGATCGCCGTTTCGAACACCGCCGACGCGACCGGTACCTGGAAATCGACCAAGTTCACCGGGTTTGCCGGCGGCACGGCGGATTATCCGACCATGGCGATGGACACCAATGCCCTCTACATCGGCACCAACAACTTTGCGCCCGGCTTCAAGGGCACGACACTGAACATCATTCCGCTGTCGAGCCTGCTCGATGCGGCTGGTCCGACCACGGCGAACAAGACGTCGATCGTCACTTCCTATAATGGCTGCCCCGGTGGCTGCACGATTGCGCAAGCGATCGCGCAGGACCGCGGTTTCGCCATCCAGGGCGTCAACTCGACGCAGGCGAGCGCGACGGGCACGGTGGTCACGGACTCGCTGTTCTTTACCAATCAGCTGACGTACGATGTGCTCAACCCGACGAGCGGCGCGGCCACCCTCGGCGTGCGTAACTACCTCGACAATGCGTCGTTCGACGGTAACGGCCCGGGCCGTCAGCCAAACGCGGTGCCGGATGTTCAGCTGTTGCCGCCGAGCAACTCGAACTATCATGAGAGCAACGACCGTCTCGTCGATACGCTCGACAGCCGTATCTCGTCGTCGGTGTGGGAAATGAACGGCAAGATCTATGCCGTTCACACCGTCACCCCGACCGGTGATGACTACACGGTCGTCCGCTACATGGTGATCGATGCCGCGACCAAGACGTTGCTTGCCGAAGGTGACATCGGTGACGGCGAGCACGATTATTACCAGGGCTCGCTGGCGGTGAACAACAAGGGCCAGGTTGTAATCGCTTACAACCGCTCGGGTTCGGGCGCGGATGGCAAGATCACCTTCGCGGCGCGCGTTTACAGCACGACCGCCAGTGGCGCGCTGTATCAGCGCGGCCCAGAGGAAATCCTGAAAGTCAGCCTCGTCGACGATTATCACAACAACGTGACCATCGGCGGCGTACCGTGCGGCCTCGACGGCCAAGTCGGCTGCGGCCGTCAGCGCTGGGGCGATTACAGCGCGGTGCAGGTCGACCCGAACGATCCCAACAAGTTCTGGGCGATCGGCGAGTTTGCCCGTGAATATAACAATCTGGCGGGCGGTCACCCCGGCGGCACCGGCGGTTCGCGCTGGGGCACCTGGATTTCGGCGCTGGACATTTCCAACACCGCCGTGCCCGAACCGGCGAACTGGGCGATGATGATCGCCGGCTTCGGCCTGATGGGCGGCGCGATGCGCCGTCGCCGTCAGAGCGTGACGGTGCGTTACGCCTGATCACGGCAATCTGACCCGGCGGGCGGGGATATCCCTGCCCGCCACCAAGACCCTCGTGCGCATCGCCATTCTGGCTTGCGCCGGGGGTCTTTTGGTAAGTGCGGCCCATCCGAACATCCTGATCGGCTCATGGGGCGCCCCGGATGCCCAACTCAAAGCCCGGGCAGATGGTGCGACGTTGGTGGTGGGGTGCCGGTCGCTCAACCTGCAGCCGATCCACCGCGACCGCCGGGGCCGGCTGAGCGCATCGGGGCGGGCCGAAACAAATGCCGGGCCGCAACGCGACGAGACCATGCCTCCCGCGCCGAGTACGGCTGCCCATATCTCGGGTGGCCAGATCGGCTCGAACCTCACCCTCAACGTGACCATTGCAGGAGAGGCGAGTTTCGCGCTCAACATGGCTCAGGGGCGGTCAGGCAACCAGTTTCGCTGCCTTTAACCGCTCGGCTGCCAGCTTGCCGACCGTCTTGAATATCCGTCCCACACGGCATGCTAAACCCTTGTCCTGAAATGAAACATCCTGCGCTCGCAATCACAGATTGGGGGAAAGAGAGCGTTGACTGCGGCTAACGTCCGGTTAACGAATTTCCCATCGGTCGTTCGGGAGACCGACAAAAAGGGGATCGCATGAAGACGAAGTTTCTAGCCTTGGCGGCTGCCGCGACGGTGGCCGTCAGCACACAAGCATCAGCGTTGACTTTCACGTTCGTCGATCAGGCGAAAGGCGGCGCCGAAGTTGGAACGCAAGCCTATTACGGTTTCCGTGCCGCGGCCAATTACTGGTCGAGCGTGTTGACGAACAATGCCAATGTCACGATCGCGATCGGGTTCTACTCGCTCGGCAAGGGCAACGAAAACGTTCTCGGTTCGGCCGGGAGCTCGCGTTCGGTCCGTACGATCAGCAATTATCAGGCGCGCGTTCAGGCGACTCGCAGCAACTCGTCGGTCGATCAGGCGGTGCAGATTTATCGTCCGCAGACCGATGTTGCGGGCGCCATCGACATGATCACGCCGGGATATACCAACGCTGCGCTGGGTACCGGGATCGACACTTCGACCCGCGTATTCGACACCGACCAGTCGATCAACAACCGGTACATGTACACGACGACGGCCAACGCCAAGGCGATCGGCGTTAACTTCGCGCCGGGCACGATCGACGCGCAGATCCAGTTCAACAAGGACTTCGGATTCGATTTCGATCCGAGCAACGGGATCGACAGCGGCAAGGTCGACTTTACGCTCGTCGCGCTGCACGAAATCGGCCACGCGCTCGGCTTCGTGTCGGGCGTCGACGATTACGACGTGCTGGGATTCCCGAATGGCCGGTATGCCACGGAAGACTGCGGCGGGTTCGCCTGCGGTGATTATCCGGCGCAAACGGACTATTGGGGCTCTGCGCTCGACATGTTCCGTTATTCGAGCAACCGCGAGGGCCTCGGTGGCGGCGGCCCCAAGCTCGACTGGGCGATCCGCAACCCGAACGATCCGGCCAGCGGCTACGTGAACTCGACCGATAATCCGTATTTCTCGCTCGACGGCGGCCAGACCAAGGCGCTGGGTGTCGATGCCTATTTCTCACGTGGTGAGGATAACGGCGCGAGTTATCAGGCGTCGCACTGGCGTCGCAGCGGGTCGAACAATGGTGCCGGTAACCCGACGCAGCCATTCGTTGGGATCATGGATCCCGTCGGCCGCACCGGAAACTATGTGACCGGGCTCGATATCGCGGCATTCGACGCCATCGGCTGGAATTCCAAGATCGATGCGATCAAGAATTCAAACTACAGCTACACCACCGCGCAGGTGTATTCGCAGGCGCTGGCGCAGGTGCCGGAACCCGCGCAGTGGTCGCTGATGGTCGGCGGCTTCGGCCTGCTGGGCGGGGCCATGCGCCGCCGCAAGGCCAAGGTGTCGGGGACCTTCGCCTAAGCAAATCTGAAGTTCGTCAAGAAAGGGCCTCGCCGGGTGACCGGCGGGGCCTTTTCGTATCAGTCGTCCTCGTCTTCGTACCCAACCAAATCGAGCGCCCTCGCCTTGATCTGGCGCAGCTGGCACCAATGGACCAGCGCATCCTCGCGGCCGTGGGTGACCCACACTTCCTTGGGGCGTAGTTCCTCGATCGTCGCGGTCAGTTCGTCCCAATCGGCGTGATCGCTCACGATCAGGGGCAGCTCGACCCCCTTCTGCACCGCGCGCTGGCGGACGCGCATCCAGCCGCTGGCCATCGCTGTGATCGGATCCGGCAGCCGCCGCGTCCAACGGTCCTGCAGCGCGGAAGGCGGCGCGACGATGATGTGCCCGGCCATTTCCGCCTTGGTCGCGCCGGTCGCCGGGCGCAATTCGCCCAGATCGACGCCAAAACTCGTGTAGAGGTCGCACAACCGCTGCATCGCGCCGTGCAGGTAGATCGGCTCGGCGTGCCCCATCGCGCGCAACTCCGCGATCAACCGCTGCGCCTTGCCCAGCGCATAGGCGCCGATCAGCACGCAGCGTTCGGGCTCGGAGCGGAGCGCCTGCAATGCCTTGTCGAGTTCGTCGGTCACTTCGGGATGGCGGAACACCGGCAAGCCGAACGTCGCCTCGGTGATGAAGATGTCGCACGGCGTCGGTTCGAACGGCACGCAGGTCGGGTCGCTGCGGCGTTTGTAATCCCCCGACACGATCACCCGCTCGCCGGCATATTCGAGCAGGATCTGGGCCGAGCCGAGCACGTGACCCGCCGGCAGGAACGTCACATCGACCTCGCCCACCCGCCGCGGCTCGCCATACTCGACCGCACACGGATCGGTCTGCTCGCCATAGCGCGTGTCCATGATCGCCAGCGTCGCCGGCGTCGCCCAGACCTTGGCATGCCCGCCGCGCGCGTGATCGGCATGGCCATGCGTCACTAGCGCGCGGTCGACCGGGCGCGACGGATCGACCCACGCATCGGCAGGCGGGATATAAATGCCGTGCGGATGCGGTTCGATCCAATGGCCTAGTCGGGGCATGATCCCCATATGGGCAGGATGGCCGCCGATTCCCACCTGCCGCAAGCACTTAGCGACTGGTTCGCAGGCAAGGGCTGGACGCCGCGACACCACCAGCTCGAAATGCTCGATGCGGCTCGCGCGGGCGAGAGCGCATTGCTCGTCGCGACCACCGGCGCGGGCAAGACCTTGGCGGGTTTCCTGCCGACGCTGAGCGAACTGACCGAAGCGCCGCATGATGGCCTGCACACGCTCTACGTCTCCCCGCTGAAGGCACTGGCGGTCGACGTCCGCCGCAACCTGCTCGCGCCGATCGAGGACGCGGGCCTGCCGATTACCGTCGAAGCGCGCACCGGCGACACCCCGTCGGACCGTCGCAAGCGCCAGCGCGAGCGCCCGCCCAACATCCTGCTGACGACGCCGGAATCGCTGTCGCTGCTGCTCAGCTACCCGGACTCGCTGACGATGTTCGCGGGCCTCAAGACACTGGTGATCGACGAAGTCCATGCCTTCGCCCCCACCAAGCGCGGCGATCTGCTCGCATTGTGCATGGCGCGGCTTGAAGCGCTGGCCCCGGGCCTGCGGCGCGTCGCGCTATCGGCGACCGTCGCCGATCCGGACGTCTACCGCGCCTGGCTCGCCCCGCATGGCGATATCGACAGCGTCCGGCTGGCTCTCGGTGAGAAAGGGGCCGATCCCGACATCTCGATCCTGCTGCCACAGGACCGCGTCCCCTGGGCCGGCCATTCGGGACGCTATGCCGCCGCGCAGGTGATGGCCGAGATCGAGACGCACAAGACCACACTGGTCTTTTGCAACACGCGCAGCCTAGCCGAACTGATCTTCCAGGATTTGTGGAAAGAGAACGATCAGCAGCTGCCGATCGGCATCCATCACGGCAGCCTCGCACTCGAAGCGCGGCGCAAGGTCGAAAACGCGATGGCCGAGGGGCGCCTGCGCGGCCTCGTCGCCACCGCCAGCCTCGATCTCGGCGTCGATTGGGGTGACATCGACTGCGTCATCCAGATGGGCGCGCCCAAAGGCTCGTCGCGCCTGCTCCAGCGCATTGGCCGCGCCAATCACCGCCTCGACGAAAGTTCGGAAGCGGTCATCGTCCCCGGCAACCGTTTTGAATATCTCGAAGCACGCGCGGCCCTGGACGCGGTCGAAGCCGGCGCGCTCGATGAAGATGTGTTCCGCCCGGGCGCGCTTGATGTCCTCGCCCAGCACATCATGGCCTGCGCGTGTGCCGCGCCGTTCGAAGAAGCGCAGATGCTCGCCGAGTTGCAGGGCGCGCTGCCCTATTCCGGCCTCGACGCCGCCCAGTTCCGCAACGTGCTCGATTACATCGCGACCGGCGGCTACGCGCTGAAAGCGTACGACCGCTTCAAGCGGCTGACCGAACAGGACGGCATGTGGCGCGTCAGCCACCCGAAGTTCGTGACGCAACACCGCCTCAACGCCGGGATCATCGTCGAGGCGACGATGCTCACCGTCCGCTTCAGGAACGGCCGCAAACTCGGCAAGGTCGAGGAAGCGTTTGCCGCAACCCTCAGCCACAAGGACACCTTTTTCTTCGCCGGCATGAGCCTCGAGGTCGAAAAGATCGACACCGAAGACCTGATCGTGCGCGCCACCGCCCGCCCCGCGCGCATCCCGACCTATGGCGGCGCGCGCATGCCGCTCTCGACCAACCTCGCCGATCGCGTCCGCACCTTCCTCGACACGCCGCAGGAATGGGCGCGCTTCCCCGACGATGTCCGCGAATGGCTCGAAGTCCAATCGCGCCGCTCGCAACTCCCCGCCCCCGGCCAGCTCCTCGTCGAAACCTTCCCGCGGGAGGGGCGGCATTACATGGTCGCCTACAGCTTCGAGGGCTGGAACGCGCACCAGTCGCTCGGCATGCTGGTGACGCAACGGATGGACCGGCTCGGTCTCAAGCCGCTCGGCTTCGTCGCCAACGACTATGCCATCGCGACTTACGGCCTCGAAAAGATCACCGACCCCGCGTCGCTGTTCTCCGCGGACATCCTCGACAGCGAGTTCGTCGACTGGGTCGAACGCTCGCACCTCCTCAAGCGCGCGTTCCGCGAGGTCGCGGTAATCGGCGGGCTGGTCGAGCGCCAGCATCCCGGCAAGCGCAAGACCGGCAAGCAGGTCACCTTCTCCACCGACCTGATCTACGACGTGCTCCGCAAATACGAGCCCGACCATCTGCTGATGAAGGCCGCATGGCACGATGCGCGCGGGCGGATGACCGACATCGCTCGGCTCGGCAATTTGCTCGACCGCGCGGCGGACACCATGCTCCATGTCGATCTGCCACGCGTGACCCCGCTCGCGGTACCCGTGCTCACGCTCATCGGGCGCGAGCGCGTCGCCACGGGTCTGGCGGACGATCAGTTGCTGATCGAGGCGGAAGCGCTCGCCGAAGAGGCGATGCGCGAGGATTGATTGCGCTTTCGAAACTTTGTGTCATGCTCACGTCATGGGTTTTGGGAGAGGCCTTTCAATCGTTGTTGCCGGCGCGCTGAGCCTCGCAGCCGCGCCGCCCGAAACCGCGCCGGACGCGGGCAAGGTCGAGCATGTTCCGGATCAAGTGAACACCGCCAATGACGGCGCGATGCGGATGACCGTGCCGGTGACGCTCGCCGGGCAAGGTCCGTATCATTTCGTGGTCGATACGGGTGCCGACCGGACGGTCGTGTCGCGTGAAGTGGCTGACCGGCTGGGGCTGCAGGACGGCAACCGGGCGATCCTCCATTCGATGTCGGGCGTCACCGAAATTTCGACCGTGCGCGTACCGACCATCGGCATTGCCGGGCACGATACCGACGATGTCGACGCGGCGGCGCTCGATCAGGAAAATCTGGGGGCGCAGGGCCTGCTGGGCGTCGACACCCTCAAGGGCCGTCGCATCGTCATGGATTTCGGAAAGCGGACGATGACCGTGCTCGAAGCCGGTGTGCGCGAGCATTTGGACGGCGATACCATCGTCGTGACCGCGCGCTCGCGCTACGGGCAGCTCGTACTGGTCGACGCCGATGTCGATGGAACGCCGGTCACCGTAATCATCGATTCGGGCGCGCAAAACACCATCGGCAACGCACCGCTCCGCCGCCTGCTCGCCAAACGCAACGGGCGGATGCAGTTCTTCAACACCGAACTGGTCGATGTGACCGGCGGGCGCCTGCCCGCTCAGGTCGCCGCGGCCGGACGTGTGCGGATCGGTGGGATCAATGTCGAAAACGTCGTCATCGCCTTCGCCGATGCGCATCCGTTCAAGCGTTTCGGGCTGACCGAACGGCCCGCGATGCTGCTCGGCATGGATACCCTGCGTGGGTTCCGCCGCGTCTCGGTCGATTTCGCGGAAAAGAAGGTGCGGTTCCTCCCGCCCGCGGTTTGCAAGTTGCAGGTGCGCTGCCTCGTCGAGTAGGGCGAGCCTTGTATGGTTCGCTTTCCGTTCGCCCATGTCGAATTCGCGGCGTTGTCGCAGAGCGCGCTATACTGGCCCGCGCAGCGCGCGCTGATCGTCGCCGATTTGCACCTCGAAAAGGCGAGCTGGTTCGCGCGGTTCGGGCAGATGCTGCCGCCTTATGACAGCGAGGCGACGCTGGGCGAGGTCGCCGAACTGCTCGAAATCACGCGCGCCAAAACGCTCTACTGCCTGGGCGACAGTTTCCACGACAAGCACGGCTGCGAACGCCTCAGCTTCACGGCGCAGGCGCAATTGCGCGCCATGACCGCGGTGACCGACTGGGTCTGGATCGCGGGCAATCACGACGCCGGGATGATCGACCATTGCGGCGGCCGCGTGATCGACGAGGTGGTCGTCGACGGCGTCGTCCTCCGCCACGAAGCCCAACCCGACGAACCGCGCCCCGAATTGTCCGGGCATTTCCATCCAAAGCTCCGCGTCCGCGCGCGCGGGCGCCAGGTCGCACGGCGATGTTTCGTGATGAGCGCGACCAAGCTGATCCTGCCGGCGTTCGGCTCGCTAACCGGCGGGCTCGATGCGCATCATCCCGAAATCGTCCGCGCCGTCGGGCGGCAGGCGCGCGCGCTGGTGCCGGTGCAGGACCGGATGCTGAGTTTTCCCCTCGCCGCCTAGTCGGTCAGCGCAAGCAACGCGTACGTCGGCAGCCAGTGACTGCCCATATAATCGTCGGCGATGTGCGGCAGGCTAGCGCCGACATGGCGCTCCGCGGTGGCTTCGGCTGCAGCGCTGACCGGATGGCCCGGGCCGAGCGCCTTGGTGATCGAGCGCCACGCCCAGGCACGGCTCAGGTTCAAGCCATCGAGATGCGCGATCTTGCCATCGGTACGGTCGGACACATGCGCGGGCGTGA
Source organism: Sphingomonas sp. (assembly GCA_035493275.1). Classification (GTDB taxonomy): domain Bacteria; phylum Pseudomonadota; class Alphaproteobacteria; order Sphingomonadales; family Sphingomonadaceae; genus Sphingomonas_O. The sequence continues at coordinate 35,267 of DATJIN010000035.1, read as the reverse complement.
ACAATGCGGCCGGCGTCTCATGCGCCGCGGCGGGCAGGAATTGGTCGAACCACGCGGCAAATTCCACGCCAAGCACGCGGCTCATCAGCAGGGCTTCGCTCAGCGCGGAAGAGAGGAATTCGTCGCCGCCCGGTTCCCAAGCCTGGCAGTCGCGATCTTCGCCGAACCAGTTTCGCGCGCGCTGCTCGATCAAAGCGGCGAACGCGGCATCATAGTGCCGCGCCCAATCGAGCGCCAACGTCAGCGCGAAACTCGTGTTAAAATGCGTGCCGACCCGCAGCGGATACGTCAGCTTGGTGATGTAGCTCGTCAGGCGCGCCGCAATGGTCCGCGCTAACGGTTCGAGCGCCCTGCCCCAACCTTCGGGATGCCGCGCGGCTTCGGCGTGCAGCGCCAGGGCCCAGGCAAGGCCATAGGGCCGGGCGAAGCCGGTGCTGGTCGGGCGTTCGAGGTATGCGACTTCGCCTGCGACATTGGCCGGCGTCAGCATCTCCGCCGCGCGTGCCGCGATCTGCGCCGCTTCGGGAAGGCCGGGCTGCAACCGGCGGATGGTCAGCAGCTGCCACCAGCTATGCACGCACGAATGCCAGTCGAAGCTGCCGTAGAAGATCGGGTGATGCACACGCGGCGGCACCAGATCTTCGGGTCCAGCGAGCACCGCATTCGGGCTGTACGGCCATTCCCGGCCGATATGGCCGAGGGTGATGCCGGCGAACCGGCTGGCGAGGTCGGGGGAGAGCATCAGAAGCCAAACAGATAGATCATGGCGGTGCACGTCAGCCACAGCGGCAGCGCGGTGGGGATCTGCGCCTTGATCACACCATAGCGGTCCTTCAGTTCGAGCAGCGCCGCGGGCAGCAGATTGAAATTGGCGGCCATCGGCGTGCACAGCGTGCCGCAGAAACCGGATAACATGCCAATCGCGGCGATGACGGCGGGATTGCCGTGATGCTGGTGGATCAGCACCGGGATGCCGATCGCCGTCACCATGATCGGAAACGCGGCAAAGGCGTTGCCCATCAGCATCGTGAGCAGGGCCATGCCCAGCGCATAGGCGATCACCGCGGCGATCAGGCTGCCTTCGGGCAATACCGCCCCGGCATAGCCGCCGACGATCGCCCCAACCTTCGCCAGCGTGAAGATGGCGCCGAGCGCCGCGAGCAAGGGCGGCAGCAGCGTGATCGAGCCGATCGTGTCGATCAGGCGCAGGCCCTCGCGCAGCGGCGTCAGCGGGCGCGGGCGCAGCCAGAGGAACGCGACGATCAGCGCGGCGATGACCCCGAAGGCGAGGCTGATCAGCGTCGCCTGCTTGGGGTCGATCAGCCCGGGAAACCAGCGCGCGTACAGCGTGCCGCCCAGCGCGACCGCGGGGATGATCAGCGCGACGCCGAACAGCCCGTCGCCCTTCGGCGTGTCGAGTTCGGCAGGCTTGGCCGGGCTCAGCCCCATAACGGCGATGAGGACGATCGCGGCAACGAGCGCACCGTTGGCCAGGTCGCCCAGCCGGTCTCCGAACCAGAAGGATGTCGCCAGCAGCCCCCAGAGCAGGGCATTGCGCCAGCGACGGTCGGCGGCGGAGAGGAGCGCATAGGCGGCGAACAGCGCCCCCGCGACGGCATAGACGAAGCCGAGCCCGATCATCGCTTCAGCCTTCGCTGGAACCACCAGATGCGGAAGCCGTGGATGAGGAACGCGGCGATGGCGGGCGGGATCGCCCAGACGGACAGCGCCAGCGGGGTCAGCTCGATCCCCTCCGTCGCGAGAATGCCCTGCATCAACAGGATCGAACCGATCGCCAGGAACATGTCTTCGCCGAACAGCAGGCCGACCGTGTCGGTCGCGGCGGCCATCGCCTTGACCCGCTCGGTCTCATCCTCGTCGCGCGGTTGCGCCGCGGCTTCGGCCATCGGCGCAAGCAAGGGGCGGACGGTCTGCGCCGGACCGGCGATCGAAATCAGCCCGAGTCCCGCGGTGATCTGACGGATCGCCAGATAGGCGAGCAACAGCCGCGCCAGCGTGGCGCCGCGCGCGCGTTCGATCAGCGCCCGGCCCCGGGCGCGCAGCCCATGCCGCTCGAGCAGGCCGATCACCGGCAGCACCAGCCAGGGCAGCATGATCGTGCGGCTGTCGTTGAATGCCTTGCCGAACGCCGCGACCACCACCAGCAGATCGACTCCCGCAGCGAGGCCGGTCGCCAGCGCCGCCGCGACGACGATCAGCAACGGATTGAAGCGCAGCAGGAAGCCGATGATGAGGATCGGCAGCCCGATCAGCGCGAGCATCAGTCGCGCGCTCCGTACCCGCCGCCGCCCGGCGTTTCGATCGTGAAGACATCGCCTGCCGCCATGTCTGCGCTACCCACCCCGGGAAGCGTTTCGTAGGACCCATCGGCGCGGTCGATGCGATTGATGCCCGTCGCGCCATCGCTGCCGCCCGCCAGGCCGAACGGGGCGGTGCGGCGGTGATCGCTCAGGATGTTAGCGCGCATCGGCTTCAGGAAGCGCACGCGGCGCACCGCCCCGTCACCGCCAGCGAACTGCCCCGCCCCGCCCGAGCCGCGCCGGATCGAAAACGCTTCCAGCCGCACCGGGTAGCGCGTCTCCAGCACTTCGGGATCGGTCAGGCGGCTGTTGGTCATGTGGGTCTGCACCGCGCTCGCGCCGGCAAAGCCCGGCCCGGCCCCCGCGCCGCCCGCAATGGTCTCGTAATATTGCAGCGCGTCGTCGCCGAAGGTGAAGTTGTTCATCGTCCCCTGGCTCCCCGCCATCGCCCCGAGTGCGCCCATCAGCGCATCGGTGACGATCTGGCTGGTCTCGACATTGCCCGCGACCACCGCGGCGGGAAAGCGGGGATTCAGCATCGACCCTTCCGGCACGATCAGCGTCACCGGGCGCAGGAACCCGTCGTTGAGCGGGACATCGGCATCGATCAGCGTGCGCAGCGCGTAGAGCGCGGCGGCGCGGGTGACGGCGTAAGGAGCATTGGTGTTGCCCGGGCGCTGGTCGCTGGTGCCGGTGAAGTCGATGGTCAGCGTCCCATCCGGGCCGACCCGCACCGCGACGCGCACCACGGCGCCGTCATCTGTCTCATAGGCGAAGTCGCCGTCCTTCAGTTCGCGAATGCGCCGACGCGCGAGCGCTTCGGCATGGTCCTGAACGTGCGCCATGTAGCTGGTGACGACGTCTGCACCCTGCTCGGCGACGAGGCGCTGCATTTCGGTGGCACCCCGCGCGCAGGCGGCGAGCTGGGCCGAGATGTCGGCGACATTCTGGTCGATGTTTCGCGCCGGATGCGCTCCGCTGCCCAGCTTGGCGCGCAGTTCGGCCTCAAGGAACCGGCCGCCGGCGACGATGCGATCGTCGAGGATCACGCCCTCGTCCATGATCGTCCGGCTGTCCGCGGGCATCGATCCGGGGGCGATCCCGCCAATATCGGCGTGATGCCCGCGCGCAGCGACGAAGAAGGCGGGTCTGTTGCTGCCCACGAACACCGGCTGGACCACGGTCACGTCGGGCAAATGCGTGCCGCCCTTGAACGGATCGTTGAGCGCGAACGCGTCGCCGGGCGCCATTGCATGGCTGGCCATCAGGCTTTTCACGCATTCGCCCATGGAGCCGAGATGGACCGGGATGTGCGGCGCGTTGGCGATCAGGCTGCCCTGCCCATCGAACACCGCACAGGAGAAATCGAGGCGTTCGCGGATGTTGACCGAGGCCGCGCTGCGCTGAAGCGCCGACCCCATTTCCTCCGCCACGCCCATGAACAGCCCGGCGAAGATGGCCAGGCGGACGGGATCGACCGTTATGTCCGCATCGGCGGCTTCCACGCGGACGGCGCGGGTCAGGCGCAGCGTGCCATCGGCCAGCGGTTCAGCGGACCAACCGGGTTCGACCGCGATCGTCGAGGTTGGGTCGATGATCAGTGCGGGGCCGCCGACAATTCTGCCGGCCGAGAGGGCGTCGCGCTGGAATAGCGGTGCCTCGCGCTGCGCGCCGGCCATGACGAGCGCGACGATGTCGTGATGCGCGTCGCCACCAACCCCGGCAGTCAGAACCAGTGGGCGCGTCGGCAGCACGGCCTCGACCTGCGCGCGCTCGACGATCAGTTCGTCTTGCCCGACGAAACCGAACCGCTCGCGATGCGCGGCTTCGAACGCAGCGGTCATTTCCGCCGCGCTGCCCAGCGGCACGTCGATGCCGTGATCGGTGCGGGCATAGCGCAGTTGAAGCGTGGCGATGGTTGTGCCGCGCCCGCGCGGGGCGTCCAGTTCCGCCCACGCCTCGCGCGCCAACCTGTCGAGCGCCGCTTGCCAGTGAAACTCCTCGTGCAGCGGCACGCCGAGCGTGCTCTGCCGCACCCCGCGTTTGTCGGCGAGCGCGATGCCGTAGGCGCTGAGCACCCCGGCGAGCGGGTGGACCAGCACGCGGTCCATGCCCAGCGCATCGGCGATGAGGCAGGCGTGCTGCCCGCCCGCGCCGCCAAAGCTCATCAGCGCATAGCTCGCCGGATCGTGCCCGCGTGCGACCGAAACCGCCTTGATCGCATTGGCCATGTTGGCGACGGCAATGGCGATCAGCCCTTCGGCGACGCTCTGCGGATCGGGGCGGTTGCCGGTCTCGGCTTCGACTTGATCGAGCAGTTCGGTCAGACGTCGATGTGCCGCTTCGGCATCGAGCGCCTGGTCGCCCTTGGGGCCGAACACCGGCGGGAAATGTTCGGGACGGATCTTCCCCAGGATCAAATTGCAGTCGGTGATCGTCAGCGGCCCGCCACGACGGTAGCAGGCCGGACCGGGCACCGCGCCCGCGCTTTCGGGGCCGACGGTGAACGCGCCGCCATCGAACGCACAAATCGATCCGCCGCCGGCTGCCACCGTGTCGATCCGCAGCATCGGCGCGGTGACGCGCGTGCCGCCGATGACCGCTTCCTGGCGGCGCTCATATTCGCCGGCATAAAGCGAAACATCGGTCGACGTGCCGCCCATATCGAAGCCGATGACGCGCGGTTCGCCCGCCGCCTTCGCCGCCGCCACCATGCCGACGATGCCACCTGCGGGGCCGGACAGCAGCGCGTCCTTGCCGCTGAACTTGTCGCCTGCGACCAGCCCGCCCGAGGAGCGCATGAACAGCGCGGGGGCGCCAAGTTCGCGCTCGACGCCCTCGACGTAACGCCGCAACACGGGCGACAGATAGGCGTCGGCAACGGTCGTATCGCCGCGCGCGACGAGGCGGATCAGCGGCGCCACCTGATGGCTCACCGAAACCTGCGAAAACCCGATTTCCCGCGCGATTTCGGCGAGTTTTGCCTCATGTTCGGGGTATTTCCACCCGTGAACCAGCACGATTGCGATGCTTTTGAGGCCGTTTTCGCGGAATTTCCCCAGGTTTTCCCACGCCTTTTCGACGTTCAAGGCCTCACAAATCACCCCATCCGCACCAACCCGCTCGTCAATCTCGACCACCGCCGCAGCCAGCGGCGGCGGGCGTTTGATTGCGCGGGCAAAGATATCTGGCCGGTCCTGATACCCAATGGTCAAGGCGTCGCCGAACCCGCGCGTAATCGCCAACAGCGTCGGCTCGCCCGCGCGTTCCAGCAACGCATTGGTGGCGATCGTCGTGCCGATGCGGACGTCGAGCGCCGGCAGCGGTCCGGCGGCAATGCCGGTGAGGCGCCGAACTGCCTCGACCGCCGCATCGTCATAACGTCCCGGATCGACCGAGAGGAGCTTGAGCACTTCGACGGCGCCGTCGTCGCGTTCGGCGACCACATCGGTGAAAGTGCCGCCGCGGTCGATCGCGATGCGGCGCAGCTGGGCGGGTTCTGCCATCAATTCGTCCATAAGCGCGGTCCGGCGAGGCGCAAACGCAAACGCGTTATTAACTACAGTTGGTCATAGCCGGATCATGACCATAACTCCGTCCGCACTCACCCAGATCGCGTGCCACGAGATTGGCAGCCTGCTCGACCGCTTCCCCGATGTGGAGGTCCTCAGCCTCGACTGTTTCGACACCTTGCTGTGGCGGCGCGGACAGGCGCCGAAGGACGTGTTCTGCGACCTTCCGCTAAAGGGCGGCGCGATCCAACGGCGCATGACCGCCGAGGCCAAGGCGCGGACGGCGCGCGGTTGCGAAGTCACGCTCGACGAAATTTACCGCATGCTGATGCCGACCGCGGACGACGAGACGCGCTATGCAGCGATGCAGGCGGAACTCGATGCCGAAGCGGCGCATTGCTACGCGTTCGAGCCGATCGTGCAGTTGCTCGAAGCCGCCAAGGCGCGCGGGCTGATGACGATGATCGTCAGCGACACCTATCTCAATGCCGGACAACTGATCGACCTGATCGAGCGCGCGGGCGGCGAGCGCGTCATCTGCCTGATCGACAATATTTTCTGCTCGTCCGAATATGGCATGCCAAAAGCGGGCGGGCTGTTCGAGCCGGTGCTCGAGCAACTTGGCATCGCCGCGGGCAAGATCCTGCACCTCGGCGACAATCGCCATGCGGACCATGACGCTCCGCGCAAGCTGGGCATCCAGGGCGTCCATCTGCGCCAGTTCTCGGCACTTCAGGAGACTCAGCTTCGGCTCGAAGCCGCAGCAGCAACATTGGCGGATCCGGCGGTGCGTGGGCGTAGGCCCGCCTACCAATTGCACCGCCCCGCACTCGCCAGCCGTCCCGACATGGACGACGTCGGCGCGCTCGGCTTCGACGTGATCGGCCCCGTGCTGACCGCGTTCGATCGCTGGCTCGAAGCCGAAGAGGCCGGTCTGGCCGCCAAAACCGGGCGTCCTGTGAAGACCGTGTACCTACTGCGCGACGGTCACCTTCCCGGCCTCGTCCGCGAAGCGCGCACGGGCATCAAGCCGCTTTACGCATCGATCAGCCGCTTCACGGCACGGCGCGGCGGGCTGGCCGATCCGGCGGCGCTCGAACGCTATCTCGAAAGCGAGCGCCACGAGCGCTTCAGTGTCCATGCCGATCAGCTGCTACTCACCGCGCGCGAGGGCAAGGAGATGGGTGACCATCTCCCCGCAATGCGCCGCTATTTGCGCCAGCCCGACATGGCGGCGAAGGTGCAGAAGCGGGGTTCACTGTTCCTCGACCGCATCGTCAAGCATCTCCGCCGTGCAGGCGTGGAGCGCGGCGATGCGGTGATGTTCGTCGATCTCGGCTATAACGGCACGGTCCAGAACGAGATCGCGGCGTTGCTCAGCGAGCGCGCCGACCTGCATGTCGCCGGGCGGTATCTGCTGCTGCGCGAGAACGATTGCAGCGGGCTGGATAAGGCCGGTTTCATCAGCACCGATCATTATGACGACGCGTTTCTCCTCGCGCTGACGCGGTCGATCTCCGCGCTCGAACAGCTGGTGACCAGCGGGCTCGGCACGGTGACCGACTACCGCGACGACGGGCGCGGCATTTTTTCCGCGGCACGCGATCACAAGCGCCAGCAACAGGTGCGTAGCGCCGTACAGACGGCGTGCCTCGATTATGCACGTGTCGCCGGCGCGGCCGATCTCGATGCCGAGCGTCAGGCGGCGACGGCCTCGTTGACCCGTTTCCTGTTTCTGCCTTCGGCGGCCGAGAACGACCTGCTGGGCACTTTCGCGCACGACGTGAACCTGGGCACACGCGACAAGAACAAGCTGCTCGATAGCAATACCGCCAAGCAGGACCTGCGCCGTAACGGCCTGCGCTATGCGGGCACCACCGACCGGTTATTCCCCGCGGCCGAGTTGTGCGGCGAACGCTTCGACCTCGCGCTCGCCAATTTCGCGCAGCAGCGCTTCGGACTCGAATTGCGTGACGCCGATGTCCGCCGCAACGCGCTCGCGGTACCGTGTATCGTCGCCAGCGGCAATGATCAGGCACTGGTCGAGATCGAAGCCTGGCCGACGCATGACGGCTTCTTCAAGGTGACCGTGCCTCTGGGCACTGGCGGGCTTCAAGCAGGCATCCTGCTCGGTCGCATCGCGCGCCATGTCGAAATCGAGAGCGTGGGGTTGACGACGGTGCGCACCATCGAATTCGAAACCAAGGACCGCGTCACCCCGCTCACGCCCGTATACGACGGGGTCGAACGTTTGTCCGACGAGCTGTTCGCCTGCTCAGCGAGCGGGCTCATGCTGGTCTCAGCGCCGGTAAGCGGCGAGCCCATCGCGGCGGAAATCGTATTCCGCCCGATCGGGCCGGCCCCGCTCGCATTGCGGTTGGCCGCCTGAGGCCGCGCGTCGTCGCTGCACGATCGCCCACTGCAAACTGACCCAAATCGGGACTCAATTCTCGAGACAACGGCCCCAACTTTCGGTATAGTTCCGAGTCGTTAATCAAGCACACTGTTGGGGGATAGCAGATGGGTTACGCTTTGAAGCTTGCGGCGATTGTCGTTGCCGCGGTGAGCACGCCGTCGCTGGCGACGACGACATTTTCGACGAATTTCGACAGCCTGGCCCTGGGCTCGGGGTCGTATGTGATCATTCCGACTATCGAAGGCTGGACCGCCAGCGGTGGTGACGGAATCGAAGTCCAAAACCATGCCGCTGGCACGCCGTTTTCGGAAACCAACTTGGTCGAGCTGGACAGCAACAATAACAGCGCGATGTCGCGGTCGATCGAAGCCGGCTTTTACACGCTGAATTTCTACTATTCGGCGCGCCCGGGCATCGCCGCGTCGAGCAATGGCATCGACGTGCTGATCAACGGCAACAGCATCTTCAACATCACCGGCAATGGTGCTGGCGACACCGTATGGATGCCGCAATCGATCAACTTCAATGTTGGATCGGCGTCGACCCTGACCTTTGCAGCGATCGGGACAAGCGACTCGCTTGGCGGATATCTCGACAATATCAACCTTGGCGGCGCGGTTCCCGAAACAGCGAGCTGGGCTATGCTGATCGCGGGCTTCGGCTTCCTGGGCGCGGCCTCGCGGCGCCGCCGCTCCGTGCGCGTCACCTACGCCTGATTTCGAGACGTCAGCAAAAAGGGGCGCCACGTTCGCACGTGGCGCCCCTTTTCTTCTGCAGTGACCCTAAGCAAGGATGCCAAGGCCGGTGCTAGGCGGTTACGGTCCTGACGGCAGTGCGGCGTCGCCGGCTGAAGCCGACCGCGCCAAAGCCCGCGATCATCAATCCCCAAACGGCGGGTTCCGGGACCACACCGGCCACGACTAGATCGTCGAATTCAAACGAGTTGCCCGACGATCCAAACGTGGCGCCGACGATGCGCGGCGAATTGCCGGTCACGCGGAACAGCACGCGGCCGTTGGTATCCCCGCTGATTTGGTCTCCGCTCGGAAAGCTCATGTCGCGAATGATCTGGCCACCGTCGTAGGTGCTCGTCGACCCGTCGGCGTAAGTCAGCGTCAGCGAATTGTAGGTGTCGAGCGAGCCGAGCGCGAAACCGAACACGTTCGTCGGACCGAAGTTGACACTGTAGGACCCCCCCGTCGTCACGGCGCCGAAATTGCCAGTGCTATTGTACGCCGGACGCGCGGCAATGCCGCTGACGCTGTCACTGAACACCGACGCGTTGGTACCGAGCGAGCTGCCCGCGGCAAGCCCGTCGAAATTCTGCAAGATGGAGAGATTGCCCTGGATGGGCGCAGTTCCGGCGTTGAACTGCACCATGGTGGCGGCGTTGGCAGTCGACGCGAGCGCGCCGAGAGCGAGCGACGCAACTAGAATTTTACGCATGTGAGACCCTTTTACTTAAACGAGCGCGACAATTTCCTCGCCGTCCAAACGACAAGGTTAACCATTGGTTGCGCACAAAACGGGGGTCTCAACGCGCATTCAACACGCGTCGCCGCTGATACATCGGCGTGCTGGCGGCCTAACAGGGCAATGTCAGTTTCTTTTTCAAGGCCTTAAGGGCCGCCGCCTTGACCTGACAGATGCGCGCGGCGGAAACGCCCAAAACCTGTCCAATTTCTTCGAGGTTCAGCTCCTCGAGGAAATAGAGCTGCAAAACCGTCTGCTCGCGTTCGCCAAGAGTGGCGATCGCGGCGCCGAGCATGTGGCGGGTGCGCTGGTCGTCGAGCAGCGTCTCGACATCCTCGCGGTCGTCCGCAAATGCGGCGTTATCGTCCGCATAGACATCGGCCAGCCCGACTTCGGCGACGGGCATCGAAGCGTCCTCGCGCTCGCGCAATTCGGCAAGGGTAATGCCGAGATGTTCGGCAATCTCTTCAGGCATCGCAGCGGTGCCGGTCTGGCCTTCGATCTCCTTGCGCGCGGCTTCAAGTTGGCGGCGGGTGGCCGAGGCGCCACGAGACTGTTTGGCGGTCCGGCGCAGCGCGTCCAGCATCGCGCCTTTGACGCGCGTCGAAGCGTAGGTGCTGAAGGCGAAGCCTTGATCTTCATAAACCCGGCTGGCTTCGACCAACGCGACGAGGCCGATCTGCATCAGATCCTCAAGCTCGATCGCATTCGACGCGCGGGCGCTGACGTGCCACGCGAGCTTGCGGACGATGTGCAGGTTCGCCTCGACCAGCGATTGATTGTGTCCCTGGGCCAGCCTTCGGCTGCGGGCGAGCGCCGTCGTCATGCCATTTCTCCAACGGCATCAGGCGCGGCGAGCGCCGGGCCAGCGCCGCCACCGCCGACGACGTGGAGGACGTCGACGCGGCGATGTTCGGGTAGCTCGCTGAACGACAGGACGGGCACGTCGGGCAGACGCGTCGCCAGCAGGCGCGCGAGCGGCGCGCGGACATTGGGCGAGGTGACCACGGCGAAGTTGCGCGCGGCGGCCATTTCGGGCTGCACCGCCTGTTCAAGCGCGGTCATCACGCCTTCGGCCAGCTGCGGTTCGAACGGCCACAGCGCATCGGGGGCGGCGCGCGCGGACTTGCTGAGCAATTCCTCTAGCTCGCCCGAGAAGGTTACGACCGGGATCGGCATTTTGATGGGCGCGAGCGGCTGAACGATCAGTCCGCCGATACGCTGACGCACCGCCTCCAGGAGCGCCGGCCCCGGCAGCGCCTGCGGCGCGACTTCGACCATCGCGTCGGCTACGCGGCGGAAATCCTTGAGCGGTACGCGTTCGGACAGCAATCCGCGGCACAGCGCCGTGATCGCGCCGAGGCTGTAGGGCTGCGGCGTGAGCGCGCCAGCGAGCTGCGGCGAATGGACTTTCAAGCCTTCGACCAGGGCCTGCGCCTCTTCGAGGCCGAACAAAGCGGCGGCGGCGCGGCCCAGAATTTCGTTCAAGTGCGTCGCAATCACCGTTGGCGCGTCGACCACCGTGTAACCCGCAACGATCGCGTCGGTGCGCTGGTTGGCGTCGATCCACAAAGCGGGCAGCCCGAAGGTCGGATCGCGGACTGCGCGGCCGGTGACGCCGGGCAGGCAATCGCCCGCGTCCAGCGCGAGCAGCTCACTCGGATAAACATCGTCCTCACCGCACACGACGCCGGCAATCGTCAGGCGATAGGCGTTGCCTGGCAGTGACAGGTCGTCCTTAACCTTGACCATCGGCAGCACGAACCCGAGTTCGCGGCTGAGCTGGCGGCGCAGGCTGGTGATGCGGCCCATCAAAGGGGCACCCTTGCGCTCGTCGATCAGGTCAATGAGCGCATAGCCGACTTCGAGGACGATCGGAGACGCTTCGTTGACATCCTGCCAATCGAGCTCGGACGCCGTGAGTTCGACCGGTTCGACTACCGGCACGGGCTTGGGCAAGGACATGCGATAGCCAATGAACCCGGCAACGCCCGCCCCCGCCAACAGCAGGACATGCGGCATGCCCGGCAGGATGCCGAGGAACGCCATAATCCCGGCGACGGGGAGCCAGGCTTTCGACACGCCGAACTGGCTCGTGATCTGGCCCGACAGGTCGAGCGGTGAACTGACGCGCGTGACGATCGCGGCAGCGGCGATCGACAGCAGTAGCGCCGGCACCTGAGCGACCAGTGCGTCGCCAATGGCGAGGGTCAGATAGGTTTTCGCCGCGTCGCCGATCGCCATGTTGTGGCTGACGACGCCAAGCACGAGTCCGCCCAGAATATTGACTGCGAGGATCAGGATGCCGGCAACGGCATCGCCCTTCACGAATTTCGACGCACCATCCATCGAGCCGAAGAAATCGGCTTCGGTCGAGACTTCCTGACGCCGCGCCTTGGCTTCGTCGGGGGTGATCAGGCCGGCGTTGAGGTCGGCATCGACCGCCATCTGCTTGCCGGGCAAGGCGTCAAGGGTGAAACGCGCCGACACTTCCGACACGCGGCCCGCGCCCTTGGTGATGACGACCAGGTTGATGATCATCAGCACGGCGAACACGAAAATGCCGACGACGTAGTTGCCGCCGATAAGGAACTGACCGAACGCTTCGATGACGTGGCCGGCAGCGGCCCCGCCCTTCTGCCCGTTGACTAGCACGATCCGCGTCGAGGCGACGTTCAGCGACAGGCGGAACAAGGTGGCGAACAGCAGCACCGTCGGGAACGCCGAGAAATCGAGCGCACGCGCTGCGTTCAGCGAGATCATCAGGATGACCAGGCTGAGCATGATGTTGGCGACAAAGCCTATGTCGAGCAGGAAGGTCGGCACCGGCACGATCATCAGGGCGACCAGCATGAGGATCGCCATCGGCAGTACGCCACCACGCGCGACGCTGGCCCACACGCTCTTGTTCAACGCAGAATTCATTACAGGTTACTCAACTTGGCATAGCTCGCCTGGGCGAAGGCGAGCGACAGGCGGTGCGGCATGGGTTCGAGGCTCGCGAGTTCGAGCGGGCGGGCGGCATTCACAGCCGATTGCGCCTGAGTGATTTCGTTGCGCACGGGCACATAGCCAGGCGTCGCCGGAGCTACCCCGCCCATTTTGGCGGCAAACATGTCGCGGATTTCGCCGACGCTGCGCTGCGTGCCGTTGTCGTTGTAGAAGACGGTACGGTTCGAGGCTGCGGCCTGCGGCAGCAGCGCAGCGGCGGGCGTCGAAGGGTCGGCGCTGTACGCCTGCAGGAACTTGGTCGCGCCGGCCGAGCCTAGGAAGTGCGCGAGGTAGAGATCGACCTCGTCAGGCTCGCGGCCCAACGCGCTGGTCAGTGCCGAGCGGTTGTCCGAAGCGAGCTCACCGGCCATCGCCGCCGACGCTTCGGGGTCGAAGCGCAGCGCATCGACAGCCGAGAGGTCGGTCTGCTGGGCGATTGCGTTGGCAGCCCAGCCGAGGCCGTGCTCGGCACCGTGCTGCAGCACCGTGTTGCGCCACGTGCCCTTGGTGAACTGGAACAGCCCGGAAGCGGTCGACGTGCGCGCCTTGGCGGCGGGATCGAGCCCGCTTTCGATATGCGCCTGTTTGTAGAGATAGTCGAAATCGACGCCCGAACGCTCGGCTGCGGACGCAATCGCCCGCTGGACCCGAGTACCCGAAATTGGATCAATCGCTGCCATGCCTGGGCATGAAGCAAAGGGCGTGCCAGCCGCGCGGCAAAGGTTAAGCGGTTACTAACCGCATCCGCATCGCCGAGGGGCGCTGGTAGGTTGTCTCGGCCCGGGCATCACCGCGCATCGCAGCCAAACTGCGTTGTCGCTCCCGCGTGGCGCTGCCAAGGTAGTTCACGCGCATCTTTGCCGCATCGCATTGGCGCAGCGCGAATTCGGCCTGGTCACGACGCGACGGCCGCGCGTTCCACGCCGGGTCCGACCGTAGCACGACCAGCGCCTCGTTGAGCGCGCGCGTCGCATTCTCGACAGCGGCTACGTCGCTGCGATCGAGCGCCTCGATCAATTGTGCCTGGGCCGCAATCACTGCGTCCATCGCCCGGTCACTCACCATCGAACTCCTGCATGGCGAATGCGATCGACTGCGGATCGATCGCGTAGCTGCCGTTGCGGATCGCTTCGCGGAGCTGCCCGACGCGCGCCAGGTCGACCGGGGCAGGCTGCGCCGCCAGCGCTTTCGCGGTGGCGAGGAGCTCGGAATGGCCGGCAACCTCGGCGCGTGTCGTCGCTGTCGCTGCGCCTGTCACGAGCGCGGCAGAAACGCGCCTGATCGGCGTGCTCCCTTCGATCCTTTCGATCATCGCGCGGCTCCTTGGACTGCATGCTTGCCGGAAAGCCGACAGGGCATGCAGTGTTTACGGAAGCCGCCAAAAAACCTTTAGTCAGAAATCATCCCCTCAGGGACGCGGTTCCCGGGCCCGTGACCCGCACCGAGACGGGCGTGCCGGTCGTCGAAGTTTTGACACGGACGGTTCCGCCCTCGCGACCATCATCCATCGCGATCCCCGATCCGGTGAGTTGAAAGCCATTGCCTTCGATCGTCACCGTCACTTCGTCCCCGCGGCGGATGGCGATGGGCGCGTTGTTGTACATCGCCCCACCGTTCACGCGCAGGGCGATGCGCCAGCCATAGGCGCCGCAGCGCACGCTGGGCATCGGGCCGTCGGCGCTGATCGAAATCATCTCGGCGCACGCTTGCAGCTTGAGGCGACGGTCGAGCGGCTCAGCGCGGCCGCCGGTGGCCTCGGCGATCTGGCGGTCGAGCGCGTTCAAATCCTGAAAGCCGACCTGTCCCAAAACAGCTTGGGGCGCGGCGGCCGCGGCGAGCGCAAACAGCAAAATGGTCAGGCGCATCGGAAAAACTCCTTTGCCCACCGGACAGCAAGCCCCGTGCCATCCCGGATTTCGGCTGGGCGCATTTTGGCACGGCAATTGCTGTGTCCCCATCAGATGACTTCCGCGTGGAGCGAAAGACGATGAGCAACGACCCACTTTTTGGACTGCACGGCCAGGCGCTGGAATTGCGTTCTCAGCGCATGTCCGTGCTCGCATCGAACATCGCAAATGCGTCGACGCCCGGCTACAAGGCGCGTGACATCGACTTCGGTGAAGCGATGAAAGCGGCCGAGCAGGGCCAGAACGCCCTGAGCGCGACGACCGCCGCCACCAAATACCGCACGCCGCTGCAGGCATCGCTCGACGGCAACACCGTCGAACTGTCCAGCGAGCAGACCGCATTCGCAGAGAACGCCGTCGCGTATCGCACGACCCTGTCATTCCTCAATGCGCGGATCGGCACGATCCAGCGCGCGCTGAAGGGAGAATAACCATGGCCGGCATGTCGCTGTTCGACATTAGCGGGCGCGCGATGCAGGCCCAGCTGGTTCGCCTCAACACCACCGCATCGAACCTGGCGAACGCCAATGCCGTCACCGGCAGCGAAGGCTCGGCCTATCGTTCGATGAAGCCGGTGTTCCGCACCATCATGGACGGCCAGGGCGGCGCGACCGTCACGGTCGATCGCATCGACGCGACACAGATGACTCCGACCAAGCGTCACGACCCAGGCAATCCCGTCGCCGACAGCAACGGCGACGTGTGGGACGCTGCCGTCGATCAAACCCAGGAAATGGTCGAGATGATCGAGACCAGCCGACAATACCAGAACAACGTCCAGGTTCTGCAGACGGCGAAATCGCTGATGCTGGACACATTGAGGATCGGACAATGACCGACGCCATCACCAATAACACGAGCAACCTCTATTCGGGCACGACGGCGCTGTCGTCGAAGACGCTGGGGTCGACCGACTTCCTGCGCTTGATGACCGAGCAGCTGAAGCAGCAGGATCCGTTCGAGGCGCACGACAACAGCCAGATGATCGCGCAGATGGCGCAGATCACGGCCTCGTCGTCGACCACCGAGATGAGCCAGACACTCAAGGGCATCGCGACCCAGCTCGGCACGCAGACCGATGTGCTCAAGCAAATCCTCGCCAACACGACGGCGGCCCCCGCCGCCGCCACCCCCGCCGCTTAAGGAGCAGCCGCCATGTCCTTCTACAATTCGCTCTCGGGCCTCCGCGCCGCGCAGACCGACCTCAACGTGGTGTCGAACAACATCGCGAACGTCGGCTCGATTGGCTTCAAGAAGAGCCGCGCCGAGTTCGGCGATATTTTCTCCAGCTCGCCGACTCAGACGAGCAAGAAAACCGCCGGCCAAGGCACCAAGCTAATCGGCATCCAGCAGCAGTTCACCCAAGGGACGCTCGAAACGACCGAAAAGACGCTCGACCTGGCGATCAGCGGCGAAGGTTTCTTCGTCGTGAAGGGCCAGCCGCCGCGCAACGACACCACCTATACCCGCGCGGGCAACTTCTCGGTCGACACCAACCGCCACGTGATCGACTCGATCGGCAGCCGCGTTCAGCTGCTGCCCGTCGACGCCAATGGCGATGTCACCGGCACGGCCTTGACCGACATGATTGACTTCGACCTGCCCGCCTCTTCGCCCAACGGCAGCGGCGCGGCGCTGGTCAACGTCTCGATCGGCAAGGATGGTCTGGTTGCCGCGACCTTTGCCGACGGTTCGGACGCGAAGCTCGGCCGGGTGGCCCTCGCCAGTTTCACCGCAATCGAGGGCCTGCGCCCCGTCGGTGACTCGCACTGGCGCTCGACCGGCGACAGCGGCGCGCCGGCCATCAACGCCGCGGCCAACGGCCCGCTTGGCGAAATTCAGTCGGGGTCGCTCGAACACGCCAACGTCGAAATCACCGAGGAACTCGTCTCGCTGATTTCCGCGCAGCGGAATTTCCAGGCGAATGCCAAAGCGATCGAAACCGCGTCCAACATGACGCAGACGATCTTCCAGATCCACGCCTGATCATGGACCGGCTGATCTACGCTTCCCTGGCGGCAATGCGCGGCTCGATGTCGCGCCAGACCGCTATCGCCAACAATCTGGCGAACGCGAGCACCCCCGGGTTTCGCGGCGAAATGGCGAACGCGCAGTCGGTCTGGCTCAACAACGGGCAGGCGTTCAATTCGGCCACGGTCAGCGAACAGGTGATCAACGCCGACATGACCGCCGGCACCATCAACAAGACCGGGCGCAACCTCGATGTCGCGCTGGAAGGCGATGCGCTGCTCACCGTCCAGGGCGACGATGGGCAGGAAGCCTATACCCGCCGCGGCGATCTGCAGGTTTCTCCGACCGGCCTGCTGACTACGGGCGACGGAAAACCGGTGATGGGCTCTGGGGGTCCGATCACCTTGCCGCCCGCCGACAGCATCAGCATCGCGCCGGACGGCAAGATCCTGATCGTCCCGGCGGGCGGCGACGCATCGCAACCGCAGGAAGTCGAACGGCTGCGCCTCGTCAGCCCCAAGGGGACGGCGATCGCCAAGCAACTCGACGGCCTGTTCGGGGTCAAGGGTGGCGGCACACTGCCCGAAGATCCGGACGCGAAAGTACAATCGGGCGCGCTCGAAACCTCGAACGTCTCGGCCACCGATGCGCTGGTCCAGATGATCGAGGCGAGCCGCCAATGGGATGTGCAGCTGAAGATGATCGGCGATGCGCGCGACAATGATCGCGCCGGCGCCGAACTCATGAGCTTGCCGCAATAGGAGTGATTTGAATGTCGAACGGTGCCCTTCACGTCGCCCGCACGGGCCTCGATGCGCAGAACATGCGCATGCAGGTGATCGCCAACAATCTGGCGAACGTGAACACGACAGCATTCAAGCGCGATCGTGCCAGTTTTTCGACACTGGCCTATCAGCTGATCACTCAGCCCGGTGCGGCGTCATCCGCCGAAAACAAATATGCCACAGGGCTGAACTTGGGCACCGGCGTGTCGATCGACGGCACCGCGCGCATCGGCACGCAGGGGACGTTGCAGACCACCGGCAACGCCACCGACATGGCGATCGAGGGTGCCGGCTATTTCCAGGTCACGATGCCTGATGGCCGCACCGCCTATACCCGCGACGGCAATTTCCAGCGATCGCCCGAAGGTACGCTGGTGACGCAGGACGGCATGCCCGTATCGCCGCAGATCCAGATCCCGGCACAGACCACCAATATCTCGGTCGGCGCCGATGGCACCGTCACCGCGACGATCGCGGGTTCCACCGAACCGACCGAAGTCGGCAAGATCGAAACCGCGAGCTTCATCAACGATGCAGGCCTGCAGGCGATCGGCAATAACTTGTTGCTCGAAACCCCCGCTTCGGGGGCGCCGCAGGTCGGTGCGCCGGGCATCGAGGGACGTGGCACGATTCGTGCGGGCTCGTTGGAAGCGTCGAACGTCAATGTCGTCGAGGAACTCGTCGACATGATCGAGACGCAGCGTGCTTATGAGGTCAATTCGAAGATGATCCAGGCCACCGACGAGATGCTGCGTAATGCCAACCAGCAGCTCTAAGGCGATTGCTCTTGCCCTCCTGGCGCTCTCCGGAGCGGCGGAAGCGCGCAAGAAGCCGCTGCCCGATTACAGCCCGGTGCTGCCGCCGATGGTTGCGCCGCAGGCAAGCCCTGGCGCGATCTTCCCCGGCGCGAGCTATGTCGCGCTGACCACGGGCGCGCGCGCCAGCGGCGTCGGCGATATTTTGACGATCGTCCTCGCCGAACGGACGCAGGCGACCAAGGCCAATTCGGCCCAGACCGGCCGCGACGGCAGCATTGGGCTGACCCCGCCGACCACCGGTCCGCTGTCACTCTTCTCGCCAAGCGACGTCGGGATGGGCGGCAATCAGGCGTTCAAGGGCAATGGCACCGCTGCCCAGTCGAACGCGCTGACCGGCGACATCACCGTCACCATCGTCGAAGTCCGTCCCAACGGCACTGCGCTGGTGCGCGGCGAAAAACGCCTGACGCTCAACCGCGGCGACGAGATGATCCAGCTTTCGGGCATCGTCCGCCTCGCGGATATTGGCCCTGACAATCGCGTGCTTTCGACGCGCATCGCCGACGCTCGCATCGGTTACACCGGCAAAGGCGAAATCGCGCGCGGCAGCAAGCAAGGCTGGCTGCAGCGCTTCTTCTCTGCGGTGAGCCCGTTCTGATGCGCGCGCTGTTCTTCGCCCTGATCGCGCTGTTCGCGACCGTCCCGGCGCAGGCCGAGCGGCTCAAGGATTTGGGCAGCTTCTCCGGCGTTCGCGGCAACCAGCTGACCGGCTATGGTATTGTCGTCGGTCTCGCCGGCACTGGCGATGACAGCTTGGACTATTCGACGCTGGGTATCCGTGGCGCGATGCAGCGCTTCGGCCTGACGCTGCCTGCGACGTCAAACCCCAGCCTCAAAAATTCGGCGGCGGTGATCATCACCGCCGATCTGCCCGCCTTCGCCAAGCCCGGCACGCGTCTCGACGTCACTGTGTCCGCAATCGGTAAGGCCAAGTCCTTGCGCGGCGGCACATTGGTGATGGCGCCGCTGCAGGGCGCCGACGGCCAGGTCTATGCGATGGCGCAGGGGAACCTCGTCGTCGGCGGTCTCGGCGTCGATGCTGCGGACGGCTCCAAGGTTACGGTCAACGTACCAAGCGTCGGGCGCATCGATGGCGGCGCGACGATCGAGCGCGCGGTCGACACCGGCTTTGCAACCTCCCCCGCCCTCACTTTCAACCTGGCGACCGCAGATCTGACCAATGCCGGTCTCGTCGCCGATTCGATCAACAATACGATCGGCAGCGGCATCGCCCGCGCGGTCGACGGCGTCTCCGTGACCATCGCCGCGCCCGAAGGCGCAGAGGCGCGCACCGCGCTTATGAGCCGGATCGAGAATCTGCTGATCACCCCTGCCGCCGCGCCGGCCAAAGTCATCGTCAATTCGCGCACCGGCACAGTCGTGATCAACGGCGCCGTCCGCATCATGCCCGCCGCCGTCACCCACGGGAAACTGACCGTTCGGATCGACGAGAAGCCACAAGTCTCGCAGCCCGAGCCATTCAGCCGCGGCCAGACCGCAATCACGCCGAACAGCCAGATCGTCGTCGAGGAAAAGCGCACCCCCGCTTTCGTCATGAAGGGCGCGTCGCTTTCGGAAATCGTCGCGGCGATCAACCGCCTCGGCGTCGGATCGGGCGATCTCGTCGCGATCCTCGAAGCGCTGAAACAGGCCGGCGCGCTGCAAGGGGAGCTGGTGATCCTATGATTCAGAATGTCGCCTCCGCGATCGCCCAGAACGCGGCTTCGGCCGCGACCAAGGTGATCGATCCCGAACTGAAAAAGGCCGCGGAGAAATTCGAGGCCGTGTTCGTGCGTCAGGTCCTCGGCGAAATGCGCAAGGCCAAGCTTGGCGACGAGCTGTTCGGGTCTAGCGCGACCGACAATTTTCGCGAAATGGCCGACGCGCAAACTGCCGACGCCATGTCCAAGCAGGGCGTGTTCGGCATCGGCGCACTGCTCGCCAAACAATTGAATAAGGCCGTCGTCAAATGAGCGACCTGTTGAACATCGGCGCGTCGAGCGTGCGTGCCTATTCCAAGGCGTTGCAGACGGTTGGCGACAATATCGCCAACGCTAATACGCAAGGCTATGTCCGCCGCGACATCAACCTGACCGAAGCGCCGTCGGGCGTGAACGGCCTGCTCTATACCGGTACCGTGCTGCCCAATGGCGTGCGCGTAACCGGCGTGACGCGCGCCACCGACCAGTGGTTGGTCGCCGATGCGCGCACTGCGGGTTCGGAAAGCGGGCAGGCGTCGGCGCGGCTCAATTCGCTGTCTTCGGTCGAGCGAGCCTTGAACGATGGCGGCGCGGGCGTCGGCAAGGCGCTGACCGCAGCGTTCAACGCGGTCGATGCGCTCGCCGCCGATCCGAGCAACACGACGCTGCGCCAGAGTTTTCTCTCGTCGGTCGATGATGTCGCCGCGACGTTCCGGCGCACTGCCGGCGCGCTCGATCAGGTTAGCACCGCGATCGGCCAGAGCGCCTCGCTCGGCGTCGATGCAGTCAATGGCGATGTCGCCGCGCTGGCCCGCGTCAATGATGGGCTGCTCCGCGCGCGTGACGGGTCGACCAGCCAGGCGCAGCTGATGGACGAGCGCGACAAGCTACTCGACCGCATTTCGACCGCGCTCCCTGTCTCGATCAGTTTCGACGCCAAGGGTGCCGCAACGCTGACGTCGGGTAGCGCCACGCTGCTTGGCGGCGCAACGCGCACAACGATCACCGTAGCGCAGGCGGCCGATGGCACGCTGGCCTATGGCGGCGTGCCAGTCTCGGGTGGCAGCCTGGGCGGGATGGCCGAGGCGGCGGATCATGTGAAGGCGCAGAAGACAGCGCTCGATACGCTCGCCGGACAGGTCGCATCGCAATTCAATGCTCAGCACGGCGCGGGCACCGACGCCAATGGCGGGGGCGGACAGCCGCTGTTCGCCGGCACGACCGCGGCGGGTCTGACATCGTTGATCACCGATCCGACACAGGTCGCCGCCGCGAATGGTTCTGCGTCGAACGGCAATGCGCTGGCCTTTGGCAATCTGCGTGGCGCGACCGGCACCGAGGCGGGCTGGACGCAGCTTGTCGCCAGTCAGTCGCAACAGGTCACCGCCGCGAACGCGCTCGATTCCGCTGCGACCGCGCGCTTCACCGGCACCAGCCAGGCGCGCGACAATATCAGCGCGGTCGACCTCGACAAGGAAGCCGGCGATCTGATCCGGTATCAGCAAGCCTATGACGCCGCCGCGCGCATCCTCCAGGTCGCGCGCGAGACCATGCAGTCGATCTTCAACGCATTCTAGGAACGCCGACCATGACGATCGCAGTGACCGGCAACGCCCTGAATTACGAGATCGCGCGCCAGCAACGGCTCGCGTCCGACTTGGCGAAGACGCAGACGCAGATCTCGACGGGCAAGCGAATCTATCTGCCGTCCGACGACGTTTCGGGGGCTACGCGCGTCTCGCGCTTGGTGCGCGACACGTCGGATACGGGCGTCTGGACCAAGAATTTGAACCTTGCCCAATCGCTGGCAGCGCAGGCCGATACCGCGCTGCAGAGCCTGTCGGACATCACCATCCGTGCGCGCGAAACCATGGTGTCCGCCGCCAACGGCACGCTGACCGACAGCGATCGCAAGACGCAGGCGCTCGCGCTGCGTTCGATGGCCGCCGACATTCGCCAGCTGCGGGCAACGCAATCATCGCTCGGCCAGCCGCTGTTCGCTTCGGTCGATGCCATCGCGATCCCGATTGGCGCCGGTGACACGGTCAAGCCGGTGACCACGGGCAGCGCCGCTTTCGGCACACTCGACGCGCGCCTCGAAGCCGCCGCCGCCGCGCTCGAAGTCAATGACCCGGCGGCGATCGGCGCCGCGCTCGGCGATATGAAGTCAGCGGTCGAAGAAACCTCGATCGCCGTCGCCGATCAGGGCCTGCGCGCCGCGAGAATCGACAAGGCGCTAGACCGGATCGCCAACCGCCAGACCGATGTCACCGCCGAGCAGAGCTCGATCGAAGACACCGACATCACGACCGCGGTCGCCAAGCTCAATGCCCAGACAATCACACTGGAAGCCGCCCAGGCGGCCTTCGCCCGGATCAATCGCCGCACCCTGTTCGATATTTTGGGCTGACAGCCCTCAAGCCGGGGCAGGTCCGGCCGTTAACGATAACAGCAGCCCTTAGCTTTCGAGGTCGACCGCCCCAATGTTCCCAGTCATCGGCCTTGTTGTTCTCATTGCGCTGGTCTTCGGTGGCTTTGCGTTTACGGGCGGCAATCTCGGGCCGGTGCTCGAAGCGATGCCACACGAAATGCTCATCATCGGTGGCGCTGCGGTCGGTTCACTGATCATCGCCAATTCGGGCGCCGACCTGAAGGTGCTGATGGGTGGCCTGGTCAAGGTGTTCAAAGGGCCGAAGTACAAGAAGCAGGATTACCTCGACGCGATCTTCCTCGTCTCGCGCCTGATGAAGCTGCTGCGTACCGACGGACCCGTCGCGGTCGAACCGCATATCGAGGAACCCAAATCATCAGCGATCTTCGCCGATTATCCGCGCCTGCTGAACGACAGCACGCTGATCCACCTGATCTGCGACACGCTGCGCCTGGTCGTGGTGTCATCGGGTAATCTCGATCCGCACGCGGTCGAGGACGTGATGGACAATGTTGTCAAGACGCACAACCACCATGCACTGAAGCCCGCCGAACAGTTGCAAGGCCTGTCGGATGCTTTGCCGGCCCTGGGCATCGTCGCGGCGGTGCTTGGCGTCGTGAAGACGATGGGCTCGATCGACAAGCCGCCGGCGATCCTCGGCGCGATGATCGGCTCGGCGCTGGTCGGCACCTTCCTCGGCGTGTTGCTCGCTTATGGCATGGTCGGCCCGTTTGCGAGCAAGGCCAAGACCGTCGTCGAGGAAGACAATGCGATCTACCAGGTCGTCAAGCAGCTGATCATCGCGTCACTGCATGGCCACCCGCAGCCGCTGGTCATCGAAGCCGCACGTTCGGGCATCGCGCATCATAACCAGCCGAGCTTTTCCGACGTGTTCGAAGGCCTGAGGGTGGCCACAAAATGAAACCAAACGCCGCCAAACAGCGCCCGATCATCGTGAAGAAGATCTATCCTGCGGCGCATAGCGGCCATCATGGCGGCGCGTGGAAGGTCGCCTACGCCGACTTCGTGACGGCGATGATGGCGTTCTTCCTGCTGATGTGGCTGCTCGGCGCGACCAACGAGAAGCAGCGCAAGGCGCTGGCCGACTATTTCGCGCCCACACTGGTGCCATCGAAGCAGGATTCGGCCGGGTCGAACAGCTTCTTCGGCGGCGATTCAATCACCTCGGTCGACAAATATCCGGCACGCGCCGGCCAGACCGGCACGCGTGCCATGACGCTGCCGATGGACGCCAAGGGTGGTCCCAAGGAAGGCGGCGGGCGCACCGAGGACCAAGCACGCTTCCAATCGATGCAGCATGGCATGATGGACCGGCTCAAGCGCGATCCCGGGCTGCGCAAGATCGCCTCGAGCGTTCACTTTACCGAAACACGCGACGGCCTGCGGATCGACCTGGTCGACGATGCCGATTTCGCGATGTTCAACATGGGCACCGACCAGTTGACTGCGCCAGCCGCGGCGCTGCTGCGCACCGTCGGCGAGAGCATTTCGGGCATGCCCAACGGGCTGACGATCCGCGGCCATACCGACGCCACCCCATGGACCAAGGACCCGACGATGAACAACTGGCGGCTGTCGTCGGCGCGCAGCGAGATGACCCGGCAGATGCTGGCGATGCAGGGCGTGGCGCCGTACCGCTTCGTCCGCATCGAAGGGGTCGCCGACCGCGAACCGTATGACGGCAAGGACCGCTACAGCCCGCACAACCGGCGTATTTCGATCACGCTAACGTGGAGCGATGCGAACCCGGCTTCGGGAGCTTCGTAAACGTTCTGCAACGACCGTTAACCCGCAAGTAACCCTAAGAAGTCATTCATAACCCCAACAACACGGGGTTACGGGGCAAATGGCAACGACTGCAAGGCGGGTCGAGAAGACGCAGGCGGATGGCACGATCATCGGCGTGAGCCCGGCGATCGAGCGCGTCCGCGACCGCGTCCGCCGCGTCGGCCCGAGCGCCGCGCCGGTCATGATCTCGGGTCCATCGGGTGCCGGCAAGGAAATGGTCGCACGGGCCATTCACCAGGCAAGCGACCGCGCCGGCCAGCCATTCGTCGCACTGAACTGCGGCGCGATCCCGGCGGACCTCATCGAATCCGAATTGTTCGGCCATGAACGCGGCGCTTTCACAGGGGCGGCGCAGCGGCGCATCGGCCGTTTCGAGGAAGCCTCGGGCGGCACGCTGTTCCTGGACGAAATTGGCGACATGCGCTTCGACATGCAGGTCAAGCTCCTGCGCGTGCTCGAAGACGGGATGGTCCAACGCGTTGGCGGCGCGGCCCCCGTTAAGGTCGATGTCCGCATCGTCTGCGCGACGCACCGCGATGTCCGAGCGGAAATCGACGCCGGACGGTTCCGCGAGGATCTCTACTTCCGACTCAACGTCATCCCGATGCATTTGCCCGCATTAAGCGAGCGGCCCGAGGACATCGCGCCGATCCTCGACCATTTTCAGCGCAAGATGGGCGAGCGCGACCGCGTGCAGTTTGATCGCTTCGCGATGGTGCGGCTCGAACAGCATGATTGGCCGGGCAATGTCCGCGAGCTGCGCAACGTGCTCGAGCGAGCGCGTGTGCTGTTCCCCGGGGAATCGATCAGCGGCGCGGAGATGGACGAACTGCTCGGCCGAGCGCCCCAGACCAACAACGTCACCTATATCCGCGACGTCCGCCCGGAGGCGCCGATGATAGAGATGCCCGCTGATGCCGACGGGCCGATCAACCTGCGCGAGCTGATCGAGACGCTGGAAACCGAACGGATTCAGCAGGCGCTCGACGCGGCGGACGGGGTGGTGTCGGAAGCGGCGCGGCTGCTGACCCTGAAGCGGACCACGCTGATCGAAAAGATGCGGAAATACCGCGTCGCCTAACTCTTACGTCTTGATCGCCTTCCACGCGCTGGCGAGATTGCGCACGCCCTCGGCGACCTCGTTGACTGCCGCGACATTACCGTCGCGTGCCGACGCCAGTCGCCGCTGCATCTGGCGATAAATTTGCCCGAGGCTCTGCGCGAGCGAACCCGCCTTGTAGTCCAGCCCGCTTTCTAGCGCGCCGAGAATGGTCAGCGCGCGACTATGCCGGGCGAGATCGAGGTGCCCGCCGTTGGCGATGCTGCGCGAGATGATGTCGAGGCTGGCGATCAATTCTTCGTAGAGCAGCGTGACGAGCGCGTGGGGATCCGACGAACCCACGCGTCCGCCGAGATCGATTTCCTGATAGCGCGACAGCGCAGCCGACGACCTCATCCTTTGGTCCACAGGTCAATCTGCTGCTTCAGATAGCTTTGCGTCGCCTTGGCCGCGCCGACCTTCGCATCGAGCCCGCCGAACTGCCGCTGGAGGCGCTCCTTATACTTGGTTTCGCGTTCTTCCGTCTTGGCCCGGTCGGTCGCGATGTCCTTTTGCTCGCGCGTCAGGCGGAGGCTCGTGCTGGTCAGCACGCCAGCAGTGGACAGCGCGGAACCCTTGATCGCGGCCAGCGCGCCGCCGATGCCGGGATCGGTCAGGGTCGTATGCGTCGCGTCGCGTTTCGGCACAAAGACGGCGACGACGGCCTCGGGGTTGGCCGCATAGGCGGCTTCGAACGTCGCCGCGTTGAACTGCAGCGTGCCGTCCTTGAGCGTCTGTACGCCGATCGAGCCCAGCGAGCCATAAGTGCCGCTGCTGACGGTTTGCGACACGAGGCCAGCCAACTGCTGGGACAGTGCGCGCAGCCCGTAATCGTTCTTCGTCGCCGTCATCGCCGCGGTCAGGTCAGTCTTGAGCGCGTTGTACGCCGCGACGAAGTCCTGCAGCGAGGTCGAATAGGTATCTTTGTTGCTCTGCGCGACCAGGCGCGTCGTGCCTTCATCCTTCAGGTTGAGGACCACGCCATAGACCACATCTTCGAGCTTGTTGGTCGCACGGGTATAGGTCACGCCGTCAACTACCACCTCGGCATCCTGCGCAGCCTGGGTCACGGTCATACCCGCCGCCAGATCGCTCAGGCCGGCATCGGCCGAGCTGAGGCTGAAATTGCCCGCGGCGCCCGAGGCACCCCGCATGACGAGCCGGTAACCCGTACCGTCATTGACGACGCGCGCGGTCACACCGGTGCCGGCATCGTTGATCGCGCTGGCGATCCCGTCGAGCGTGTCGTTGCCCGCGGTAATCGGGATGGTCTTCGCCACGCCGTTCACCGTCAGCGTGAAGCTGCCGGTGCCGAGATTGTCGGTACGGCCTGTGTAGCGCGCCGACATGCTGTTCTGCGCCTGGGCCAGCCGGTTCACCTGAACGACCGTGTCGATCCCCAGGCCTGCCGAACCGGCGACCGTGGCGGCACCCAGCACGTTTGGATCGCTCAGCGACAGCGGCGCCGATAGCGTGCCGCCCGCAACCACCTGGCTTAACGACGTTGAAAAGGCTTCGAGGTCCGAGCGCACCTGACCCACCGCGCTAATGCTCGCCTTGTTGGCGGTGTCGCGCGTGTCGAGTTTTTCGATCTTGGGATCGCGCGACGCGGCGGCGAGCTGCGACACGATGCTCGACACATCAAGGCCCGAGCCAAAGCCCAGGCTGTTGATGATGTTCGACGTCGTCGATGCCGATGTGGTGGTGACCATAGCTAATTTAACGTCCTTTGACGCCGCGCCTTAAGCTTCGCGGCGGCCGCGTTCGTCGAAACGCTTGCCTTCGGGCACGGTAATCGGCGGCTGGCTGCGGCCTTCCTCGATCGCCTTGTCGAGGTTGAAGACGAAGGCGAGGATCGTCGCGACCGCGAGGTACAGATCCGCCGGAATCGCGCGGCCTGCGCGCGTAGTAAAGTAGATCGCACGCGCAAGCTGCGGATATTCGAGCAGCGGCACGCTCGCTTCCTTGGCCAGCGCCTTGATCGCTTGTGCGGTTTCGCCGCGGCCGCGCGCGACGACGGTCGGCGCAGCGTCCTCGCCGGGGCGATAGCGCAAAGCGACAGCAAAGTGCGTCGGGTTGGT
Source organism: Sphingomonas sp. (assembly GCA_035493275.1). GTDB lineage: Bacteria > Pseudomonadota > Alphaproteobacteria > Sphingomonadales > Sphingomonadaceae > Sphingomonas_O. Next base: position 7,953 of record DATJIN010000035.1, on the reverse strand, counting down.
GAGGATCACATTCGCTTCGGTCACCGCGCGGCGGGCCGAGCTGTTGAGCAGTTCGTAGCGCCGCTGCTTTTGCGCACCCTTGGCTTCGGGACTTCCTTCGGCCTCTTTATGCTCCTGTTTGACCTGTTCCTTGGTCATGCGCAGCCGAGCGAGCCGCTGGCGCCACTGCACGACCGCATCGAACCCGCCGATCAGCGCGAGCGCGAGCGTCAGAGCCATTAGAAGCCGCACGAGCGTTTTGCCGATCACCGACGAGGCCGCCGCCGGATCGAGGCTGGCCAGGCCGAGCAAGGTCGTCAATTGGCCATGCAGCGCCCACCACGCGGCCGCACCGAGCAACGTCACCTTGAGGATGGATTTGCCGAGCTCGATCAGCCCCTGCATCCCAAAGATGCGCCTGAGCCCCGAGAGCGGATTGAGCTTGCCGGGTTTCACCGCCAGCGCGCCGGAGCGGAAGCCGAGGGAGCCGAGCATCGCCGGCCCGGCGATTGCCGCGACAATAGTGGCTGCGAACAGCGCGCCAAGAGGGGCGAGCGCGAAGGAGGTGATCGCGAGGGCGCGGCCGCCAGGCGCGAAATCACGGATATCATTAACAGAAAAGCTCAGCCCTGAACGCACGACGCTCTGCATGTGCGCCATCGTCCAGCCGCCGCCGATGGCGATCCAGCCGACACAGGCGATCATGATCAGCGCAGTGGCGAGGTCGCGGGATTGAAGAACGTCACCGTCGTTCGACGCCTCCCGCAGCCGCTTGGCTGTCGGCGCCTCGGTTTGGGAATCGCGATCGACGTCGGACATTTACAGTCCCGCCACCAGCCGTGCCTGATCGATGCCCAGGTCGAGCGCATGTTGTATCGCCATCGCCAGCACGGGCACTGCGATCGCCATCAGTGCTAGCCCCGCAAGGATCGTCACCGGGATGCCCACCGCGAACAGATTGAGCGAGGGCGCGGCGCGGGTGACGACTGCCATGGCGATCTGGGTCAGAATCAGCACCGAAACTACTGGCAGCGCGACGGTCGCGCCTGCAGCGAACATCAGCCCGCCGAACTGCACCAGCCCCATCATTGCGTCGGGCGTAAGCCACGACACTCCGGGCGGGAGCGTGCGGTAGCTGCTCATCACGATCTCGATCAGCGCGAGATGCCCCCCGGCGGCGAGAAACAGCACCCCGGCGAGCAGGTTCAGGAATTGGCCGATTGCAGTGGAACTGTGCCCCGACGCAGGATCGGCCATCGCCGCGAAACCGATTCCCATGGCGTTGCCGATCGCTTCGCCCGCGATCAGCGCAACGGCGAAGCCGATCTGCAATGCGAAGCCCAGAGCCAGGCCGAGCACCACTTCGCCCATAATCAGGACAATGCCGCTGAGCGACAGGATCGAATCCATCGTCCCGTTGAATTGCCATGCGCTGCCGGCCGGCACGCCCACGGCGAGCGCCAGAATTACACGCACCTGCACGGGGATCGCCGTCGCGCCAAAAATCGGGGCGGCGAGCAAGGCCGCGCCGGGGCGGATCATCGCCAGCATCAGCGACAGCAGCATCGGCTGCAGCGCGGTGAGCGAGGTCGTGATCACCGGACGATTTCAGGAATGCGCGCGAAGATATCCTGGGTGAAATCGGTCAGCAGCACGAGGATCGCGCTGCCGAACAGGATGATGACCAGCGCGAAGACGATCAACTTCGGGACGAAAGTGAGGGTTGCTTCGTTGATCGAGGTCGCCGCCTGCACCATGCCGACGAGCACCCCGACGATGAGGGTCGGGATGAGCAGCGGGGCGCAGGCCAGCATCAGGATCCACATCGTGTGCGACGCGGAGGCGACGAAGAAATCGGCTTCCATCGGACTACCTGACGAATGAGCTGGCGAGGCTGCCCATCGTCAGCGCCCAGCCATCGACCAGGACAAAGAGGAGCAGCTTGAAAGGCAGCGAGATGATTGTCGGCGACAGCATCATCATGCCGAGCGACATCAGCGAAGAGGCGACGATCAGATCGATGATCAAGAACGGCAGGAAGATCAGGAAGCCGATCTGAAACGAGGTCTTCAGTTCAGACGTGACGAACGCGGGGAGCAGGATCGAGAAGGGAATGTCTTCCGATTTCGCGACTTGCTGCGCCTTGGCGAGCTTGGTGAACATCGTCACGTCGGCCTTGCGCGTCTGCGCCGCCATGAACTTGTGAAACTGCACGCCCGCACGAGAAATGCCTTCGTCGAGCGTGATCTGGTTCGCGTTATAGGGTTTAAGCGCGGTTTCGTTCACCTGGGTCAGCACCGGCTGCATCACGAACAGCGAAAGGAACATGGCCAGCCCGACCAACACCTGGTTCGGCGGGGTCTGCTGGAGGCCAAGCGCCTGCCGCAAAATCGACAGTACGATGATGATACGCGTGAAACTGGTCATCATCAGGATAAGCGACGGCAGCACCGTCAAGAGGCTCATCAAGATGAGGATTTGCAGCGAAAGCGACAGCTGCTGTGAACCGGCAATTTTGCCGAGTGCGGCGGCCGGACCCGGCTGGCCAATCGGCGCGGGCGCGGCAGACGGGCCGGTCACCTGTGCGACGACCGGCACCTGCGTCTGCGCCGGCGCGGCGGCGGGCGGCGCCGCCTGCGCGAAGACCGGCGCAGCAGGGAGGATCAGCAGCGCCGCGAGCAGCAGCGCGCGAAACAATTTAGACATTGGCGAAGTCACCATCGCCCTCGGCGATCAGCGTCACACCGTTGCGTGAGCTCGACAGGAGCAGCGTACGCCCGGCAAATTCGACGACGGCGAGCTTAGTGCCCTGCGCCATCGGGATCGCGTCGATGACCTTCACCGCGCGGTCCTGCGCGCGCAAATTCATCAGCATGCCGCCCTGGGTCTTCTTCCAGAACCACAGGCAGCCATAAGCAATGCCGCCGATCAGCGGCACCATGATCAACAAGCGAACAATGTATTCGGTCATGTCAGGCGCGCCGGTCCAGACCGAGCGTCGCGGCGTCGGGCGTCGCGACTTCGACACAGCGGACGCCGTAGCGGCCGTCGACGGTGACGATCTCGCCCCGGCCGATCAGCGTGCCGTTGGCGTAGATATCGAGCAGGTCGTTGGCCTGGCGGTCAAGTTCGACCACCGAGCCCTCGCCCAGGTCCAGCAGGTCGGCGAGGCGCATCGAGGCACCGCCGACTTCCACCGAGACGCGCACCTTGACGCCGCCGAGCAGCGCGAGGTTGCGATCCGCGGGCCGTCCGCGCGGCAGATCGGCTTCGATCGACAAATCACTCACCGTCCAAATCCTCCTTCCATCCGCTCCAGCCTGATGGCGGCGCGGCCATTTTCTTCACCGATCGTGCCGTGTCCGATCACCCGTCCGCCCACGCTCAGCGGGACGAAGGCGGGGAGCAGCACGGGAATGACATCGCCCGGCGCGAGCGTCAGGAGGCGCTCCAGCGACAGGTCGGGACGCGACAGGACGGTGCGCACGGGCAGGCGCACGTCCATCATGGCTTCCCGCAAATGGCGCGACCACACGGGCGAAACATCGCGCGCAGGCGCCGCATCGGATTTCAGGCCCGGCAGACGGTGCAGCGGCTCCTGCGGCATCGCGCAGGTCATCTGCCAATCCTTGCCGTCAGCGTCGGTCAGGGTGAACTCCTGCACGGCAAGCGTTTCGTCGAGCTTGGCGGCGGCAGGGCGCGACACGGCATGGCCGGCATCTTCGACGACCGGCGAAAAGGTCGCGACTTCGCCCCAGGCGCCACTGATCGCAGGCGCGAGTGCCTTGCCCAGCGAGCGCAGGCTGCGGGCTTCGGCGGGAGTCAGCTCGCGCGCATCGGTCGCGCAGACGCCCTCCCCGCCATAATAGCGGTCGATCGCCCGGACGATCAGCGGAAACGGGAACGTCACCGTCGCGTGCGACGAGATTTCGGGGATCGCAAAGCGGATCCAGGCATCGCCGGCGACGCGATCGTGCCAGCTTTCCGCGCGCGCCGGGCGAACGGCGGCGGTGGCGATGCGCGCCTCGAGGCCGTAACCGGGCAAGGTCTGCGCGAGTCCGCGCGCGAGGCGCTGGGCCACGCGGTCGAGCCCGGGGATCTCTCCCGGCGGCAGCCGCGGCGCATCCAGCACCGCCGGCTCGACCTTGCGTTCGGCAACTGCCGTCATTGCACGACCAGATTGTTGAAATAGACGTTGTCGATGCCGCCAAAACCTTCCTTCTCGCGAAGGACGCCGTTGATCGCCTGGGTCAGGCGGCGCTGCAGCATCTGCTTGCCCGCAGGCGTGGCGAGGACTTCGGCCTGCTGGTCGGACAGAACCATCAGCACTGCCGAGCGGATCGGCACCATCTGACGTTCGATATTGTCGCCGACACGGCTATCAAAATAGGTGGCCAGGCTGATGCCGATCTGCGCGAAGCCGCCACCATCGGCGAGGTTCGCGGTGAACGACTGTTCGAGCGGGTAATAGGCGATTTCGTACTTCTTCGGATCGGGCTTGATCGTGTCGCTGGCTGCGGCGACGGTGCCGACACGGCGCGGCGGGCCCTTGTCCTCGCCACCGCCTTCCCCCGCTGCCGCGGCCTCGTGCGTTTCGCCGCGCAAGACGAGCATGGGCCGGTTGGGGTCTTCGTGCGCCTTTTCGACAGCCGAACCGCCGAAATACATGCCCGCACCAGCCCCGCCGCCGGCGAGGATGAGCACTCCGCCACCGATGACGAGGAGTTTCTTGCCCTTTTTCTTCTTGGGCTTTGCTGCGGTGTCGTCGACTATGTCTGCCATCGTTCGCCCGTTCAGGCGAAGCGACCGACTCGCTCCGCCGTTGTTGATACAACGGGCTGTGCAGCAAGGTCCGTGCCAGACGCGGGCGCGGCCTCGATGATATGGTTAAAAAATGTCGGCGGGCGGTGCCGTTCGAGGTCCTCACCTGCGGTGGAGAGGCTCAGTTGGACCAGCGGTACGCCCTGAGCCTTGAGGCTGTCGACCATCTGCTGGCGCGAATCCGTGATCAGGTTTCGTGCGTCGGTCGTGTGGGTCGTCATGCTGACGCTCATCCCCGCCGCGTGGCGCTCTACCGAGACGTCGAGCGCGCCGAGATTGGGCGGCATCATCTTGAAGCGGAGCCGGTCGCCCGAACCCGCGCTGGCGGCGATGTCCTGGCTGAGCCGGTCGAGCCAGGCCGCATCGCGCGCGGTGTCGACCAGGCGGTCGATCCGGGCATTGACCGGCGATGATTGATCGGGCGCCTTGACTTGCACTTGGTCGACCAGTGCCGCGAGATCGGCAGGCAGCTGCGCTGGCAGCGCCAAGGGCGTCGTGTCGCCGAAACTGGTGAGAGATGACGATGAGGAGGCCTTGGCGAGCACGTCGTCGATCACTTCTCTCGCCTGTCCGGACAGCGTTTTGATCGCCTCGGGCGGCTGCGTGGTTGGCAGATTCAGCGCGGCAAGGAGCGCAGCGGCCGCGTCCTGGAGCTCGCCATCCTCATTGGTCTTGCCCCTCGCCTGAGGCGTCTTTTCGCTAACACCTGCTTTTTTCCCCGGCAGCGAGAGTCTTACCGTCCCGGGTGTGAGCGACAATCGGAGCGCGGCGAGCAGCGCATCCAGCGCCTGGTCGGCGGGCTTGGCGCCGGGCGCGGGCTGCGGCTCGACCGGCGTGTCGGCGCCCTGGACCGCGACCGCGCCGATCAGCTTGTTGAAGAGCACGTCCGCCCCTTTGCCCGGCGTCGCCGCCTCGGGCCCTGCAGGTTTCGCCGCCGGTGCGGGGCTGATGGAAATGCTCATCGCGCCACCATGCGGCGCGGCGCGGCCATCTGGCGCAGGTCGCGCTGGCGTTCTTCTTCGGCACTCCGCTTTTCATCGAGGCGGGTGATGCGGCGCTCGGCGAGCGCGGCGTGAATCGTCTTGGCGCGGGCCATCTCGGTCGATTGCCGCGCCGCCTGCTGATGCGGGACGAGTGATTTCTGGGCGCCTTCGAGACGCGTGGCGAGTTCGCCCATCACCACCAGATCGGTTGCGCGGTTATAGCCGGTGTTGGCCGACAGGCCCTGCCGCAACCCGGCGATGCGCGTGGCAATGCCCTGAAGGTGTTGTTCCTTCTGCTCGGCAGCAGCACTCGCCGCAGCCGCCATCATATGCTGGATTTCACGCGCACGGATCAGGCGCTGGCGGCGGGCGGTGGCGGCGCTCATGCCCCGAACCTTTCGACCAGTGCGTCACGCGATGTCGGCAAATCGACACGGCTGTCGGGAGATTGGCGCATGAAATCCAAGACCTCCGGCCGCCGAGCGATGGCTTCATCAAGCAGCGCGTCCGATCCCGCGGTATAGGCGCCCATGAGCACCAGATCGCGATTTTCCTCGTAGGCCGACCACAAGCTGCGCATTCGTGAAGCAGCCTTGGCGTGGTCGTCGTCGACAATGTCGGTCATGACACGCGACAGCGATTTGCCGATATCGATCGCCGGGAAGACGCCCTGTTCCGCCAGCGTACGCGTCAGGACGATATGTCCGTCGACGATCGCGCGCGCGGTATCGACTACCGGATCTTCGGTATCGCCGCCATCGGCGAGTACGGTGTAGATCGCGGTAATCGACCCGCCGCTCTTCTTGTCGCCACCGGCGCGCTCGATCAGCCGCGGGATCAGGCCGAGGGCGGAAGGCGGATAGCCCTTGATCGTCGGCGGCTCGCCCAGGGCGAGGCCGATCTCGCGCTGCGCATGCGCGACGCGTGTGAGGCTGTCGATGAGGAGGAGAACCTTCTTGCCCTCCGCCCGGAAGAATTCGGCAATCGCCGTTGCCCGCATCGCGGCGCGCAGACGCAGCAGTGGCGGATGATCGGCGGGAACGGCGACAACCACGGCCTTGCGCTTGGCCTCGCCGGTCAATTTGGTTTCGAGGAAATCGCTGACTTCGCGGCCGCGTTCGCCGATCAAGCCGACGACGATCACATCGCAGTCGGCGCCACGCAACATCTGGCCCATCAGCACCGATTTCCCGACGCCCGAACCGGCAACAATGGCAATGCGCTGTCCCTCACCACCGGTAAGGACGGCGTTCACCGCACGCACGCCGAGGTCGAGCGGCTTTGTGATCCGCGCCTGATCCAGCGGATTGCGCGGACGTCCGGCCAGAGGCCAGCCGAACCGCATCGGTGGCAATGCGCGTCCGTCCAAGGGTTCACCGCGCGCACCGATCACTCGGCCGAGTAGATGCGAGCCGCATTCGACCTGGCTGGCATGACCATCGGGTTCGACAAAGCTGCCCGCGCTCAGCGGGACGCCGTGATCGAACGGCGCAATCAGGCTGTTTTCGCCGCGGAAGCCGACGACTTCGCCCTGGATCGTCGCGCCGTTCGCACCCGTAATGCGCGCGCCGCCGCCGAGCGACTGGCCGAGGCCCGCCGCTTCGAGGACGACGCCGTCATGCGATTTCAGAATCCCGATGCGGCGCGGCTGGGTCTCAACGGTCAGCCCGTCGAGCACCATCGCGGCGCTGCTGGCGAGGCGTCCGCTCATCCGACCGACAATTCAGTGCGCAACCGCGCAAGGTTCATCGGCACGCCCTGTTCGACCCAGCCGGTCGAACATTCGACGCGGATTTCGCCGCGCTGCAGGGCTTCGTCGGGGACGATCGCGCAGCCTGGATCGGCGTCGGCGAGCAGGGCTGCGTCGTCAGGATGCAGCCGCAAGCGTCGCTGGGCGTCGGTTTCCTGGATCAGTTCGACCGCGCGCGCCACCTGGGTCTCGAGCCACGCTTTGTCCGGCACGATCTGGCCGGTGATCTGTGTCACCAGCCGTTCGACCGCGTTGGCGATGAGCACGGCGAGTTCCTCGCTCGGTTCGGACTGCAGCGCCTCGGCATTGGCGATCAGCGCCTGCAAAGCGGTCCGTTCCTGGCCAAACAATTCCTGGGCGAGCCTTTGTCCCTCGGCGAAACCCGCCGAGAAATCGTCATGCAGTGGATGCGCCGCCATG
>DATJIN010000034.1:0-50129 GCA_035493275.1 Sphingomonas sp. | reverse complement strand
CGCGTCATCCTCCGCGATGCTGCGCGAAGAAGTGACCGCCGACGATATCGCCTCGGTGGTCAGCCGTGCGACGGGCATCCCCGTCGACCGGATGATGGAGGGCGAGCGCGAAAAGCTGCTGGCGATGGAAGCGACCATCGGTGCGCGCGTCATCGGGCAGGATGCAGCAGTGGCCGCGGTGTCGCGCGCGGTGCGGCGGGCCCGCGCGGGGCTGCAGGATCCCAACCGCCCGCTCGGCAGCTTCATGTTCCTAGGGCCGACGGGCGTCGGCAAGACCGAGTTGACCAAGGCGTTGGCGGGTTTCCTGTTCGATGACGATTCCGCCCTCGTCCGCATCGACATGAGCGAGTTCATGGAGAAGCATTCGGTCGCGCGGCTCATCGGCGCCCCTCCCGGCTATGTCGGTTACGAAGAGGGCGGCGTGCTGACCGAGGCCGTCCGCCGCCGCCCGTATCAGGTCGTCTTGTTCGACGAAGTCGAGAAGGCGCATGGCGACGTGTTCAACGTGCTGCTGCAGGTGCTCGACGACGGGCGGTTGACCGATGGTCAGGGGCGGACGGTGGATTTCACCAACACGCTGATCATCCTCACGAGCAATCTGGGCAGTCAATTCCTCGCCAATCTGCCCGATGACCAATCGATCGAGTCAGTCGAGCCGCAAGTGATGGATGTCGTGCGCGGGCATTTCCGCCCCGAATTCCTCAACCGGCTGGACGAGATCATCCTGTTCCACCGCCTCAGCGCGGCGAACATGGGGCCGATCGTCGATATCCAGGTCGGGCGCGTGCAGAAGCTGCTGGCGGATCGGAAGGTGACGCTCGACCTGACCGACGCCGCGCGGGCGTGGCTCGGGCGGGTCGGCTACGATCCGGTGTACGGGGCACGGCCGCTGAAGCGCGCGGTGCAGAAATATCTGCAAGACCCGCTCGCCGACGCGATCCTGCGCGGCGAGGTCAAGGATGGATCGACGGTGAAGGTCGACGAAGGCGAGGGCGGGTTAGCGATCGCTGCGGGTTGAGCTGCAGCTCAGCCGCCGCGGCCGTTCGACTGCGAGACCTGAGTGTCGCCAACGACTTGACGGGCGTTTTCGGCACGCGCGCGGTTAATCGCTTCCCATTCGGCGATCGTGTGGCAGACGCGCCGCATTCCGACGAGGCTGCCGATGATTTCTTCGCGGACGCATTTGACCTTGGTGGCGGGGTCGTCCGTGGTAGCAGGCGTGGCGGCGGCAAGCGCCAGCAAAGTCAAAATCATGATTTGATATCCCGAAACTGGCAGTAATTCAGTTGTTGATGACCGGCTGACCGGGCTGAATGATGCGATGCATCTCGTCAGTCGCGCGGCCTTGGATCGCGTCCCATTCCCGCACCGTGTGGCAGACCCGGCGCTTCTGCGTCAGGCTGCCGATGACCTCTTCCCGGATACAGCGGACGCGCGATCCCGGATCCATCGGCTGTGCCGAAGTTGCATCGGTTGCGGGTGCGGCACCCGCCAACATCATCACTGCGGCAATCATCGACATGTGTCTGGTTCCACCCGAGAATTACGACAGACAGGTAAATATCGCAGTACGGCAGTGGAATCTAGTCGAATGCGGGCAGCCCCTGTCCCGCCGCGTCGGCTGCCACGAAATAGCGCGTGATGAGGTCGCGTTCCGTCGCGTTGAGATGCGGGTTCCACACGTCGAAGATCAGGATCGCGCGCGGTCGATCGCTGGTATTCCACGCCTCATGTTCGATCGTGTCATCGAACAGCCACGCCTGCCCTTCGCGCCATTCGCGTGTTTCGCCGCCGACGCGAAAGCCACAGCCCGGCGGGATCGACAGCGCCAGATGACCAATCGCGCGAATGTTCGACACGCCGGTGTGCGGCGGAATGCGCGCGCCGGGCTTGAGCAGCGAGAAGAAGGCCGTCGGCCCGCGACCGGGAATCACCATGCTAGGAACTGCCTCCAGCGCAGCGCGGGTGCGTGGACTGGCGTCGAGCGCGCGCTGCGCCGCGCCATATTTCCACAGATACAGCGCCGACCAGTCGAATGAATCACTCAGCGGCGTCCACGGGTTCTCGGGGGTGCCGGGGGCGAGGCTGACATAGGGGACGAACCCCGGGTCACGATCGCGGATCAGGGCCTCCCATTCGGCGCGGATCGCCGGGGCTTCGGCCTCGAGCGCCGCGAGCCAGGGAAAATGTGCACGGTCGAAATATTCGTCGGCGGGCAGAAAGGGATAGTGCAGCCCGGCGCAGCTGTTGACGTAGATCGCCCGGCGGCCGAGCGCATGGTCGATCGCCGCGGTCATGCGGCGGCGCGTCACCGTATCGGCAGCGACGAGGTCTTGACCGAGTTCGACCTCGACCGCGTCGGCCAGCGCCTGAGTTTGCCGTGATATCGCCGCGCGGGCGCGGGCCAGCAGAACATTGAGAGCATCGCCGGGCGGCATCTGCGCGCCGAGCTGGGCGACCGCGCTCCAGTGGGTCGCGGCCTCACGGTCTTCGCCGCGGCGCTCGTGTAGCTCGGCCTTGCGAACCTGCGCCATGAAATCAAGCTGGTCGATCGCAAGCGCGCATGTGAGTGCGGCGTGTTCCCCGGCATCGTCGCCGGACAAGCGGTGAGCCTTGGCGAGGTTGAGCCACAGCGGCCCCGCCTTAGGGTCGAGCTTTGTCGCTTCGGTAAAGGCGGCCACGGCATCGGCCGCCTGGCCGGCGTTGAGCGCGGCCATACCCCGATCATTCCATGCACGCGCGCTCGTCATCGTCGCGCCTTGACAGGGCACCGAGACAAAAAAAAGGGGCGGATCCGAAGACCCGCCCCAATTTGTTGGTCGATCTGCGCGATCAGAACTTGAGGCGCGCACCCACCGAGTACTTGCGACCAAGCGCGTCGTACGTCGACGGGAAGGTGTTGCCGCTGTTGAAGGCGGTCGACCCGGCATAGTTCGCACCGATCAGCGGCGCGTCCTTATCGAGCAAGTTCTGGACGAGCATGGTGACGTCCAGGTTCTTGGTCAGGCCGAACCGCAGCGACAGATCGAAGTAATCATACGCCTTGATTTCGTTGAAGTTGTATTTCTTGCCAGCCGTGAACCCGGTGTAACCGGCCGGCGTGTTGAGCAGCTGCTTGTCCGTCGGGCAGGTCGCACTCGTTGCCGTCGCATTGATGTACGGGAACAGGCAGTGGTTGCCGTTGGTAAAACCACGCGCGATGTAATCGCTCGCGGTGCCCTCGTACTTTACCTTGTCGATGTGGCGCCACTGGAGCGACACGTCGACATCACCGAACGTCAGCGTGGTACGCTGGGTCCACTGGAACTTCGGCTGAATGCCGCCGCAGTTCGTCGAATAATAGCCGGTGCAGTCACGATCATACGACGTCGCGCTGTTCTGGTTCGCCTTGAAGTTCGACGAGAAGGTGTAGTTCCCGACGAAGCTCAGGCTCAGCTTCGTGCCTTCCGACAGGAAGTCCATGAAGCCCAGCGGCGTGCGATAGTTGATCGCCACGTCGATACCGTCGGTCTTCAACTTACCCTGGTTGGTCAGCGCACCGAACAAACCCTTCGAGATCGAAGGATCGCCGTCGAGGCTACCCGTCAGCGTGTTACGACGGATCTGAGTACAAGCCTGCGACGACGCCGCAGCTGCCGTCGGGTTGTAGACGCCATTCACCGGCGTGCCGAAGCACGAGGTGATCAAGTCGGCGTTGGTCGGCGTCGTGATCGCGTCCTTCACCTTGATGTTGTAATAGTCGACCGTTGCCGAGAAGCCCGGCAGGAAGGTCGGCTGGAGCACAACACCAACCGTGTAGGAATTCGACTTTTCAGGTTGCAGGAGCGGGTTACCACCGGTCGTGATGTTCGCCTGACCGGCAGTGGGGTTCGGGATCGAGCCAATGGTCGTTGCCGGAGCACCCTGAGCCAAACACACCGCACGCAGGTTTGCGTTGGTAGCCGCAGCGGCACCCGCGCAAGGATCCTGACCGAGTGACGTCAGCACCGTGTTCTGCGGCGAGAACAGTTCACCGATGTTGGGCGCACGCACGGAGTGCGAATACCCGCCGCGGAACTTGATATCACGCACCGGCGACCAAACACCCTCGACCTTCCAGGTCGTGGTGTTGAACTTCGGCTTGGTCGGCGTGTTGATGGTGTAGTGCGAATAACGCACGCCGCCATTGATCGACAGCGAGTCAAAGAACGGCTTGTCCTGCACCAGCGGAATGGCCAGTTCGCCGATCGCTTCGTAAACGTCGTACGAGCCGTCGATGTCCGGGGTCGCACCGCCAGCACCGCCGAGGTCACCGGACTTCGACAGCGCGTCCGAGCGACGCTGACCGGTGTAACGGCGATATTCCCCGCCAGCCGCGAAGCTGATCGCATCGCTCGCCCACGGAACAGTCACACCGAAGTCACCGCTGACGAGCGCCCGCGCTTGAGACAGCGTCGTCTTCAGGAAGGTCGACGATTCCTGCGAAAGGAAGGCCAACTGCGCCGGCGTGATCGTACCTTGCGCCCCAAATACGTTGACGGGGACACAGCCGTTCGAGGGATCCTGGCAGGTCGTGCCGTTGTTCGACAGCAACGCCTGACGGAAACGCGAATTCAGCGTGTAACCCTGAATGCGCTGGCGGTTTTCCGATTCACCGTAGCCGCCCGACAGGTCCCAGTTGATCGTGCTGGTTATCGCGCCCTTGAAGCCGAGGCGATAGTCGAACAGCGTCGTCGCGAAGTCCGACAGACGCGGACCGCTTTCAACGGCACGACGGCTGAGCGACGTGGTAACCGTCCGGTAGTTCGGGTCGGTCGGCCCAGTCGCTGCCGCAGCAGCGGCGCACTGCGCCGGGGTCAGGAATGGCGTGTAGGCCGTTTGCCCGGCAACCGCAGCACCCGTCGCATCAACGCCGGTAACGGTCGGCGCCACGTTCAAGGCACAGAACTGGTTGCGAAGAACCGCGGGGAGCAGCGGGTTATTGAGGTTGATCACGGAAGCGATGCCGAAAGCACCCGACGGCGCGATGATCGTCGACACCTGGTTCTTCGAGAAGAGCCCGCGCGTGTAAACCTCGATGGCGTCCGAGATCTGGTAGTTGGCCGAACCGTACATGTTGTAACGCTTAAACGGCGTCTGGAAGACGTTGTACGGGTTGAAGTTGAACAAGTTGCCGGCGCCGGTGCCGCCAGTGACTGGATTGATGAAGCGCGCACCGCCGTTGGCGGCGCCACCCGTGGTCAGCGTCAGAATCGGCGTACCGTTGGCCGTCACGCCCGTCTGCGTGTATTGCGGGGTGACGTTGGGGTTCGTCGTACCCGCGATCAGCGGACGGGTGCCCGTGAAGCGTGACGGAACCGCCGTGCCCGAGCCGCCCAGCGTGCCCGAGAACGAGTCGATCGAATCGCGCGAGACGTCACGGTCGCCCTGATAGACCGGATCCGATTCCTGATAGCCCATCGAGAACACCGCGTTGCCGCGGCCGTCGTCGAAATTGGCACCGATCGTTACGTCGGCACGCAGATAGTTGCCGTCGCCACGCTCGGTGATCTTTTCACCGACCGACAGTTCGACACCCGAGAAGTTCTTCTTGGTGACGAAGTTGACGACACCCGCGATGGCGTCCGCGCCGTAGGTGGTCGATGCACCACCCGTCAGCGAGTCGACACGCTCGACGAGTGCCAGCGGAATGTTGTTCAAGTCGAACACGCCGGCGAGGTCGGCGGGGACGATGCGGTTGCCGTCGATCAGAACCAGGTTGCGGTTCGAACCGAGGCCGCGGAGGTTGACGTTCGACGCGCCGCCGTTGCCGTTGTTCACGGCCGAGCCGACGTCGGGAACGATACCCGGAATGTCACGCAGGACTTCTTCGGCGACGTTGTTCTGGCGGAGGTTGATTTCCTCGGCCGTGGTCACGTTCACCGGGGCCGCCTGGGCCAGATTGGGGTTCGACAACAGCGAACCGGTGACGACGATCGTCTGGCTATCGTCGGCGGCAGCAGTCGCATCCGCGGTCGGGTTGGCGGCAGTCGCCTGACCCTGCGCGAACGCCTGGCTGCTGATCAGCGAGCCGGCAATGATGGTCGACGCGAGCAGCGTGCGACGCGTGGAGGAGCTAAGCATTCGGTCTTTCCCCTAGCTGGGTCCGGTTATTCCCGAACCGTCCCTAAAAATGTTCAAAACGGACTCCGAGCATGGAATCCGAAGGCTGCGCTGTACGAGTCACCCGCCGCGCGATGCAATACAGCCAATGTTCATCGCCTCGTTATCGGACGGCGCTGTGATATTTCCGTCACAGGTTTGTCATTGCGCCGCCGGAGCGTCATGAAGCGCGGCGAAAAGTCCTTGCGGGAGAATGCCATGAAAGCCGCCGTGCCCATCGCCGCGCTGGCGCTTGCTGGAACCGCGCTGATCGCCGCCGACGCGCCGCCGCCGGCGCGGCCCTATGCCGCGCTGCAGGCATGCCGCGGCATCGTCGACAATGCGCAGCGCCTCGCCTGTTACGATCAGGCGGCTGCCGCGCTGGATGCCGCGCAGAAGAGCGAAGAGGTGGTCATCGTCGACAGACAGGAGGTGAAGAAGGCACGCAAGGGGCTGTTCGGCTTCAACCTCCCGCGCATCGGCTTCCTGGCCGGACGGCAGGGCAACGCCGAGGACCAGCAGGACGAGCAAGAGCTCAACGACACGGTCGGCTCCGCGCGCGCGTTGCCTTACGGCAAATGGCGCATCGTCCTGTCGACCGGAGCGGTGTGGGAAACCACCGAAGCGGACAGCCGCTTCACCGATCCGCGTCCGGGCATGACTGTCAATCTGACCAAAGGCGCGATGGGCAATTTCTTCCTGAAGGTCGCCAAGGGGCGCGCGGTGAGCGCGCGGCGCGTCGGCTAGCCGCGCTGCTCGTTCATCGCCCGCGTCGCAATTTCGGCGCTGGCATAGGGCTCCTGTGCCGCAACCGACCAATAGCGCAGCTCGTCGATCGGGATGCGTTCGCCGCTGACCGCGCAGACGACGTGATCGCCCGAGGCGAGCACACGGAACTGGTTGGCCATGTAATGAAGCCGCGCGGGGCGGCCTGCAGACATCAGCATTTGGTCGATCAGCCTTCGAACAGCGTGGGTTGCGTGGGCGGAGAATAGGGTTTCGGTCGAGAACCCTCAACCCGCGCAGCAATTTCGCCATCGCTGAAGCGGAGATTGAGTCCGCCCGCCTTGGTCGCGGCCGCCGCGCTGATCAGCGTCTTGCCGTTGCGGTCGGTAATCCGCGCATAGCCGCGTGAGAGCGGCGCGTCGGGATTCAGCTGGCCAAGGAGGCGGCCGAGCTGCGCAACATGCCGTGCGGTGGCTTCGGCCTGGCGCTGGAGGATGGCGGGGCGCAGCGCACCGCTAGCACGGGCGAGGCGTTGCGCGCTGGCGGAGGCACGGTCGGACAGGCCGCGACGGAGGCGCTCGGCGAGGTCGTCAACGCGCTGGGCTTGCGGCTGAAGCAGCGCTTGCCGCTCTGGCAGGCGCTGCGCGAGCGCATCGAGCCGTTCGCCGCCGCGTTCGATATAGCGGCGGGCGCAACGGAGCGTACGGGTGGACGCGGCCTCGACCGTTGCAAGCAGTTCGAGCCGCACCGGCACGGCCATTTCGGCGGCAGCGGTTGGCGTCGGCGCGCGGACGTCCGCCGCGAAATCGCACAGTGTCGTGTCAGTCTCGTGCCCCACCGCCGAAATTACCGGGATCGAAGAGGCGGCGACCGCGCGGACGACGATCTCTTCGTTGAAGCCCCACAAATCCTCGATCGACCCGCCGCCCCGCGCGACAATGAGCAAATCGGGACGCTGCCCCTCAGGCAAGGCACCGAAGCCGGTGACCGCCGCGGCAACTTGCTCGGCGCTGCCCTGCCCCTGCACCAGCACGGGCCAGACGGTGACATGACT
Organism: Sphingomonas sp.; assembly: GCA_035493275.1. GTDB lineage: Bacteria > Pseudomonadota > Alphaproteobacteria > Sphingomonadales > Sphingomonadaceae > Sphingomonas_O. The sequence continues at coordinate 42,229 of DATJIN010000034.1, read as the reverse complement.
GGGGAAGCGATCGGCCAGGCGGTGGAGAATGTCGCGGATCACGGCCCCGGTGGGCGACGTGACCACGCCGATGTGGCGCGGGACATAGGGTAGCGGACGCTTCCTCGCCGGGTCGAACAGCCCTTCCGCCTCGAGCGCGCGGCGGCGCTTGTCGAGCAAGGCGAGCATGGCCCCCTCGCCCGCCAGCTCCAGGCTCTCGACGACGATCTGGTAACGCGAGCGGCCGGGATAAGTCGTGAGCTTGCCGGTAGCGATGACCTCGATCCCGTCGCCCGCCGCGAAGGCGAGGCGCCGCGCCACATCCTTCCACATCACCCCGTCGATCAACGCCTTGTCGTCCTTGAGGCAGAAATAGGCATGGCCAGACGCCGCGGGGCGCCAGCCCGAAATCTCGCCGCGGATGCGGACGTGCGAAAACCCGCTCTCGACATGGCGCTTGAGCAACATCGCCAGTTCGCTGACGCTCATCGGCGCCGCGTTGCTCCCCGCAGGCACGTCGGCTACCAGCGGCGGCGATGATGCGGGGTCGGCGAGCAAATCTGGCATGAATATCCTGCTGGTGGGCGGCGGCGGACGCGAACATGCGCTCGCCTGGAAGCTGGCGCAATCGCCGAGCCTGACGAAACTGTTCGCGGCGCCGGGCAATCCGGGGATCGCCGCGCATGCCGAACTGGTGCCCCTGAACATCGCTGACAAGGGCGCGGTAGTCGCGTTCTGCGGGCGGTTCGCGATCGATCTGGTGGTGATCGGGCCCGAACAGCCATTGGTCGATGGGCTGGCGGATGCGTTACGCGATGCGGGCGTGGCGGCCTTTGGGCCGGGCGCGGCGGCAGCGCAGCTTGAGGGGTCCAAGGGGTTCACCAAGGACCTGTGCGCGCAGCACAACATTCCGACGGCAGGTTTTGAACGCGTGACCGGTGCCGAAGCAGCGCTGGCGGCGGTTGGCCGCTTCGGGGCGCCCGCCGTGATCAAGGCCGACGGGCTGGCGGCCGGCAAGGGTGTCGTCGTGGCAATGACCCTGGCCGAGGCCGAAGCCGCGGCGCGCGATCTCGATGGCGAGGCGGTGATCGAGCAATTCCTCGAAGGCGAGGAAGCCAGCCTGTTCGTCCTGACCGACGGCAAGACCGCGCGCGTGCTCGGCAGCGCGCAGGATCACAAGCGCGTCGGCGAAGGCGATACCGGACCGAACACCGGCGGCATGGGCGCCTATTCGCCCGCAACGGTGCTGACCCCGGAGCTCGAAGCGCGGGCAATGCGCGAGATTGTTGAGCCGACGGTCAAGGCGCTTGCCGCGGCCGGGACGCCCTTCATCGGCGTGCTCTATGCCGGGCTGATGCTGACGCCGACCGGACCGCAGCTGATCGAATATAATGCGCGCTTCGGCGACCCCGAGACCCAGGTGCTGATGCCGCGCATCACGGGCGATTTGGCGCGGCTGCTCAACGATTGCGCGACAGGCAAACTCGCCGAAGCCGATTTTGCCGTGGCGGCAGACACGGCGTTGACCGTGGTCATCGCGGCGGAAGGCTATCCCGGCGAGCCGCGCAAGGGCGGGGCGATCTCCGGCATCGACGCGGCGGAGGCGGATGAGTCGATCGTGTTTCAGGCGGGAACGCGGCTGCAGGACGGCCATTTGGTCGCCAGCGGGGGACGCGTGCTCGCCGTGACCGCGACGGGAGCAGATGTGAACGAGGCGGCGGCGCGCGCCTATCGCGCAGTCGAGCGGATCGACTTTGCCGACGGCTTCTACCGCCGCGATATTGGCTGGCGTGAAATTGTCCGGCTGAACCGGGAGGGGCTATGACCGCGAGCGAATTCTTCGAGCAATATTGGCCGATCCTGGCTGTCGTGCTGGCCGCGGTGCTGCTGCTGGTCATCGTCTTGCGGCGCGGACGCGGGCAGCGGGTCACACTGACCGAACGAGATACGTCAACGCGGACGCTGGCGCGGCCGGAAGCGGCACCCGCCGCAGCGCCGGCGCCGCAATTGGCGGACAGCGAATTGACGCGGCTCAAGGGCGTCGGCCCCAAGCTGGCGGCGGCGCTCGATGCCGAAGGCTATGGCAGCCTCGAAAAACTCGCCGCGCTGAGTGACGCGCAGCAGGCCGAACTCGACGCCAAGCTCGGCACCTTTGCGGGCCGGGTGCAGCGTGATCGCCTCGCCGAGCAGGCGCGGCTGCTGACCAGCGACCCCGACGCTTATGCTGCCGCGTTCGGCAAGGGAGCCTAGACTGAAGCGTCTCGCCGCCCCGCTCGCGCTGCTGCTGATCGGTGCTGCCGACCCTGCCGCGCTGCTGCGCGAACAGCGCGCGGCCGAAGGGGAAGCGGCGCGGCTCGAACAGGCGGCGAAAGATGCCACGGGCGCTGCGGCCAAGGCGCGGGCGCTGGCGGGCGAACTCGACGCGCGTATCGCCGCCTCGCGCAGCGCGGTCGCAGCATCGCGCGCCCGGCTCGACGGGATCGATGCGCAACGCCGCGTCCTCGAGGCGCAGCTCAACGAAGCGCGCCAGCCGATCGCCCGGCTGATCGCCGCAACGGTCGCGCTACAGCGCCGTCCCGCCGCGCTGGCCCTGGTCCAGCCCGTCTCGCTCGACACCCAGGCGCATGCCCGTGCCGCGCTCAAGACCATCGGCCCGGCGATCGAGGCGCGCACTGCCGGTCTGCGTGCGCAGGCCGCGCAACTCGACCACGTCCGCGCCGCCGCATTCGCCGAGCGCACCAATCTCGGGCGGGCGGAGGCGCAACTGGTCGCGCAGCAGGCGGCGCTCGGCCGTTACGCCGGTTCGAAACTGCGTGCGGCGCAGGATGCCGCGGGACGGACGCTGACGGCGCAGGACCGCGCGCTCGCCCTCGCCAACGATGCCCAAAATCTGCAGCGCGCGATCGACGAGGCCCGAGCCGATGCCGCCACCGCCGCGCGCCTCGCCAGCCTGCCGCGGAATCTCGCCGGCCTTGGTGAAGTGGCCACGCGTTCGACCTACGCGCTGCCTGCCGGAACGCTGGTCACGGGGTTCGGCGAGCAGCTCGACGACGGGCGCCGCTCCGCCGCGCTGATCCTGGCCCCTGCTCCCGGCGCACGCATCGCGGCGCCGCGCGGGGGCAAGGTGGCCTTTGCCGGCCCGTTCGGCGGCTATGGCCGCGTCGTCATCATCGAGCATGACGGCGGCTGGACCAGCGTCGTTGCGGGGCTGGCCGATACGAGCGTGACGCGCGGCGACATAGTCAAAGCCGGGGATGCGCTGGGGTCAGCCCCGGCCAGCGACCCCGCGATCCGCATCGAGCTGCGCTATCGCGGTACGCCCGTCGCAGCGACACGGGTTGCGGGTTAGGGGGTCGCGCGCCTAAGTTCCCTGCATGAAGACGGCCTATCGCCTCGCCCTCGCCACCTCCGCCGTGGCGATGATCCCGATCCTCACTGGTGCGATGAGCAGCATCGACCCCGGCACCGCCCGCGAACTCGACACGTTCATGGAAGTGTTCGACCGCGTGAAGGCCGATTATGTCGACAAGGTCGATGACAAGGTGCTGATCCGTGGCGCCATCGACGGGATGCTGGCCGCGCTCGATCCGCATTCGGGCTATGAGGCTGGCACCGACTTTGCCAACCTCCGCGCGCAGACGGATGGCGAATATGGCGGGCTCGGCCTCACCGTCACGATGGAGGACGGCGCGGTCAAGGTGATCACCCCGACCGAAGACACGCCCGGCTATCGCGCGGGGATCAAATCGGGCGACTTCATCACCCACATCAACGGCACCTTCATCGTCGGCGGGACGCTCGACGAGGCGGTCGACCAGATGCGCGGCAAGCCCGGCACGCCGATCAAGCTGACGCTCGTGCGCCCGGGCCGCGACAAGCCGTTCGACGTCACGCTGGTCCGCGAAGTCATCAAGCTCCGTCCGGTCAAATGGGAAGTGAAGGGCGACGTCGGCTACATCAACATCAACGCCTTCTCACGCGACACCGGCGGGTCGGTGCGCGCGGCGCTGATCGGCATCGACAAGGCGCTGGGACACCAGCCGGCGGGCTATGTCGTCGATCTGCGCGAAAATCCGGGCGGTCTGCTCGACGAAGCGGTGGCGGTGAGCGACGCGTTCCTTGACAAGGGCGGCATCGTGTCGCAGCGCGGCCGCGATCCACGCCAGAACGAACGCTGGGACGCAACGCCGGGCGATTTCGCGCACGGCCTGCCGCTCGTCGTATTGGTCGATGCCGGCTCGGCTTCGGCGGCGGAGATCGTCGCGGGCGCGCTGCGCGACAACAAGCGCGCGATCGTCATGGGCGAACGCAGCTTTGGCAAGGGTTCGGTGCAGACCGTGGCGCCCTTGAGCGAAACGACTGCACTGCGGCTGACGACGGCGCGCTACTACACGCCGTCGGGCAAAAGCATCCAGGAAGGCGGCATCGAGCCCGACATCCAGGTGCCGCAGCTGAGCGACCCCGATTACAAGGACCGACCGCGCATCCGCGAAGCGGACCTGCGCAAACACCTGCTCAACCAGACCAAGGTCGACAACACGATCCTCGAATCGGACACCAAGGCCGATCCACGCTTCGCCGCGACCGCGGCACAGTTGAAGGCCAAGGGGATTGACGACTTCCAGCTTGATTACGCGCTGAAAACGGTCGCGCGGATCGCCAGCGCCACCCCCACGACCCGCGTGGCGGCGCGCAAGTGACATCGCTCGCGCGGGCCAATCTCGTCGCCCTGGCCGTGCCGGCGCTGGCCATGGCGGGCGCACTGGGGTCACAATATATCGGGCATTTGTACCCGTGCGAGATGTGCCATTGGCAGCGCTGGCCGCATGAAGCGGCGATCGCGCTCGCCATTCTCGCTTTCTTCCTGCCGCGCGATCCGCGCCGCAGCCTGGTTGGCTTGGCCGCCGTCGCGATCCTGATTTCGGGCGCGATCGGCGTGTTCCACGCGGGCGTCGAATATAAGTTCTGGGAAGGCCTCACGACCTGTTCGCGCTCGGGCGGCGCGGTGACGCTCGACAGCATCCTGGCCTCGCCCTTGATCCGATGCGATCAGCCGCAATGGACTTTTCACGGCATCTCGCTCGCCGGGTTTAACGCGATCTGGTCGATCCTTGGCGGCCTTTTCGTCTTCGTTCTGCTAAGGCGCGCGCGATGATCGAGCCTGACACCGAATCGATGATCCGCGTCAATCAAGCGGGCGAATATGGCGCGACCCGCATCTATGCCGGGCAGCTCGCGATCATGGGCGCGCGGTCACAGGCCGCGCGGACCATCGCCGGGATGGCGGCGCAGGAGGAACGCCACCTCAAGAAATTCAACGCGCTGATCGCGGACCGGCGGGTGCGCCCGACCGCCCTGCAACCGGTGTGGAACGTTGCGGGTTATGCGCTGGGCATGGCGACCGCGCTGCTCGGGCCCGAAGCGGCGATGGCCTGCACCGCCGCGGTCGAGACCGAAATCGACAAGCATTATGCCGACCAGCTGAACGAGCTGGGTGACCGCGACCCCGAACTGAGCGCGACCATCGCCGATTTTCAGGCCGAAGAGCTGGAGCACAAGGCACAGGCACTGGCCGCCGGGGCTGAACGCGCGCCGGGCTATCCGCTGCTCAGCGCGGCGATCCGCGCGGGCTGCCGCGCCGCGATCGAATTGTCGAAACGCATCTGATGCATCATGCGTTCAGGTGATGTGTCCAAGGATTGACCGATGAGAAAGCTGCTTGCCGCCGCCTTGCTGATGACGCCGCTCGCCGCGCCGCTGCCGGTGCTGGCGCAGGACCGTATCCTGACGATCTTCGGCGACGACAAATGCCCGGAAAACACGATCTGCGTGCGGGCGAAGGAAAGCGAGCGCTATCGCATCCCCAAAGACCTGCGGCAGGACGCGATCATCGCGCCCAAGAACCAGGCTTGGGCGGCCAAGGCACAGTCGACGCTCGATGCGGGCGCCAAGACCGGCACGGGCAGCTGCACCGCGGTCGGCCCGGGCGGCTACACCGGCTGCTTCGCGCAGCAGGCGCGCCAGGCCAAGGCCGAGCGCAAGCAGGCGGCGCAGCAGAATGCGACGGGGCTCGAGGACGGCAATTAAGCCTTCCGCGCCGCGATCCAGCGGTCGATTTCGCTTTCCAGCACATCGAGCGGCACCGGGCCAAGTCCCAGCACCGCGTCGTGGAACGCCCGAAGATCGAATTTCGGGCCGAGTTCTTTTTCCGCCCGCGCGCGCAATTCGCGGATCTTGAGTTCGCCCATTTTGTAGCCGAGCGCCTGGCCTGGCCAGCTGATGTAGCGGTTGACCTCCGCCTCGATATTCTTGTCGCTGAGGCCGGTTTCGGCGCGCATGAATGCGATAGCCTGCGCCTTTGACCAGCCCTTGGCATGAACGCCGGTGTCGACGACCAAGCGGCACGCGCGCCACATCTCATAGCTCAGCCGCGCCATGTCGCGCTGCGGCGTGTCGTACAGACCCATCTCGATGCCGAGATGCTCGGTGTAGAGCGCCCAGCCCTCGACATACGCGGTGAAGCCGACCGCGTATTTGCGAAAATTGGGAAGATCCAATTCCTGCTGCAGCGACAATTGCGTCTGGTGTCCCGGCGACGCCTCGTGCGCCGTCAACGCGGGCAGTTCGTACAGCGGCCTCTGGTCGAGGCGCGAGGTGTTGACCCAATAGGTGCCCGCCACGCCGTTCTGGAGGCTGCCCGGCTGCGAATAAGCGGTGGTCGTGCCCTCCGCCGTCTCCGCCGGGATCGCCTTTACGCCATACGTCAGCCGCGGCAGCTTGCCGAAATAGCGCGGGAGCAATCCGTCGATGCGCTTGTTCTGCCACGCCGCGGCAGCGAGCAGTTCCTCTGGGGTGCGCGCGTGCTGCGCCGGATCGGCAGTCATCTGCGCGACCATCGCCTTGCGGTCGGCAAAGCCATTCTTGCGCGCCAGCGCATCCATCTCCGCGCCGATCCGCTTGACCTCACTGAGGCCGGTCTGGTGGACCTGCTCGGGGGTCAGGTTGGTCGTGGTGTGACGGGCGACCTGCAGCGCATAATAATCGCGGCCCTGCGGCAGCTCAGACGCGCCGACACTTGCGCGGCATTTGTATTCCCCGCCGTACCAGTCAGCGATCTTGGTGTATTCGGGATTGATCGTCCCGGTGATGACCTGGGCCGCGCGCCCCTGTAGCGCCGTCCACTCGGCATCGCTGATGGTCGCGGGCTTGGGCCGGGTGAAGGGCTCGTAAAAGCGCGACTGTTTCGGATCGGCCTTGATCACGCCGGTGATCGTGCCCGCCATGCCGTCGAGCACCGCGCAGGGCTGGGTATAGCCCTGCGCCACAGCCTGGCGGCTGATCTTGAGGTATTCGCTGTTCTGCGCGGGGAATTTGGTGAGGCGCGTCAGATAATTGTCGTAATCGGCACGGGTCGAAAAGCGCAGTCCCTCCGGCAGACCCGCAAAACCCTGCCACCAGCTGTAATAGCTGGTGAACAGCATTTGCCGTTCGCCGAACTTGCTGCCGGCGACGTCCTCGCGGAGCACGCGCGCGAGGATTGCTTTGTTGACGCGCCCCGCCGAATCCAGCCCGGCATCGGGGATCGCATCGAGCCGATCGAGAAAGCCCTGTTCGTCGCGTGCCTGGCGATCCGCGTTGGCCAGGCTGACATCGCTGACCAGCGCGTCATATTCATGATAACCGAGCCCGGACGCGAATTCGGGGCTGTTGCGCAGCGACCAGGCCCAGTGATCGTCGATGACCCTTTTAAGATCGTCCACTGGTGCCGCCAAAGCCGGCATAGCCACGGCCATTGCGATCAGTGAAACCAGCGTCTTGCCCATAAACCCTCCCACGCGCCGCTATTGTCGAAGCGCCCGCCTTCTCTTAGCGTCACGATCGGAAAGAAGAACAGGGGGTTAGGGGATTTGGCGACCGTGGCGCCGGGCAAGCGCGCGCATCCATTCGCGCCGGACACGTTCGAACGCGTCCTCGCCATTGGCGCGGTCGTCCTGCTCGCGGCCGCGCTCATCGCCATCGCCCGGGGCCATGCCGATTGGCCGCGCGTGCCGCTGACGATCTGGGGCCACCTCGCCACGATCCTTGTCGCAGTGGCGCTCACGCCGATCATGCTGCTGCGGCCGCGCGGCGATCGGCTGCACCGCAAGCTCGGCTGGGTCTGGGCCAGCGCGATGCTGCTGACGGCGATCGGCAGCCTGTTCGTCCGCAACCTCAACCATGGCAGCTTTTCGATCATCCACGTGCTCAGCGTGTGGACGATCATCCAGGTGCCAATCATCGTCTGGTCCGCTCGCACCCATAATGTGAAGCGGCACCGCGGCAGCGTCCGCGGGATGGTCACCGGGGCGCTGCTGATCGCGGGGTTCTTCACTTTCCCCTTAAACCGCCTGCTCGGCCATTGGCTGTTCAGCTAGACAGGACGACACCAACGCCATGAGCATTGCCGAACCCGGCGAGCCCGCGCTCGCCCCGCCGCACGACCGTGCGTTCATTGGCCACCCCAAGGGGCTAGGCTATTTGAGTTTCACCGAAGCGTGCGAGCGCTTCTCCTATTATTCGATGCAGACGCTGCTCGTCCTGTACATGACCAAATATCTGCTGCTGCCGGAACATGCCGACGGCGTGATCGGGCTCGATTGGGTCAAGCAGCATGTCTACGCCGGGCTCGACGGGCAGCCGCTGGCGAGCGCAATCTTCGGGACATACACTGCGCTGGTCTATGGCACACCGCTGCTCGGCGGGATCATCGCCGACAAGCTGCTGGGGCGACGCCTGACGCTGATCCTCGGCGGCCTCGCCATGGCGCTGGGCCATTTTCTCATGGCGTTCGAGGGCAGCTTCCTGTTCGCGCTGTTCGCGCTCGTCATCGGTGTCGGCTTCTTCAAGGGGAACATCGCCAGCCAGGTCGGCGCGCTCTATTCGGATACCGATCTGCGCCGCGCGATGGCGTTCCAGATCTTCTACATTTTCATCAATGTCAGCGTCATCGCCGCGCCGCTCATCTCGGGCACTTTGGGGCAGGATGTCGGCTGGCATTGGGGCTTTGGCTGTGCGGGCGTGGTCATGGTCCTCGGTCTGGGCATTTATCTGTCTGGCACCAACTATCTGCCGCCGGACAACAAGCGCGGTGCCACCGAGCCGAAGGTGCCGCTGACCGCAGACGACTGGAAACGCATCTTTTCGCTGATCGTCTTGGTGCCGGTGCTCGCGGTAGCGCTGCTGACCAATCAGGAGATTTTCAACGCCTACCTCGTCTGGGGCGATGCCCAGTTCAATTTGAGCTTCATGGGCCGCAATTTGCCATCGAGCTGGCTGATCACGCTCGATGCGACACTCAGCTTCTCAATGCTCGTGGCGGTCGCCGCCTTCTGGAACTGGCGCAGCCGCAAGGGTGCGTGGGAACCCGATGAGCTCGGCAAGATGATCATCGGCTCGGTGTTCACCATGGCGGGCGGGCTGTGCCTGTTCATGGCCGCGGCGACGCAGGGTTCGGCCAAGATCGGCCTGTTCTGGCCGTTCATGTTCCATCTGCTCAATTCGATCGGCTTCTCGCACATCCTGCCGATCAGCCTCGCGCTGTTCACCAAGCTGTCGCCCAAATCGGTGACGTCGACGATGCTCGGTCTCTATTACCTCGCCTTCTTCGCCGCGAATGCGATCGTCGGCTATGTCGGCGGTCTCTATTCGTCGCTGCCGACAACGACCTTCTGGCTGCTCCATGTGGCGACGGCGGGCGTCGGGCTGGTCGCGTTCACGCTGTTCAGGATTTTCGTGGCCAATCCGATGAACCGGAAAGCTACCTTGGCCTAAGTCATTGACTCGACATGTGGGCCACGTGAACTTAAAGAGAACACGTGGCCCAGCTCGACGTCCGTCAAAAGCTCGAAATCCTCGCCGACGCGGCGAAATACGACGCGTCATGCGCGTCTTCGGGGACCGCCAAGCGGAGCAGCGCGGGCAAATCGTCGGGCATCGGTTCGACCGAGGGCATGGGCATCTGCCACGCCTACGCGCCCGACGGTCGCTGCATCAGCCTGCTCAAGATCCTGCTGACCAACAGCTGCATTTTCGATTGCCATTATTGCATCAACCGCAAGAGCAGTAACGTCCGCCGCGCGCGCTTCACCGCGAAGGAGGTCGTCGATCTCACCCTCGCGTTCTACAAGCGCAACTATATCGAGGGTCTGTTCCTCTCCTCGGGCATTATCCACACGTCGAATTACACGATGGAGCAGCTGGTCGAGGTCGCGCGGTCCTTACGCGAAGATCACGGCTTTCGCGGCTATATCCACCTCAAGACCATTCCTGATGCCGATCCCGAACTGATCGCGGCGGCGGGACGGCATGCCGACCGCGTGTCGATCAATGTCGAGCTGCCGACCACGCCCGGCCTGACGCGCCTCGCGCCCGAAAAGTCGATCGAGCAGATTGAAGGCGCGATGGGCGACATGAAGCATTCGATCCTCGACGCGCGCGACGCGACCAAGCATTACAAATCGGCGCCGCGCTATGCACCCGCGGGTCAATCGACGCAGATGATCGTCGGCGCGGACGCGGAGACCGATGGCGATATCGTCAACCGCGCGAGCAATCTCTACGACCGCTTCGGGATGCGCCGCGTCTATTATTCGGCCTTTTCGCCGATCCCTGACGCCAGCGCCGTGCTGCCGCTGAAACGCCCGCCCTTGATGCGCGAACACCGGCTGTACCAATCCGACTGGCTGATGCGCTTTTATGGTTTTGCACCTAAGGAAGTCGTCGCCGCGACCGATGACGGTATGCTGCCGCTCGACATCGACCCAAAGCTCGCCTGGGCGCTCAAGTTCCGCGAGAGTTTCCCTGTCGACGTCAACCGCGCCCCTCGCGAAATGCTGTGGCGCGTACCGGGACTAGGGACGAAGGCGGTCAAGGCGATCCTGCAAATCCGCCGTCACCGCAAATTGCGGCTGGACGATCTGGCGCGATTGACCGTGTCGGTGGCCAAAATCCGGCCGTTTATCGTCGCGGCGGATTGGCGCCCAACCCTGCTTACCGACGCCGCGGACCTGCGCGCGCGGCTGACCCCGCCGGCAAAGCAAATGGAATTGTTTGCCTAGCTATTTAAGCCCGCCGAAGGTCACGAGGCTTTCGGCGCCGTTCTTGCCCAACGCCGAAACGCCGATGAAGGTGTCGTCGACGATGACCGGCAACACCACCGAAGTCGTTTTGGCGGGGATGTCCTTGCTGTCGATCCAGTCTTGCTTGTCCGCACGGCGCCAGCGCAGACGATAGCCCGTCGCGCCGTCGACCGCAGTCCAGGTCGCCGTTGTGTCGCTGCGCACCGCGCCATCGAGTACCAGCTTGGCCGGCGCGAGCGGCGCATCGGCAAGGCCGCGGAGCGTCTGGACGTTGAGCGCCGTAATCTGCGCCAGATAGGGAAAGTCCATCCGGTCGGCAGTGTCACCATAGACGCGGCCGTTTTCGCTGCGCAGATTCTGGTGCTGGGCATCGTAATTTTCGACCGCCGAGGTGAAGCGCACTGCCGGATAGCCCGCCTCCAGCATCGGTGTGTGATCGCCGCCGCGCCCGAAGCGATCGGAGCGACGGACCAGCAGCGCACCGAAACCGTCGGCGCGGACGACAATCTCGCCATCCGGCTGACGTCCCTGCGGGCCGTGCGCAACCTGCCCAATCCGCTTGGCGAGCGCACGGCTCGGGCTGTCATCCTCCCCGCCGATCTGCCGGACCCCCCTCAGCGTCGCCAAGTCCTGCGCGAGGCCGATCCCTTCGCTGAAGACGCGGACGTAGCGGTTTTCGCGGCGTCCGTCCGTGCCCACACTATTCCCGACAATATCGTTGTTGAGCATCGCCGCGACCTTCCAGCCCTTGGCCTTGGCGGTTTCGGCGAGCAGCGTGCCGCCCCACAGCCCCTGCTCCTCGCCCGACAGCGCGGCAAAGACGATGGTCGCGCGGTGCTTTTCCTTGGCCATCAGTCGCGCGGCTTCCATCACCAGCGCGACCCCAGAGCCGTCGTCATTCGCGCCGGGTGCATCGCTGGTCGCGTCCATCACGTCGGTGACGCGGCTGTCGATATGGCCCGCGACGATGAGGACTTCGTCGCTGCGTTCGCCGGGGAGGATGCCGAGAACATCCTCGATCACCACGCCATTGGGCGCGCGTGGGCCGGAAAAGGTTCGGGACGGACGTTCGACGGTGAGGCCGAGTTTCCTAAATTCGCTCGCCACCCAATTCCGCGCCGCGCCGATGCCGCGCTTGGGATCGGTGGTCGTGGACATGGTGTGCCGCGTGCCGAAGGAAACGAGCTTGTCGATCGTGGCGCGCAGATGTGCCGGATCGGGAGCCGCGTTAGCGAGAAGCAGCGGTGTGACGAAGAACGCCAACAGCTGCTTACGTTGACTTACGTTGACGCGGAGGAAGGGTAGCGACGCGTTTTGCGAGGCGGCGGCGAGGCGGGTTCGAGCGATCATGCCCGTGAGCAAATCACCCAAAATCCTATTTTCATAGCGAAATCTTCAACTCAACCGGTCGAGCGCGTCGCCGTCCAGGCTGCCCGGCACGACCATGATCGGGCAGGGCATCCGCCCGGCGTCCGCCCCGGCGAAATGCGCAACCAGCGGGCCCGCTGCCCCGGTCGCCGCCGCGCCGAGCACGAGCGCGCCGATCTCGGGGTCTTCCTCGAGCACCTTGCAGATCGTTGCGACCGGTTCGCCGCTGCGCACCTCGATCGCGGGGCGGATGCCCGCTTCCTCCATGATTGTCCCCGCGGCGCTGCGGACGAGCCCTTCGGCATATTTGCGCGCCTCGTCCTCCATCGTCGCCTGGACGCCGCCAAAGGCAACGAATTCAGCGGGGGCGGCGAGCGCCAGTACCTTGACCGCGCCGCCGGTCTTCGCGGCTCGGCGTGCCGCGAAGCGAAGCGCCACGCCTGCCTCGGGCGTGTCGTCGGCGATTACAAGATAGGTCCTCATCCTGCGCGCGATGCTGCGTCAGTTATGGATAGCGCGCAAGCAGCCCTCACAGCCACACGTCCACCGCGTGCAGCATCAGTCCGACCAGCCCGCCAACCAGCGTGCCGTTGACGCGGATATATTGAAGATCGCGGCCGACCGCGCTTTCGAGGCGACCGGTGATCGTGTCCGCGTCCCAGCCGCGCACCGTGTCGCTGACCAGCCGGACGATGCCGTCGCCATAGCTGGCCGTCGCCCCCACGGCGGCGCGGCGGGCGAAGCGGTTGATCGCGACCTTGAGCGCGTTGTCGCCTTCGAGCGTCGCGGCGAGCTGGCGCAGCGTGTCGCCGAGTTTTCCCGCCATGACCGCATCGGGATCACGCGCCGCCTTGAGCAGCGCGGTGCGCGACGATTCCCACAGCCCTTCGATCCAGTCGCGCATCGCCGGATTGTCGAGCAGTTCGTCGCGGATGCGGTTGACGCGCGCGTGCATCGCGGGGTCGTCCTGAAGTGCGATGGAGAGGTGGGCGAGACCTTCTTCGGCCTTGGCACGGAGCGGGTGGTCGGGCTGCTCGGCCATGTCGGCGAGCATTTTCTTCAAACCGTCGATGATCTTGTCGCTGAGCGTTTCGTCGAGGCCGGTCCAGCGCAGGATCGAACCGGCGCGGTCGTGGACCATATTTCGCAGCAGTTCCTCATTGCCCTCGAGCGTCTTGCCGGCCCATTTGATGATGCCTTCGAGCAGCGGCAGATGGCGGTTGTCGGTGATCGCCGCTGCCAGCGCGCGGCCGAGCAACGGCGAGATGTCGAGCTGGCGCAGGCGCTTGTCGATCGCCGCCTTGACCATCCCGCCCAGTTCCTGCGGATCGAGCGCGCCGAGCAAATCAGCGATGAGGCGCGAGGCGCCCTGCTTCAGCCGGCCGTCGGCGCTGCTTTGGGTCGCGAGGAAGCGCGCTGCCGCGCCCGCGACATCGAGGCGTGCCATGCGCCGCGCAACGACCGCGGGGGTCAGGAAATTGTCCTTCAGGAACACCGCCAGCGTATCGCCGATGCGGTCCTTGTTGCGCGGGATGATCGCGGTGTGCGGGATCGGCAGGCCGAGCGGGTGGCGGAACAGCGCGGTCACCGCAAACCAGTCCGCCAGGCCGCCGACCATCGCGGCTTCGGCAAAGGCGCGGACGAAGCCCGCAGCGGGGACGGCGTGCTCGAACTGACGCGCGACGAGATAGGTCGCGGCCATCAGCACCAGCAGGCCGGTCGCGACGATCTTCATGCGCGTCGCGCCGGATTGGGTCAGCGATATGGGCAGGCGGGCGATCACGCGACTTGAACGGCTATGACCCGCGCCAAGTTCACTCTGCCGGCGCCGCCACCGGCTTGGCCGCGCCTTCGCCGCCATTGGTCAGCCAGCGCGACAGACGGGGGCCGAGCCAGGCTTCGATACCAACCGCCAGGCTGAACGTCGCGGGGACGATCAGCAGCGTCAGGATCGTCGACACGATCAGCCCGCCGATCACCACGATGCCCATCGGGGCGCGCCAACTGCCGTCGCCCGACAGCGACAACGCGACGGGCACCATGCCCGCGACCATCGCAACCGTCGTCATGACGATCGGCTGGGCGCGCTTGTGCCCCGCATCCATGATCGCATCGTGCTTGGGCACGCCCTTGTTCATCTCCTCGATCGCGAAATCGACCAGCAGGATCGAGTTCTTGGCGACGATGCCGAGCAGCATGAGCAGGCCGATGAACACCGGCATCGACAGCGCCGTACCCGTCAGGCGCAGCGCCAGCGCCCCGCCCAGCGGCGCCAGCAGCAGCGAGCCCATGTTCACGAACGGCGGCAACACGCGCTTGTACAGCAGCACCAACACCGCAAAGACGAGGAACACGCCCGAAATCACCGCGACGACGAAGTTGAGCAGCAATTCGGCCTGCCACTTCGCCGCACCGAGATTCAGTTTGGTCACGCCCTGTGGCAAGTTCTTCAGCGCCGGGAGATTGTTGATCTTCGGCATGACGTCGCCGTCGACCAGGCCCGGCGCGAGATCGACACCGATCGACAGGCGGCGGGTCTGATTTGTGCGCTGAATCGACACCGGCCCCGAACCGAACGACACCGCGGCCACCACCTTCAGCGGCACCGAGCCGCCATTGGCGGTCGGCACCGGTAGGTTCTGGATCGTCCCGAGGCTGCGGCGCGAATCTTCGCTCAGCTGGACGCGGATCGGGATCTGGCGGTCGCTCAGCGAAAATTTGGCGCTGTTCTGATCGATATCGCCAAGCGTCGCGATGCGGATAGTCTGCGACAGCGCCTGCGTCGTCACGCCCAGTTCGGCCGCGAGGTCGAGGTTCGGCTTGATCGTCACTTCGGGGCGGACCAGATCGGCGCTCGTCCGGGGAGCGCGCAATTCGGGCAGCCCCTTCATCTGTTCGACGATGGTGTTGGCGACGGCGAGCAACTTGACCGGGTCGTCGCCGCCCAGCGTGATGGTGATATCGCGGCCCGAAGAGCCGGGGCCCCCGTTATTCTGGCTCTGGAAAGTCACGCGCGCATCGGCGACCTGGTTGAGCTTGCCGGCCCAGCTGCGCTCGAACTCGACCGAAGTCATCGGCCGGTCCTTCTTTAGCGTCAGGTAAATGTTCGCGCTATCGACGTTCACGCGGCTGAAGGCGTTCTTCACCACCGGCGAATTGCCCAGCATTTCGCGCACCCGATCGGTCACGGCCTCGGTCTGCTTCAAAGTTGTGCCGGGCGGCATTTCAATGCGAACAGTGGAATAGTCGGTGTTGGTGGTCGGCTGGAACGTCAGCGGAATGCCGGCGAACATGAAAATCGTTGCCAGGAAGGACAGTGCGCCCAGCCCGACGATCCACAAGCGGTGGTCGAACAGCTTCGAGGTGACACGCCCCCATCCCCGGGCCCGCGCGCTGTCGCGCTGGCTCTCATCCAGCGACCAGCCGAGCACCGCCATATATTTGTCCATCAGCCAGCCTTCGCCGTGCGCGGCGGTGCCGTGGGATTTCAGGAAATAGGCGGCGATCAGCGGGGTGATGAGGCGCGCGACGGCGAGGCTCATCAGCACCGAGACGACCACGGTCAGACCGAAATTCTTGAAGAACTGCCCCGAGATACCTGGCATCAGGCCGACGGGCAGGAAGACCGCGACGATCGACATGGTCGTCGCCAGCACCGCCAGGCCGATCTCGTCGGCTGCGTCGATCGAGGCCTGATATGCGGTCTTGCCCATGCGCATGTGCCGGACGATGTTCTCAATCTCGACGATGGCGTCATCGACCAGCACGCCGGCGACGAGGCTGAGCGCCAGCAGCACGAGGCCGTTGAGGTCGAAGCCCAGCAGGCTGATGAACCAGAAGCTGGGAATTGCGGAGAGCGGGATGGCGATGGCCGAGATCGCCGTCGCGCGCCAATCGCGCAGGAACAGCCACACGACGATCACCGCGAGGACCGCGCCCTCGAGCATCGCTTCCATCGCCGATTTATACTGATCCTTGGTGTAATCGACGGTGGTGAACAGCTGCGTGAATTTCAGCTTTGGATTGTCCTTTTCGAGCTTCGCGATCTCCTTGATCGCGTTGTCGTAAACGGTGACATCTGACGAGCCCTTGGCCTTGGCGAAGGAAAAGCTCAGCACCTGCCGCCCGTTCATCTTGGATAGGGCGCGTTGCTCTGCATAGGCATCGCGGACCTGCGCGAGATCGGCCAGCTTGACCGTACGCCCGCCGCCAACGGTGATGTTGGTCTGGCCGAGGTCATAGGCATTGCGCGCATTGCCGAGCACGCGGACCGACTGCTCCGACCCGGCAATTTCGGCGCGCCCACCCGCGGCGTTCACATTGATCAACCGCAGCTGCTGATTGACCTGGCTGGCAGTGATCCCCTGTGCCTGCAAGCGCGCGGGATCGAGCACGACGCGGATTTCGCGATCGACACCACCGGTGCGCGACACCTGGCTCATGCCCTCGATCGACAGCAGCCGCTTGGCGACGGTGTTGTCGACATACCAGCTGAGCGATTCCAGCGTCATGTCGGTCGAGGTCACCGCGAAATAGGCGAGCGGGCCCGAACTGGCGACGTCGACGCGCTGAACCTGCGGCTCCAAAATCCCTTCGGGCAGATCGCTGCGGATATTGGAAATCGCGTCGCGCACATCGTTGACCACCCGGTCGATCGGCGTGCCGATGGCGAACTGGACGAAGGTTTGCGACGTTCCTTCGCGCACGCTCGAATTAATTTCGTCGACGCCGGAAATGCCGCGCACCGCGGCCTCGACCTTCTGCGTCACCTGGGTCTCGAGTTCCGACGGTGCGGCGCCCGGCTGGCTGATCAGCACGATCGCCGCAGGGAATTCAACATCGGGCTGGTCGTTGACCTGCATCCGCATGAAGCTGACGATCCCCGCCAGCGTCAGCGCGACAAACAGGACGATCGGCGCAACCGGGTTGCGGATCGCCCAGGCGGAGATGTTGCGGAACGACATGGCTCCGCCTTAACGCGCGGCAGCGCTGAACGCTACCTGGGCCGCGTTCAGAGCTTCGCGCGCTGGGGCACCACCGTTTCGCCGGGGTTGAGGAAGGCGCCCGCCGAGAGAACGACGCGTTCCTGGCCCGACAGGCCGGCCATGATCGTCACGCCGCTATCGCCGACATCGCCGACCTTCACGTCGCGGCGGACAACCTTGTTGTTGCCATCGACGATGTAGACGTAGTTGCCCTTGTCATCCGACTGCACGGCCGATTGCGGCAGCAGCGGGACATTGGCGACGCCGCCAACGATCTTGGCTTCGGCAAAGCCGCCCGGACGGATCGCACCCGAATAGGGCACGGCGATCCGGACAATGCCCTGGCGCGTCTGCGGGTCGATCACCGGCGAAACCTGCCACACCTGGCCCTTAATGCTGTCAGTCGAGCCAACCGGCGTGACCGTCGCCGCGAGACCGGTGTGCATGCGCGCAAGATCGGCCTCGCCGAGGCGCGCGAGCATTTCCATTTCGCCGCCCTTGGCCATGCGGAACAGCATGCCCGAACCGGCGCTGACGATCTGGCCGGGTTCGACCCGGCGTTCGAGGACGAGGCCGGCGGCGGGTGCACGGATGTCCAGACGCGAGTTGCTGGCCAGCGACTGCTGATAGTTTGCCCCGGCGACGCGGGCGCGGGCGTTGGCCGCGTCGCGCGTTGCGGTCAGCTGGTCGATCTGCGCCTTGGAAATGAAGCCGTTCTTGACCAGCGCCTGGGCGCGTTCGAGATTGGCCTGGGCGAGGCGCGCATCGGCCTGCGCCACCGCGATCTGCGAGCCCAGCGAGGCGGCCTGCTGCGTCTGGACGCGGCGATCGATCGTCGCGAGCACCTGACCCGCGCCGACCCACTGGCCGGGCTCGACGAGCACACGCGCGACCATGCCGCCTTCGCCCGCGACGCCCACCGGCATTTCGCGGCGTGCGCCAAGATTGCCGTTGGCGGAGACGACGCTGTCGACGGTCTGGCGGCCCGGCACGACCACGGTGACCGACGGCGCCTGCTTCTTGCCAGCATCGGCCGGCGGCGCGGCCTTGGGCCGCAGCAGCATGAAAGCGACGAGGAGCGCGACGAGCACAACGGCGCCGATGATGATCCAGCGGCGGCGCTTGGCGCGACGCTCCTGACCCTCGTAATCGAGCACCACTTGGTCGTCACGAATGATCCCGGTTTCGTAGTTCATTGCCCTGTCCATGCTTTCGTCGCCGCTGATCTCTCGGGGTGTATTAGCGGACTAACTCACCGATGCCAAGCGCAAATCGTTTACTTACTCGCGAACCACTTTGCCAGCGTTACTAGGCCCATATGAATGGCGGCCTTATGAGGTGTTAAGCGTCGATGCAGCGCGTAAGCGAGATATCGCCGCCGAAACGATCCATGGAGTTGGTCCACAATGCGTTCGATCCTGCCTCTCACCGCCCTCCTGATGCTCTCACCCGCTACGGCCTGGGCCGAGTCGGTCGCGACCGCGCCGATTGCCGGCACGCGGCTGGAAATTTCGGCGCGTGGCGAGGTCAAGCGCGTCCCCGACATCGCGACAATTAGTGCAGGCGTAATGACGCAGGCAGCGGACGCGCGCACGGCGATGAGCGACAATGCGGCGCGGATGGCACGCGTTATCGCCGCGCTGCGCAAGGCGGGCGTCGCGGAGCGCGACCTGTCGACCGCGCAAATCTCGCTGTCCCCGCAATATCGCTATGCCGACAATCAGCCTCCGGTAATCACCGGCTATCAGGCGTCGAACAGCGTATCGGTGCGCTTTCGCGATATCGCCAAGTCGGGAACGATCCTTGACGCGCTCGTTTCGCAGGGCGCGAATCAGATCAACGGCCCGCAGCTGAGTATCGACAAGCCCGAAGCCGCGCTGGACGAAGCGCGCATCGCCGCGATCGGCAACGCTCGCCAGCGGGCTGACCTTTATGCCAAGGCATCGGGCCTGACCGTCCGCCGGATTGTCGCGATCAGCGAGAACTTCAGCGATTATGCCCCGCCGCCGGCGCCGCCGATGATGATGCGGGCCATGTCGGCCGACGCGATGGCCAAAACCGAAGTGTTGCCTGGCGAGCAGGCCGTCGGTGTGACCGTGAACGTGACGTTCGAATTGGGCTAGGGCTTTGACACGGCCATGCGGGCGATTAGGGCGCGCGCATGGCCGCTGACATCACGCTCCGCCCCGTCCTTACGAAGGCCGACCGCAAAGCCTTTGTCGATCTGCCCTTCCGGCTTTACGCGAATGATCCGAACTGGGTGCCGCCGCTGAAAGGCGAAGCGCTCGGGCTGATCACGCCGGAAAAGAACGGCTGGTATTCGCACGCCAAGGCGCAGCTTTTTCTTGCCGAGCGCGGTGGACAGGTCGTCGGCCGTATTTCGGCGCATATCGATACGCTCGCACTCACCATGCCCGCGGATAAGGGGTTCGGCCCCGGCACGGGCCAATGGGGGCTGATGGAGGCCGAGAGCGAGGACATCTTCAAACTGCTCATCGCCAAGGCCGAGGATTGGCTGCGTGGTGAGGGCATGACGCGCGTGCTCGGCCCGATCTCGCAATCGATCTGGGAAGAACCGGGTCTGCTGGTGCAGGGCTTCGACCATCCGCCGACGGTGATGATGGGCCATGCCAAGCCCGAATATCAGGGCTGGATCGAGCGCGCAGGCTACACGCCGGTCAAGACACTCTACACCTACGACCTCGACATCACGATCGATTTCCCGCCGATCGTGAAGCGGATCATCAAATCGGGCGAGGCGAATAAGAGCATCGTCATCCGCAAGGTCGACAAGTCGAAATTCGACGAGGAAGCGGCGATCATCCTCGCTATCCTCAACGACGCCTGGTCGGACAATTGGGGGTTCGTGCCCCTCACCCAGCCCGAAATCGACGATATCGGCGTCAAGCTGAAGCCGATCGTCTATAACGACCTGATCCGCATCGCCGAACTGGACGGGCGGCCGGTCGCGTTCATGATCACTTTGCCCGACCTCAACGAAGCGATCGCCCCGTTGAAGGGCAGCTTGCTGCCGTTCGGCTGGGCCAAGCTGCTGCTGTGGCTGCGCAAGCCCAAGGCGCGGACGATGCGCGTGCCGCTGATGGGCGTGCTCAAGGAGTTTCAGGCGACGCGCCTCGCCGGGCAGCTCGCCTTCATGATGATCGAATATATCCGCCAGGACGCGCTCAAATATTATGGCTCGACGCGCGGCGAAATCGGCTGGGTGCTCGATGACAATCAGGGCATGAACGCGATCGCCAAGACGATCGAAAGCAAGGTCAACAAGACCTATCTCATTTACGAAAAGACGCTTTAGACCGCGAGAATGGCCACCGCGCCAACAAGGCTGACCAGGCCCGCCAGAAAGATACGATCGGCCCAATCTTCGAGCGGCGAGTTCGGGTCGCCGCGCCGGAACGCGAGGTAAGACAGCAAGCAGCTCAAGGCCAGCAACACTGCGGCAACGAGCGCGGCTTCATCCGCATAGGTCGTGCGCGCGTGACCGGTGATCTTCAGGCCCGTCACGATCAGCATCGCGATGCCGAGCAAGTTCGACGCCGCATTCAAGATGTGCGTACTTTTGAGCACGATCAGCGCAGCGTGATCCAGGTCGCGGCATGGTCGCTCGCCTTCTCGCGTGCGCGGTGGTCCCTATCGACGCCCGCGTCGAGCAGCCTGTCGGCGAGCGGCGGGCTGAGCAGCAGGTGATCGATGCGGAAGCCGGCGTCGCGCGCGAACGAATTCATCGTATAATCCCAAAACGTCCAGAGTGGCGTGTTCGGATGACGGCTCCACAAGGCATCGGTCCAGCCCTGCGCGGTGAGGCGCCGGAACGCCGCGCGGCTTTCCGGCTGCATCAGCGCATCGGCGGCCATCGCCGCGGGCTTCCACACATCGGCATCGGTCGGAATGACGTTGTAGTCGCCCGCGAGGCAGACCTCGCGCTCGGTCGCGAGCAGGCCTGCCGCATGCACGATCAGCCGCTCCATCCAGGCGAGCTTATAGTCGAATTTCGGTCCCGGCACCGGATTGCCGTTGGGCAGGTAGATCGACGCGACGATCAGCCCGTCGACTTCGGCTTCGAGATAGCGGCTGAGCACGTCCTCATCGTCGCCGGGCAGCCGGCGCTGCCGTTCGACCGGGTCGGCCCCCTTGGCCAGCACCGCGACGCCGTTAAACCCCTTTTGCCCGTGCCAGATCGCACCATAGCCCGCGTCGCGGATCTCGGACTCGGGAAACGTATCGTCGCTGGTCTTGATTTCTTGCAAGCAGGCGATGTCAGGCTGCGTTTCGGTGAGCCATTCAAGTAAACGCGGTAGCCGCGCCTTGATGCCGTTGACGTTGTAAGTGGCGATCTTCACGAAAATCGCCCTAGTGGCGAAATGTCAGACCGAAAAGCTCGACCCGCAGCCGCAGCCGCTGGCGGCGTTGGGATTGGTCACTTTGAACGCCGCGCCGCCGAGGTTTTCGACGTAATCGACCGCTGAGCCGTCGAGCAGGTCGAAACTGACCGGGTCGACCAGCAGGCGGACGCCATCGCGTTCGGTGATCAAATCATCGCCCTCGGGCGCATCGGCCAGTCCGAATTTATACTGGAAGCCGGAGCAGCCGCCGCCTTCGACCGACAGGCGCAGGATGGCGGGCTTGGCCTGACGCGCGGCGATCGCGGCGACGCGCGCAGCGGCGGCGGGGGTCAGGTCAACGGCGGTCATATCGAGTAAGTAGGAGCGCCACCGATCAGCGGCAAGCCGAAGCGACGCTTAGTCGTTCAGGTCTTCCTTGACCTCGATCGGCTTTTCCTTCTGCGCGTCCATCAGCGTCAGGTAGTTGGCCGACTGGAGGAAGGGCACCGGGTTGACCGCGTGGCCTTCGAGGCGGACTTCATAATGCAGGTGGCTGCCGGTCGAACGGCCGGTCGAGCCCATCCGCGCGATCAGCTGGCCGCGCTCGACGCGCTGGCCGGGCTGAACGAGAATTGCGGACAAATGGCCATAGCGGGTGGCGATGCCCTGGCCGTGCTGCAGTTCGACGAGATTGCCGTAACCCGAGGCCCAGCCGGCGCGGCCGACGATACCGTCGGCGGTGGCATAGACCGCGGTGCCGAGCGGCCCTGGCATGTCGACGCCGGCATGGAATGCGGCGGTGTGGCGGAACGGATCGCTGCGGACGCCATAGCCCGACGAGCTAGTCGCGATATCAAGCGGGCGCTGCGACGGGATCGACACGCCGGCGGACGGACCGTCAAGGCGCTTCCACGACTGGAACAGCGAACGGAAACCACCAGCCTGCTGGTTGGCCGATTGTGACGACATGGCGACAACGCCGGCCGCTTCGAACGGACCGCCCTGGCCACCTTCGCCGGCAAGCGCCGGCGCGGTGAACGCGAGTGCAGCGACCGTCAGAATACGCGCGACCAGTTTGACCAAGATCATTCGACCCCACCCTTCAACCGCCAGTCCGGATTTGCCCGCCCGAACCGCCGTATGCCTCTCTCGCTTTCCGCCGGATTTGCCCGCCCGGCAGGAGCGATGAGCATGGGGTGCCCGCCCGATTCATGGTTTACAACTAACAGAGTCTTAATTTGGGACGAGGCGCGGCTGAGCTGCGACGAACCGTTTTATCCACAGGCAAGCCGATGATTCGGCGCCAGTTTCAGATCGCCTTCGCCGCCGCCAGAACCGCCTCGGCATGGCCAGCGACCTTCACTTTGGGCCAGACGTGCACGACCATGCCGTCTGCGCCGATGAGGAAGGTGGCGCGCTCGATCCCCATGTATTTTCGTCCGTAGAGCGATTTTTCGACCCACACGCCAAAGGCTTCGCACACTGCGCCGCTTTCGTCCGACGCCAATTCGACCGTGAGCGCGTGTTTGCTGGCGAAGTTGGCGTGCCGCTTGGCGCTGTCTTTCGAAACACCGATCACGCGCACGCCGGCCGCCGCGAACTGATCGGCCAGTGCGGTGAAATCCTTGGCTTCGGTGGTACAGCCGGGCGTGTCGTCCTTGGGGTAGAAATAGACGACAACCGGTTTGCCCTTAAGCGATGACAGGCGCACCGGCCCGTTCGGCAGATTCAGTTCGACGTCCGGTGCCTGCTGTCCGACTTCAACCACGTTCCGCCTCCTCCACCACCTGCTGCCATGCCGCGGACACCCTGGCCCGCGCTTCGACCAAGGCCAGCTCCAGCGCCGCCCAATCGACGAAGCCGCACGCCTGCGCAACCAGTGGGCGGACGGTAGCGGGCAATTCACCACTCTCCGAAACCAGCCGCAAGAGGACCAGCAGCCGCGTCAGCAGCGCATTCGCCGAGACGAGTTCGGGCGCGACCGCCTCCGCCGCCGTGCCCAGATCGGGATCGAAGCCGCGATTGTCCGCGAGCTGGCGGAAGTGGACGACGAATTCGAGGTCGACCAGCCCGCCGTCGCCCAGCTTAACGTCGAGACAGCCCTTGGGCGGTTTATGCGCCGCCATCTCGCGCCGCATCTTGACGACGTCCTTTGCCAGTTGGCGGCGGTCGCGCGGGCGATTGAGCGATTCATCGAGGATCGCCTGCGCCGCCGCGCGGGCCGCGGGCGAGCCGAACACCGGGCGGGCGCGGGTCATCGCCATCAGCTCCCACGTCCAGGCGTCTTCCAGCAGGTATTTGCGAAACCCATCGAGCGAAACCGCCAGCGGCCCCTGCGCACCCGACGGCCGCAGGCGCGTGTCGACTTCGTACAGCGCCCCCGCGCTGGTCGCGGCGGTCAGTGCGGTCGACACGCGCGCACCAAGGCGGTTGTAATAATGGACCGCGCCGAGCGGCTTTTCGCCGTCGGACTCCGCACTGAAATCGCCGGTGAAGAGGTAGATCAGGTCAAGGTCCGACGCGTCGGTCAGAGCGCCGCCGCCGAACCGGCCCAGTGCCAGCACGACGAATTCGGACCCAGGAACATGGCCGTGGCGCGCGGCGAATTCGGCGATCACCGCCTCGGTGGCAGTATCGAGCGCCGCCTCGGCCAGGCGCGCATAGCCGCGCGCGGCGTCGAGCGGGTCGGTGTCCCCATCGATCAGCCGCACGCCCAGCGCAAATCGCCGTTCGCCGACCACCTGGCGCACGCGGTCGAGCTGATCTTCGAGCGGCGGCTTGGCCTTCATTTCGCCGCGGATCGTGCCGCGCGGCGCGTCCATGTCGTAGGCGCCGCCGTCGATCAGGCAATCGAGCAGCGCGGGGCGCCGCGCGACGGCTTCGGACAGGCGCGGCGCAAGCGTCAGGATCGCCGTCAGCGTGTCGATCATCGCCGGACGCGCCGCCAGCAGGCGAAACAGGTTCACGCCGGTCGGCAGTGCCTCGATCAGCCGTTCGAAGGCGAGCAGCGCCGCCTGCGGATCGGCGGCCTGGGCGAGCGCTGCCAGAATCGGTTCGGCCACCGCGTCGAAGGCATCAAGCGCGGCGGGCGAGCGCAAAGCGCGGATTTTGCCGCCCCGCCACGACTCCAGCCGCGCCCTGGTGTCGGCGTCGCCGAACGCGCCGGCATCGACGGGGATGGGTCGCGCCGCCTCGTCATCGAGTCCGTCGTACAGCGCGGCCACGCCCGCCACGTGCGGCGCGAGCAGCGCGACAAGGTCGTCACCCGCCGGGAGCCCATGCAGCCGCGCCACGCCGTCGAGCGCGGCCGGGTCTTCCGGCAGCGTGTGCGTCTGCCGATCATCGACCATTTGCAGCCGGTGCTCGATCGTTCTGAGCAGCCGATACGCGTCCGCCAGTGTCCGCGCCTCATCGTCCGCCACGATCCCTGCCCGTGTCAGCGCCGCCAGTGCTTCGAGCGTGTTGCGCGATCGCAAAGTCTCGTCGCGGCCGCCATGAATGAGTTGGTGGATCTGGACGAAAAACTCGATCTCGCGGATGCCGCCCCGGCCCCGCTTGAGATCGAAGCCGGGACCGAACTTCTGGCCCGAGGCATAATGACTCCGGATGCGGTGCGTCAGGGCGCGGAGTTCGGCGATGGCGCCGAAATCGAGGCTGCGGCGCCAGATAAACGGCCGGATCGCGGTCAGGAACGTCTCGCCGAGCGCGGTATCTCCCGCGGCAGCGCGGGCGCGAACGAAGGCGGCGCGTTCCCACGCCAGCGCGCTCGATTCATAATGCCCGATTGCCGCATCAACCGGCAATGCGAGCGGTGTTGCTTCGGGGGAGGGCCGCAGGCGCAGGTCGACGCGGAGAACATAGCCATCGGCATCGCGCGATTGGAGCAGATCGACCACGTTGCGTGCCATGCGCGCCGCGGCTTCGACCGGTTCGTCGCGCTGGCGGCGCGGCACGCGCGCGGGGTCGAACAGCAGGATCGGATCGATATCCGAACTGTAATTGAGTTCGTGTCCGCCCTGCTTGCCCAGCGCGAGCGCCGCGAAGCCGCGCGATCCCGCCCCGGCTTCGATCGCGTCGCCGGCGGCGGTAATTGCCTGATCGAGCGCGCCATCGGCGAAATCGCTCAGCGCTCCGGTGACACGTTCGAGGGGGAAGGCGCCGGCAAGATCGCCGAGCGCGACGGCCAGCGCCACACGCTCGCGCCGCACCCGCAAGCTATGGCGGACATCGCCTTCGACCGGCGCGAAAGCGGCGGCCAATGCGGCATCGTGACCATCTGACTCCGCCAACGAAACAATCGAGCTTTGCCGCGTCATTGCGCTCCGCAAGAACGGAGAGTTGGCTTCAACTCGCTGTAAAATATCGCGGAATTTCAACATATTTCCGAGTTTTGGTGGAACATCAGCTGCACGCGACACGTTTCTTGATACGTGTCAAGTTTGCCCGCCTCGCCACTCAACCAGCCCGACGACCGTCCCGAGCGGGTGTCGGTGCTCCTGCACGGAATGGCGCTCAACGCCTTGTTTCCGCCGCCGCCGCGACTGCCAGCCGACATGATTTGCGCGCTGGAGAAAATCGACCGGCAACGCCGCTAAAGGTCGGGTTCCTGCCCGGACAGATCGCGTACCTGGCCGATAATCGTATCGAGCGCATTGCCGTCGCTCGGCCCGTCGCGGCGTGAAGGCAGACTGTTGTCGTTAAGTACCGCTTCGAGCGCGACGCGCCCGCGCGCAACGCGGCTCTTGATCGTGCCGACCGCAACACCGCAAATTTCGGCCGCCTCCTCGTAGGAAAAACCACCCGCACCCACGAGAATCAAGGCTTCGCGCTGCGCCTCCGGCAACGTCTGCAAGCCCCGCTGAACATCGGCGAGCTCGAGTTGGCCCGACTGGTTCGGCCCGGTCACGAGAATCCGGTCGGCGACCAGATCATCCCAATTGCCGGTGAAGCGCGTCCGCCGCATTTGCGACAGATAGATGTTGCGCAGGATGATGAAGGTCCAGGCGCGCATGTTGGTGCCGGCCTGGAAGCGCAGCCGCGCGCTCCACGCCTTCATGAGAGTTTCCTGGACCAGATCGTCGGCGGTGTCGCGATTGCCCGACAGCGAGCGGCCAAAGGCGCGCAACTGTGGGATCACGAGCGTCAGTTCCGCCTTGAAATCGGCGTCGCTGAGCGTCTCGATGGCCGGCGGCTCCGAAGAGCCTGGCGCGTCGGTGTCAATGTCAGAAATGTCGGCCATCCCGGTTATCGGCTTGAATCAGCCTCACGCAGGTGCGGTCTGTTTGTCGAAAAACAAGGCTTGGCTGATCGCCGCGCGGACCGTCGCATGCTGAAACGGCTTGGTGATCAGGAATGTCGGCTCGGGCCGCTCGCCGGTGAGCAGGCGTTCGGGGAACGCCGTGATGAAGATGACCGGCACGGTGATGTGCTTGAGAATATCCGCCACCGCTTCGATACCCGAACTGTCGTCGGCCAACTGAATATCGGCGAGCACCAGGCCCGGCTGGCTCTCCGCCGCGGAGGCCACCGCTTCGTCGCGTGTCACGGCGACGCCAGTCACCGAATGGCCGAGCTCGCGCACGATCGCTTCCAGGTCCATCGCAATCATCGGCTCGTCTTCGATGATCAGCACCGAGGTGCGCGTCTGGCGTTCGATTTCTGTCAGCGCGTCATCGACCAGGCTGCGGACCTCATCGGTCGACACATCGAGCAGCTGCGCCGCATCTTCCGGCGCAAAGCCTTCCATCGCGGTGAGCAGCAGGGCCTGACGCGCCTGCGAGTGCAGCGTTTTCAGCCGCGCATTGCCGACATGTTCAAAGTCGCTCTGCGCGACCTCGTCGTCACCGCCCAGATCGGTCGACGAAAAGATCACCTGAAACGTCTTGTAGAGCCCCAGACGAGGATCGAGGTCGCTCGGGAACTCGTCGGGCGCGTCGACGATCGCCTGCAACGTCGCGCGGACATAATTATCGCCATGCTGCTGGCTGCCGGTAAGGGCGCGCGCATAACGGCGCAGAAACGGCAAATGCGGCGCCAGCTGTTGTCCCAGACTCAATTCAACGACCCTCCCTTTGGCCCCTTTGCAGGCCGGTGCAGGCACACCCATACGCGCGACCTCCCGCCAAGCAAACCGCCAGCGGGATTTGTCGTGGAACCAATGACCACGAATTTGGTTTCACCGACTTGAAGTCTAAATTGATTTCGCGTGAATAGAGACGCGAACAGGGCAAGGGAAACAGCATTTTGGGGGCGCAGAAACCGAATTCTGGGCGAGGCGGGGGCGCCACGGGCGGTCGCACACGTTCGCCGCGCAAAGATCATGGACAGGTCGGCAGCGCCCTGCGCGAAGCCTATCGCGCGACCGTTGACGAAGCCGTCCCCGATGAGATGCTCGACCTGCTGAACAAATTGAGCTGACTGGTGGCGGATACGCCGCGCGAACGCCTGGCCGGCGCCTTCGACCGGCTGTCGACCAGCTACAAGCTGCTGATCCTGCTCAGCCTGTCGCTGCTGCCGATCATGCTGATCGCGCTGCTGGCCTCTTATCAGGCGTCACGGAGCACGCTGGAGCGGCATCGCCAGGAATATAGCGCGCTCGCCGCCGACGAAGCCCGCAACCTCGAGATGGTGATGGCCGTCGACCAGCGCCTGCTGGCCAGCGCCGTCGCCGCGCTGGACCGCGGCGCCGACCGCGCGATGATCTGCAAGGAAGTTGGGCAAGTCACGACATTTCGCAAGGTTGTGCGGCCTTTCGCCATCTTCGATGCGGACGGGGCGGTTATCTGCGATACGTCGGGCAGCGGGCTGCGGCCGCCTGGACGACCCCTGTTGGACGCCGCGCCGCCCGTGATCGTGACACCTGACAGGTTGCTCGTCTCGGTCCTGTCGCAAAACAGCGGCATCACCGGAGTGATCGGTTACGACCGGCGCGTTGTCGCCGATCTCGACCGCACCGTGCTGCGCGCGCCGGGGGTCTATGACCTCACGATCGAGCAACGCGATGCCGCGTTCAACGTCATCGGGCCCCATCAACGGCCGATCAGCAGCACCGTCGTCGGCGCGCCGATGCGCAACGGGTTGATGCTGCGACTGACCATTTCGTCACCCGGCACCAATGCCAGCGACTGGCTGCTTGCGCTGTTGCCGATCCTGATGTGGGGAGCGGCAGCGATCGTCGGCTTCCTCGTCGTCGATCGCGCCTTGCTCCGGCCGCTCGAGGCGTTGCGCGCGGGCCTTGCCGCATCGCATGGCGGCATCGCCGACATCCCGCTAGTGAGTACGCCCGCGCATGAAATCCGCGACCTGGCCGAGGCGCTGCGTGGCTATGCCGCCGATCGGGGCACGCATGAAGGCGCGATGAGTGCGGCGCTCGACCGGCAAACCGCGCTGACGCGCGAGGTCCATCATCGCGTGAAAAACAACCTCCAGGTCATTGCCAGCCTGATCAGCCTGCACGCCCGCGCCACGCAGGAGCCGGCAGCGCTCAAGGCGTTTGCCGCGATTCAGCGGCGCGTCGATGCTCTCGCGATCGTTCACCGCAATCATTATGCGCAGAGCGATCAGCAAAGCGCGCTCGAGCTGAAGCCCGTCCTCAGCGAACTGACCTCGAATCTCATGACCAGCCTCGGCGGGACGCGGATCACCGCCCAGCTGGCGAGCGTGCGCGTCAGTCTCGACATCGCGACCGCGCTAACGTTCCTGCTCACCGAATTCGTCGAATTGTCGACGTTGATCGAACCGGCGGCGACGATCCTGCTGGTGGTGAAGGTCGAAAACGAGGCCGGGCGCCTAACTGTGGATTCCACGTCGTTCGTTACGAGCGCCGCCCTCGATAAGCTGGTCGAAGAGCGTTATGGACGCATCATGAACGGGCTGGTCCGCCAATTGCGCACGGCCCTGGAACACGATCCCGTGCGGGGCTGCTACGCCGTTGAATTCCCAGTACTTCCTGGCGCGTAAAAATTTTTTCCAAAGTTTGGAACCCGTCGTCCGGATGCTCGTTATTACCATCGAACAGCGACCTTTTGCCCCCCCGCTCTCGCTGTTCGGAATATGGGCCCGAAGCCGCGCCTCTCCCCCCCCCAGGCGCCACTTCGGGCCCAACATTTATCTGGGCTCCTTGCAGATGCGGAACGGATTGCGCGGCGGCGCATTGATCTGCCGCAACCCGTGAAGGAGCTTTTTCGATGATCCGCAAATTTGCCACCATCGCCCTGCTGGGCACGATGCTCGCCACCGCCGCCTGCAACACAGTGCGCGGGGCCGGCAAGGATGTTCAGTCCGTCGGTGAGGCCGTCGAAAAGACGACCAACTAAATCGGGGTTTCGGGCGCGGGGTCGGCTTCGGCGGCCTCGCGCTCGCGCCGCCGCTGGGTGAACCAGGTGGCAATCAACGTCAGTTCGTAGAGAATGCATAGCGGGACTGCGAGCAGCAGCATCGACCCGACATCGGGCGGGGTCAGCACCATCGCCACACCAAACGCCCCAACCCAGGCATAGCGCCGCGCCGCAACGAGCTGATCGCGCGTGACGATCCCGGCACGTTCCAGCAGCATCAGCAGTACCGGGAGCAAAAACGCAAAGCCGAAGCCGAAAAGGAATTGCATCACGAAGGTCAGGTAATTGCCGACCGCGGGCAGCGCTTCCTGCGTCACGCCCCCGAGATTGCCCTGGAAGCCAAGCAGGTAATGCAGCGCGAGCGGGATCGCGATAAAGTAAGCAAGGCTCGCGCCCAGGCCGAACAGGATCGGTGTGGCAAGGAGAAACGGCAGCAGCGCCTTCTTTTCCTTCTTGTACAGGCCCGGCGCGACGAACAGCCAGATCTGGTTGGCGATCACCGGGAAGGCGAGCATCAAGCCGGCGAAGAACGCGACCTTCAGCTCGACGAAGAACGCTTCAAAAATCTGCGTGTAGATCAGCTTGTTCTGCCCTGCCGCAACCAGCGGATGAACCAAGACGACGAAGATCGGCTTGGCGAAGTAAAGGCAGATGCCGAACGTCACGGCGAGCGCGGCGAACGACCAGAGCAGGCGCCGGCGCAGTTCGATCAGATGATCGAGCAGCGGCGCCTGGCTGTCGTCGAGCTCGTCACGCTCCTCGACCAGACCCTTGAGGCTCATGACTTGGCCGCCGCGGGAACGTCGCTTGCCGGGCCGTCCAGCGGGAGTTCGGGGGCCGCCGCGTCAACCACGGACGGTGCGGCTGGCGGATCGGCGGGCGTTTCGATCGGCAACGGCTCCGGCGAAACGACGTGCGGCGGCGGCAGCACCGGATCGGCATATTGCGCCATGATCCGTTCGTTTTCCGTCTTCCACTTCTTTTCCATTTCCTCGAGCTCGGCCTCGCGGATCATCGCGTCGATGCCCGAGCGGAAATGACGCGACATGGCGCGCGCTTTGCCGACGAAGCGGCCGACGACGCGCATCGCCTTGGGCAGGTCCTTCGGGCCGATGACGACGAGCGCCACGACCGCGAACAGCAGGAATTCCGAACCGTCGATCCCGAACATGCGGGATGATCGCTTAGGCGGCGGGCGGCGCGGGCGGCGTCGGCGTCGCGGTGACGGCGGCCGCAGCGGCCTTTTGCCGTTCGTGCTCGGCGATGATTTCCGCCGCGGTCTTGCCTTCGATCAGCTGGGGCTTGGCCGGGGTGACGGGCGTGAGTTCATTGCTGTCCTCCTCCGCCATACCCTTTTTGAAGTTCTTCACGCCCTTGGCGACGTCGCCCATCATGTTCGAAAAACGTCCGCCGCCCAGCAGCAGGATCGCGATGACGGCGAAGATCAGAATATGCGGCAGGGACAGGCCCATCGAACGACTCCGGTAATAATTTGTGACGCATCTAGGCGTCTTCTTCGTCGCTTTCCAGTTCGGACAGCAGATCGTCGGGAACAGGGTCGAGCAGCCCTGCTGCCCGCAAATCATCAATACCCGGTAAATCGCGCCGGTCGGCCAGCCCAAAATGAGACAGGAAGTCGGGCGTGGTGGCAAAGGTCAGCGGGCGCCCGGGCACCTGCCGGCGGCCCGCCGGGGCGATCCAGCCCGCCTCCATCAGCACGTCCAGCGTGCCCTTGGAAATCTGCACGCCGCGCACCGCCTCGATTTCGGCGCGGCTGACGGGCTCGTGATAGGCGACGATCGCCAGCGTCTCGATCGCCGCGCGGCTGAGGCGGCGCGGCACTTCACGGGTTTCGCGGAGCAGATGCGCCAGATCGGGCGCGGTCTGGAAATGCCAGCGCCCGCCGCGCTCGACCAAATTGAAGCCGCGATCAGCAAATTCTTCGGCTATGGCGACGAGATCGGTCGTCAGGCCCTTCTCGTCACGGTCCAGCCGCCGGGCGATTTCGGTCAGGGTCAGCGGCTCTTCACTGGCGAACAGCAGTGCTTCGAGCGCGCGGGCATTGTCGTCGCGCATCACGCCGCCTTGACCAAGATCGGCCCGAAGGGCGCATCCTGGCGCAGGTCGATGATCCCCCGCCGCGCCAGTTCGAGACTGCCGACCATCGTCGAGGCCAGTGCCGAACGGCGATAGCCCTCGTCGAGCGTGGCCGGCAGGAGCGTCGAAATCGCGGTCCAGTCGCGCAGTTTCGCCACACTCGCCTCAATTGCGGCGATGGCCGCCTCGAGCGTGACCAGCGATCGCCGTGCGACCTGGTGCAGCACCGGCGCCGTGCGCGCCTTGACTACCCCATAAGCCGCGACGAGATCGTAAAGCGACGCCTGCCATAACGCCTTGCGGTCGGTCGCAAGGCCCTCCGGCTCCGCGCGAACGAAGACGTCACGTTCCAGCCGGTCGCGCGCCATCAGCCGCGCCCCCGCCTCACGCATTGCTTCCAAGCGCCGCAGCCGTTGCTGCAGCCGCATCGCCAGTTCTTCGGGATCGGGATCTTCGCGCTGTTCGCGCGGCAGCAGCAGGCCCGATTTGAGGTAAGCCAGCCACGCCGCCATCACGAGATAGTCGGCAGCCTGCTCCAAATGCGCCGAGCCCGCGCGCTTCAGATAATCGAGATACTGGTCGACCAGCGCCAAGATTGAAATCTGCCGCAGATCGACCTTTTGCGCCCGCGCCAGCGCGAGCAACAGGTCGAGCGGGCCTTCCCATGCCCCGAGGTCGACGGTCAGTTCGACGTCGTCGCTCACACCAGCGCCAGCAGCGCGTCGCGCTTGGCGATCGCCTCGGCGAAGTTGCCCTCCGCCGGTTTGATCGTCGCCATGGCCGCGTCGAGCCGTTCGCGGCCACGCGCGGTGATCCCGGGCAGGATGCCGGCAATCGCGACCATCTCGTCCATCCGTCCCCAGCAATTGAGCGCGACGTCACAGCCCGCCGCGACACAGCCTGCCGCACGATCGGCGACGCTGCCAGAAAGCGCCTTCATGTCGAGATCGTCGCTCATGAGAAAACCGTCGAAGCCGATCGTTTCCCGGATCACCTGCTGAATGACGATGGGCGACAGCGTTGCCGGCCGGTCCGCGTCCCAGGCGTCGAAGACGATATGCCCGGTCATGCCCATCGGTGCGTCGCAGAGGCGTTCGAAGGGCTTGAGGTCGCGCGCCAGTTCGTCGGCGCTGGCCGTCACCGTCGGCAAGTGGTGATGACTGTCGACCGCCGCGCGGCCCTGCCCGGGCATGTGTTTGACCACGCCGACGACGCCGCCTTCGCGCAGCCCGTCGATCACCGCCCGGCCGAGCGCGGCGACAAGCAGCGGATCGCTGCCGAACGACCGGTCGCCGATCGCATCATGCGTCTCGGGCGCGCGGACATCGAGCAACGGGAGACAATCCACATTGATGCCGACCTCTGAAAGCATCAGCCCCAGCGCGCGAGCGTTGGCGCGAACCGCCTCGATCCCCGAGATCGGCGCAACATTGTACAGCGCCTCGAACGCGCCTGGCGCTGGAAAGGCCGGCCATTCGGGCGGCCGCATCCGCGCGACGCGACCCCCCTCCTGGTCAATCGAAATGAGCACGTCGTCGCGCCCTTCGAGATCGCGCAGGCTGTCAGTCAGCGCGCGGACCTGCGCGCGGTCGACAATGTTGCGCCCAAAGAGAATGTAGCCCGCTGGTTTGGCGTCTGCGAAGAAAGCGCGCTCGTCGGCGGTCAGCTCCGGGCCCGCCAGCCCGAAGATTGCCGGCGTCATCCGACCACCAGGCAGTTTTCGCTCGCGGCCTTCAACTGGCTGCACACCGAGCTCGCATTGGCGCCCGCGCTGGCGCGGAGGCGATAGACGGTGCGGCCAATGACTTCGCCGGTTTGCACCGCATGAGTCAGGCCCTTGAGATAGTCGAAGCGTGAACTCATCACACTCCACGCCCGTTCAGCCTTTTCGCGCGTGTCGAACGAACCGAGCTGGACGATGCCCGGGCCGCTCAGCGCCGGACCAGTTTCGGCAGGCTTGGCCGCGACGGCGACGGGCTTTTCGGGCACGACTGGTGTCGCTGCGGCAGCCTTCGGCTCGACGCGCTTGACGGCGATCGGTGTTTCGGGCGCAGCGTTGAGGTCGATCTGGCCCTGCGGCTCCTCGCCCTGGCTTGCGGCGAAGGCGGCATCGCCCTGCCCCTGGATATCCATGCCGTTGGCCGTCGTGTCCTTGACCTTGTACGGCCCCGGCGCGGCAGCGATCAGCGCCCCGCCTCCATCCTGATCGGCAGCACGGCCATGCAACAGCCACCACGCGCCGCCCGCAACCATCGCGAGGATCATCAGCGCGACGAGGATCATCAGCACCATCGGCGGGCCAGCTTCGGCTTCTTCGAGAAATGCGACGCTGTCTTCGTCCATCCGCGCCATTTACATCGACTCCGCGGGCGTCACGCCCAAAATGCCCAGACCATTGGCGATGACTTGCCCAATTTGGCGGCTGAGGAAAAGCCGCGCGCGCGTCAGATCATGATCGTCGGCGACGAGCACGCGCGCCCGCGGATCATCATTGCCGCGATGCCAATAGCCGTGGAATGCGGCGGCCAAGTCATAGAGATAGAAGGCGATCCGGTGCGGCTCGCGCGAACCCGCCGCGCTCTCGACGATGCGCGGGAACTGCGCTGCCAGCTTGACGATCTCCAGATCGGCATCACCCAGCAAGCCTAGGTCTGGCGCGCCCTCGGTCACACCCAGTTCCGCCGCCTTGCGTCCCAAACTGGCGATCCGTGCGTGCGCGTACTGCACATAGAAGACCGGATTGTCCTTGGTCGCTTCCACGACTTTCGCAAAGTCGAAGTCCATCTGCGCGTCGGCCTTGCGGCTGAGCATGGTGAAGCGGACGACGTCCTTGCCGACTTCCTCGACCACTTCGGCCAGCGTCACGAAATTGCCCGAACGCTTGGACATTTTCACCGGCTCACCCGCGCGCAGCAGGCGGACCATCTGGATCAGCTTGACGTCGAACGGCTTGCCGCCGGTGAGCGCGCTCACGGCCGCGCGGATGCGTTTGACGGTGCCGGCATGGTCGGCGCCCCACACGTCGATCAGCGCGTCGGCATCGGCCGCCTTTTGCAAGTGATAGGCCATGTCCGCGCCGAAATAGGTCCAGCTGCCGTCCGACTTGCGGATCGGGCGGTCCTGATCGTCGCCAAATTCGGTCGATTTGAACAAGGGCAGCTCGACCGGCTCCCAATCGTCGGCCGTCTTGCCCTTGGGCGCCTCGAGCACGCCGTCATAGACCAGGCCTTCGGCGCGCAGCTTGGCTTCGGCCTGTTCGGGCATGTGCCGCGCCTGGACGTCGGCTTCGGAGGCGAACCGATCATGTTCGATGCCGAGCAAAGCGAGGTCCGCCTTGATCTGCACCAGCATCGCCGCGACCGAATGTTCGCGGAAAATCTTGAGCCATTCGCTTTCGGGCGCCGCGACATATTTGTCGCCAAACTCCGCAGCGAGCGCCTCACCAACCGGCACAAGATAATCGCCCGGATACAGGCCTTCGGGGATTTCGCCGACCGCATGGCCCAGCGCTTCGAGATACCGCAGGTGCGCCGAGCGCGCGAGGGTATCGACCTGCCCGCCCGCGTCGTTGACATAATATTCGCGGATGACCTTGTGCCCGGCGAATTCCAGTAGCCCGGCCAACGCATCGCCGACCACCGCCCCGCGGCAATGGCCCATGTGCATCGGGCCCGTTGGGTTGGCCGAGACGTACTCGACATTGACCGTCTTGCCCGCACCGATCGTCGAGCGGCCGTAATCGACGCCCTCGCTGACGATCGCATCCAGTTCTTCGCGCCACACAGCGTCGTTGAGGCGCAGGTTGATGAACCCCGGCCCGGCGATCTCGACGCCCGCGACATAAGGCAAAGCCTCGAGCTGCGGTTTGAGCTGTTCGGCCAAAGCGCGCGGATTCGTCCCCGCCGCCTTTGACAGCACCATCGCGGCGTTGGTCGACAGATCGCCGTGGCTCGCATCGCGCGGTGGTTCGACGGTCACCGCCCCACGGTGCGATTCGGGCAGGTGCGCGTTGAGCACCGCGTCGAGATCGGCGGCGAAACGGGTGTAAAGGCTTGGCAAGTCAGTTTCCGAAGATTGGGTGTGGCCGCCGCTTAGCGGGAATAGGCGGACGCGTGAACCGTGCTACAGCGCGCCCCGCATGATCAAGGTCGCAAGCTACAATATGCGCAAAGGCGTGGGCACCGATCGCCTGCGCCGCCCCGAACGCATCCTCGACGTGCTCAACGAAATCGACGCGGATGTGGTGGCGCTGCAGGAAGCGGACAAACGCTTCGGCGCCAAGGAAGCAGCACTGCCCGTCGAGATGATCGCCCGTTGCACGCCCTATGTGCCCGTCAAGCTCAGCCCGCGCGACCACGGCCTTGGCTGGCACGGCAATGCGATCCTCGTGCGTGACGGCATCGAGGTGACCGGACACGCCCATGTCGATCTGCCAACGCTTGAGCCACGCGGCGCGGTGATTGCCGATCTGATGATCGCGGGGGCGCCGCTGCGCGTCGTCGGCATGCACCTCGATCTGTCGGGCCTCCAGCGGCGGCGGCAGGCGCGCGCGATCATGGATGCGGTCGCGTGCCGCGAGACCATGCCCGTGGTGCTGATGGGCGATCTCAACGAATGGACGCGCACCGGCGGCTGCCTGCGCGATTTCGCGCACCATTACCGCATGGCCCAGACCGGCCCGAGCTTCCACGCGCGCCGCCCGGTGGCCCGGCTGGACCGGATCATGGTCGGCGACGGGCTGAAAGTCGCGTCGGCGGGGGTGCACCACAGTCTGAAAACCCGTCACGCCAGTGATCATCTGCCGATCTGGGCAGTGGTCGAACCGGACGAAACCCGCTAAGGGACCGCCAACGTGACGTCCGTCGTTACCCCTGCACTCCCCGCCGAGTGGCGCGATTTCCTCGCGCTGACCAAGCCGCGCGTGATGAGTCTCGTCGTGTTTACGGCGCTGTGCGGGCTGCTCGTCGCACCGGTGCATCTGCCGTTCGCGCTCGGCTTCACCGCGATTCTCATGATCGCGCTCGCCGCGGGCGCTTCGGGCGCGCTCAACATGTGGTGGGAAGCCGAACTCGACGGCAAGATGAAGCGCACCGCCAAGCGCCCCCTTCCCGGCGGCCGCATGGACAAGCAATCGGCATTGCATTTTGGCGTCGGGCTGGGCGCCTTCTCGGTGCTGACCATGGGCCTGGCGCTCAATTGGTTCGCAGCGGCAATCCTCGCCTTTTCGATCTTCTTTTACGCGGTGGTCTACACCGTGTGGCTCAAGCCGCGCACGCCGCAAAACATCGTCATCGGCGGCGCGGCGGGGGCATTTCCGCCGCTGATCGGCTGGGTCGCGGCGACGGGATCCCTGAGCACATTGCCGGTCATCCTGTTTTTGCTGATCTTCTTCTGGACGCCGCCGCATTTCTGGTCGCTCGCGCTGTTCATGGAGGCCGATTACGAATCGGCGGGCGTGCCGATGCTGCCCAATGTCGCGGGCGAAGCGGCGACGCGGCGGCAGATCGTGCTCTATACCGTGCCAATGGCGGTGTGCGCGCTGGCGCCGCCGGTGATGGGCCTGGCAGGGTCATTCTACGCCGCCGTGGCGATCGTGTTGACCAGCGCCTTCTTCCTCCTTGCCTTTCGTGTGGGTCGCCGTGCGCCGCGTGCGGAGCGCGTGTTGTTCAAATATTCGATTCTCTATCTTTTCGCGCTGTTTGCCGCGCTGGTGCTGGACAAATTCCTATGACCGATCCCGAGTTCGAGCCCGAATTCCAGCGGCGCCGCAAATCGCGCGCGGTCGTGACGGCGGTGCTGCTCGTCGCCATGTGCCTGTTGTTTTACTTCATCACTCTCGCGCGCATCGGGCATCCGGGACCATGACCGTGCTGGCGCGCGATCCGAAACAGCGCACTGCGCTGATGCTGGCGCTCGTCGCGCTCGGCATGGTCGGACTCGGCTTTGCCAGCGTGCCGCTCTACCGCCTGTTCTGCCAGGTCACCGGCTTGAACGGCACCACCCAGCGCGGTCTGCGCGCGCCCGGCGCCATCAGCGGCCGGACGATGACCATCCGCTTCGACGCCAATCGCGCACCGAATCTGCCATGGTCGTTCAAGCCCGAGGAACCGACTCAGGGTGTCACCATCGGTGAGCGCGAGCAGGCGATCTTCGTCGCAACGAACAACGCCTCCAAGCCCGTCACCGGCACCGCGACATTCAATGTCACCCCGGTCCAGGCGGGCAAATATTTCACCAAGATCCAGTGCTTCTGCTTCACCCAGCAGACGCTGAAGCCCGGCGAATCCGTGCGGATGCCGGTGATCTATTTCGTCGATCCGAAGATTTTGAACGACCCCGATGCCCGCGACATCGAGGAAATCACGCTCAGCTACACCTTCTATCCCGTTGCCGACCAACCCAAGGCTGGCTAGGGGCCGATTCAATCACGCAAGTACAAGGTTAGATCATGGCCGGCGCCAAGAACCACGATTATCACATCCTCGCCCCCGATCCCTGGCCGATCATCGGGGCGTTTTCCGCACTGACGATGGCCGCGGGCGCGATCATGTGGATGCATGGCGGGCATGTCGGCCAGCCGAATGGCGGCGGCTGGGTGTTCCTGATCGGCCTCGCCGCGGTGCTCTACACCATGCTCAGCTGGTGGACCAACGTGGTCCGCGAAGCCAAGGCGGGCGATCATACGCCGGTCGTCCAGCTGCACCTGCGCTATGGCATGATCCTGTTCATCGCCTCCGAAGTGATGTTCTTCGTCGGCTGGTTCTGGGCGTGGTTCGATTTCTCGCTGTTCCCCTCGACGGTCGATGCGGTTGCCGGCCAGTGGCCGCCCAAGGGCGTCGAAGTGCTCGATCCCTTTGCCTTTCCGCTGCTCAATACGCTGATCCTGCTCTGCTCGGGCACCACCGTGACCTATGCGCACCACGCGCTGATCCACGGCAACCGCCAGGGGCTAAAGACCGGCCTGTGGTGGACGATCGGCTTGGGCGTGCTGTTCACCAGCGTGCAGGCCTGGGAATACGCCCATGCACCGTTCGCCTTCAAAGGGCTGAATTACGGCGCCGCCTTTTTCATGGCGACGGGCTTTCACGGTTTCCACGTGCTCGTCGGCACGATCTTCCTGATCGTCTGCCTCAAGCGCGCCTACAATGGCGACTTCACCCCGCGCCAGCATTTCGGCTTCGAAGCCGCCGCCTGGTATTGGCACTTCGTTGACGTGGTGTGGCTGTTCCTGTTCGTCAGCATCTACGTCTGGGGCGGCTGGGGCGCGCCGATCCACGCCGGATAACGATGGCCGGGCGCTGCCCACGGTGCGGCGCTAACACGCTGTTCGACGGACCGATTGCGTTCGCCAAAAATTGCCGCGCCTGCGGGCTCGATTTCTCGACATTCAATGTGGGAGACGGGCCTGCAGCGTTCCTGACGCTGATCGTCGGCACCGTCATCGTCATCGGCGCCGTGACGCTCGAACTGAGCGTATCGCCGCCCTGGTGGGTTCATGCGCTGATCTGGCCGCCGTTGACGTTGGGGCTCGTGATCTGGGGTCTGCGCGTCGCCAAATCGAAACTGATCGCCAGCGAATATCGCAATCAGGCGCGCGAGGGGCGAATCAAATGAAACGCCTGCCGCTGATCCCGACCTTGATCGTCGCCGCCGCGGTCGCGCTGATGATCGCTCTGGGCATCTGGCAGCTGCAGCGCGCGCGCTGGAAGGAAGGCTTGCTCACGACCTATGCGGCCAACGCGAATCTGCCGCCGATCGCGCTGCCGAATGTTCCCGACGCCAAAAACCCCCCGCTGTTCCGCCGCGCAACCGGGTTCTGCCTCGAAGTTACCGGCTGGGACGCCAAGGCGGGACGCAGCGCGAAAGGCCAGGCCGGCTGGAGCCATATCGCGCGCTGCCGCACGGGGGCCGAGGGGCCAGGCCTGTCGGTCGATGCCGGCTGGTCGCCCAAGGCCACAAACCCGGTGTGGAAGGGCGGTCAAGTCGAAGGCCGCCTCGCTCCCGACACCAAACACATTTATCGCCTCGTCGCGACAACGCCCGCACCCGGTTTGCAATCTAGCGCCCCGCCGTCGCTCGACGAAATCCCCAACAACCACCGCGCCTATGCGGCGCAGTGGTTCATTTTCGCGGGCATCGCGCTCGTGATCTATGTCCTCGCGCTGCGGCGGCGCAAGGTCGATCCGGAACGCTAGGCCCGCGCCGAAGCCCAGGCGAGCCGGTTCACCGGCCCCGTCAAAATCTGCTTCTTGAGGACGCGGCGCATCGTTGCCGCGGCATCGCCGTCCATCATCACGACGCGCGTTCCGCCCGACAACAGGGTCTCGATGGCGCTGATCGGCAGCTTCTGCTTGGCGCATTCGGCGCGCACTTCGGCTTCGGTGGCCGAAACGTTGATCGCGCGCGAGGTCGGCACCTCATCGCGCATCGCGCTGCCTGACTGACGCCAGCTCACGCGGCCACCGCCACACGCGCCGGCGCGCCAAGGGTGCGATGGAGGACGTTGATGCGCTGGGCATAGGCCTGGGCGAAGGCGCGATGCGTTGCGCGGGCGCTTTCGCTCGCGGCATTGCGGCCGGCGACGATCGACAGCTGGTGCCGCGCCAAAAGATAATTGAGGTCCATGCGAAGGACTCCCGTTACGTAAGCGGGAGCGCGTTGGTCTCTCAGCCGCAGACGCTTACCGGATCGGAATGCTGCGATGCGGCAACATAACATACGGGCAATCAATTAGATAGGGCAGCTACAGACCAGCTTGCTCGAGCGCCGCGAGCAGTTCGGCATTCACCGCCGGATCGTCGTCGGGCGACAGGCGGTTGAGCACGGTCTGCACCCGGCTCTGCGCCACTTGCAGCGTCTTGTGACGCACCTGCCGGATCGCATTGGTGCGGCCGGACCGGCTCTCACCCAGCAAAGCCGCCCATTTGGCCTCCTGCACCGCCAGCGTTGCGAGCGCGAGGCGGAGCCCGTCGCGGCGCCCGCGGTGATAGTCGTCGGACATGCCTCAGGCCTTCCTGCGAAACACGGCGTGGTCGCCAAGCTCGGCCTGGGCCTCGCCGCGCACCAGCCTGGCATAATGGTCGATCAAAGTTTCGGACCCCGTCGAAGGGGTCGCGTCCGCGTCATATTCGCCGGTCGCAGGGTCGAGCACAAGCATCGACTCGGTGGCGTAATAACGGCCGATCCGCGCCAGCTCGGCCTTGGCCTTCAGTGGCGGGAACACGCGGCCGAGCAGCGCCAAAAGCCCGATGATCGCATCCATCATCCGCACCGGCACATGCGTGAAGCGCGGCTCCCGGCCGAGCAGCGCAAACAATGCCTCGCCCTGCCGCCGCGGCGTGATCGCTGCGCCCGGCCCGCCGATCGGCAGCACGCGATTGCGCAAGTCCGCGCGCTCGACGCAATCGGCGATATATGTCCCCAGATCGTCATCGCTGATCGGCTTGCACGCGGTCAGCGTGCCGTCGCCGAACAGCAGCCACGGCTTGCCTCCGACCACGCGCTCGACCTGCCCCGACAGCGATTTGAAGAAAGCGGTGGGCCGGACGATGGTGTAAGCCATCCCGGACGTCATCAGCGCCCGCTCGAACGCCAGCTTGGCCTGCTGAAACGCCAGCAGCGGCTTTTGCACGCAGATCGCCGACAGCAGCACCATGTGCGTCACGCCCGCAGCCTTGGCGGCCTCGAGCAGGTTCATATGCGCCTGGTAGTCGACCGCCCACGCATCCTCCGGCGCTCCCGTCCGCGACGCGAGGCACGACACCACGCAGTCGAACGGCTCGCCGCAAAAGCCATCGCGGGCGAGCGAGCCGGGGTCGGTCACATCCCCATAGCGAATTGCAGCCACATCGTCGGTTTTGGCCGCGGGCCTTACAAAGCAGACGACCTTATGCCCACGCGCAACCAGCGCCCGCACCGTCGCGCGACCGATCGTCCCGGTCCCGCCGACGAGGAAGATGCGGTGGCCACACTTTGGATCGGACTCTCGGGCGGCGGTGTTCATG
>DATJIN010000033.1:0-11573 GCA_035493275.1 Sphingomonas sp. | reverse complement strand
CGCAATTTCCTGAAGTCCGGTGGCTTGCGGAAGCTCGTCGCTGAGGACGGGCTGACCGGCGTGACTTCCAACCCGGCGATCTTCGAAAAGGCGATCGGCAGCGGCGACGCTTATGACGCCGGGCTCGGCGAATTCCTTGGTAAGGCCGATGCGAGCATTTCGGACATTTTCGACAACCTGGCTATCGCCGACATCAAGGCCGCGTGCGACGATCTGCGCCCGGTCTACGACCGGCTCGACGGCAAGGACGGCTATGTCAGCCTCGAAGTCTCTCCGTATCTGGCGATGGACACCGACCAGTCGCTGAGCGAGGCCAAGCGGCTATGGGCGGCGGTCGACCGGCCGAACCTGATGATCAAGATTCCCGGCACGGGGCCCGGTGTGGCCGCGATCCGTGACGCGATTGCCGCGGGGATCAACGTCAACGTCACGCTGCTGTTCTCGCTCGACGCGTACAAGGCGGTGGCGCACGCCTATCTCGAAGGTCTTGAAGCGCGCGTCGCCAAAAGCGAGCCGATCGACCGCATCGCCAGCGTCGCCAGCTTCTTCGTCAGCCGCATCGACAGCGTGATCGACAAGAAGATCGATGAACGCGTTGCCGCGGGTGACAAGGATACGAACGATCTCAAGGCACTGCGCGGCAAAGTTGCGATCGCGAATGCGAAGATCGCGTATGTCTGGTGGCAGGAGTTGTCGGCGTCCGACCGCTGGCAAAAACTTGCCGCCAAGGGCGCGCAGCCGCAGCGGCTTCTCTGGGCGTCGACGGGCGTCAAGGACAAGGCTTATCCCGATACGCTTTATGCCGACGCGCTGATCGGCCCCGATACGGTCGACACCATCCCGCCCGCGACGATGGACGCCTTTCGCGACCACGGCACCGTCGCGCAGACGCTGACTGCCGATGTCGATGCCGCAAAAAAAGTGCTGGCAGACGCCGAGCGCCTCGGCCTTGATCTCGACGGCGTGACGGCAAAGCTGGTCGTCGATGGCGTCAAGCTGTTCGCTGACGCCGCTGACACGCTTTACGGCGCCGTCGCAGGCAAGCGTGCCAAATTCCTCGGCGACAAGCTGGCGCAACTCGACGCGAAGTTGCCCGAGAGCTTGCAAACCGCGGTCGATGCCCGCATAAAAACGGCGACCGCCGACGCATGGAGCCGCCGCTTGTGGGCGCATGACGCCACGCTGTGGACCAGTGCCGACGAAGCCAAGTGGCTAGGCTGGCTTGCCGCCGCCAACGGTGAGCAGGTCGATCCCGCCGCGCTCAACGCGCTCGCCAACGAGGCGCGCAAATATCCCGATGCGGTGCTCCTCGGCATGGG
Organism: Sphingomonas sp.; assembly: GCA_035493275.1. Taxonomy (GTDB): domain Bacteria; phylum Pseudomonadota; class Alphaproteobacteria; order Sphingomonadales; family Sphingomonadaceae; genus Sphingomonas_O. Next base: position 10,254 of record DATJIN010000033.1, on the reverse strand, counting down.
CGGATCGAGCCTCGGCCCCGAAGTCATCGGCCTGATCCTCGGCCACGGGCAGGGTGCTCCCAAACTCCACGTGCTCGACACCACGGATCCCGGGCAGATCGCCACGGTCGAAGCCCAAATCGATCCGAAGAATGCACTGTTCATCGTCTCTTCCAAGTCCGGTTCGACGCTCGAACCCGAACTGCTGCGCGCTTACTGGTACGATAAAGCCGGCCAGGACGGGTCGCGCTTCGTCGCCGTCACAGATCCCGGATCGAACCTGGAAAAGACTGCGAAAGCCGATGGTTACGCGCATATCTTCCACGGTGATCCGAGCATTGGCGGGCGTTATTCGGTGATGTCGGTGTTCGGCATGGTCCCCGCCGCCGCTTCCGGTGTCGACACCGATGCGTTGCTCGCCAAGGCCCGCACGATGGCGCTGTCCTGCGGCTCCGACGTGCCCCCTGTCGCCAACCCCGGCATCCAGCTCGGCGCCATCCTCGGCGAGGCGCACAACGCCGGCCGCAACAAGCTGACGATCATCGCGTCGGATGCGCTGCTGCCTTTCGGATCATGGCTTGAACAACTCACCGCCGAGTCCACCGGGAAGCTCGGCAAGGGCATCGTCCCCGTCGATCTCGAACCCCTCGGCGATCCAGCGGATTACAGTGACGACCGTGTCTTCGTGCAGTTCGGGCTCAAGGGCGAAGCCGACGACCCGAAACTCGCCGCGCTGGAAGCTGCGTGGCATCCCGTGCTGCGCGTCACCCTCACCGATCGCACGCAGATTGCGCAGGAATTCGTCCGCTGGGAAATCGCCATCTCAACGGCCGGGGCGGTCATCGGGATCAATCCGTTCGACCAGCCCGACGTCGAGAGCGCCAAGGTCGAGACGCGCGAACTGGTCGATGCGTATGAGAAATCGGGCAAGCTCGATCTGCCCGTCGAAGGTGGTCAACATGGCGAACTGACCTTCTACGATGGCAGCCCGTCCGATCTCGCCACACTGTTCGATGGTGCCGATTATGCCGGCTTCCTAGCCTATATCGAACGCGATGTGGCGAATGAGGCGGCGATCGGAGGGATGCGGCTCGCGGTGCGCAACAAGACCAAGCGCGCCACCGTCTCGGGCTTTGGCCCGCGCTTCCTCCACTCGACGGGGCAGGCCTATAAAGGCGGCCCCAAGGGCGCGGCATTCCTAGTCATCACCCGCGAGCCCGCGCCTGATCTCGATGTGCCTGGCCGCAAGGCAAGTTTCGGCACCGTCGAGCGCGCTCAGGCATTGGGCGATGCAAAGGTGCTCGCGGAACGCGGCCAGCGCGTGCTGATCGTCCACCTCCAGCGCGACGAAGCGCTGAGCCAACTCGTCGATCTTGTGACCGGAGCTTAAGCATGCAACTCGCGATGATCGGCCTCGGCCGTATGGGTGCGAACATCGGTCGGCGGCTGATGCGTGGCGGGCACGGCATTGTCGCCTTCGATCGCAATCAGGCCAGCATCGATACGCTGGCGGGCGAGGGCGCCACGGCGGCTTCGTCGCTGGAAGATGCGGTGGCAAAGCTGACCGCGCCCAAAATCGTCTGGGTCATGCTGCCCGCTGGCGTGCCGACCGAGGATACGGTGCAGGCGCTGATCAAGCTGCTCGGCGACGGGGACATTATCATCGATGGCGGCAACAGCTTTTACCGCGACGACATCCGCCGCGCGAAGGACTGTGCGGCCAAGGGTATTCATTACATGGATGTCGGCACCTCGGGGGGTGTCTGGGGCCTCGAACGCGGTTATTGCATGATGATCGGCGGCAGCGACGAAGCATTCGCGACGCTCGATCCGGTGTTCGATTGCCTCGCGCCCGGTTACGGCACCGTGCCGCGCACCAAGAACCGCGATCCAAACGATACGGCCCCCGAACGCGGCTATCTCCACGCAGGCCCTCCCGGCGCGGGGCATTTCGTCAAGATGGTACACAACGGCATCGAATATGGCCTGATGCAGGCCTATGCCGAGGGTTTTGACGTCATGAAGTCGCGTTGCGACAACCCGAAGGTCGCGGAGGACGAGCGTTTCAATCTCAACCTCACCGACATTGCCGAGGTATGGCGGCGTGGTTCGGTGATTTCGTCCTGGCTGCTCGATCTGCAGGCCTCCGCACTCGCGGAGGATCAGGCACTCGCAAGCTTTTCGGGCAAGGTCGCGGATTCGGGCGAGGGGCATTGGACCATCGACGCCGCGATGGAGCAGGGCACGCCGGTGAACGTACTCGCCGCCTCATTGTTCGCCCGTTACCGCAGCCGCGTCGACAGCACCTTTGGCGACAAGCTCCTATCGGCGATGCGCTTCGGCTTCGGCGGGCATGTCGAGATGCCGCAATAGGCATGGCCATCCGCCTGCTGGTTTCGGATATCGACGGCACGATGGTCCGCAAGGACAAGTCGCTGCCCGAAGAGAATGTTGCGGCCGTCCGTCGCGTGCTCAATGCGGGATGCGCCGTCAGCCTGATCAGCGCACGGCCACCTTCGGGCATGCTGCCGATCGCCAAGGCGCTGAGCCTTTCGGGGCCGTTCGCTGCGTTCAACGGCGGCGTGGTCTTCGATGCAACGGGCACCTTGTGCGACGCGCATCGCCTCTCGCCGCGCATCGCGGGTGACCTGACCGTGCTGTTTGCGCGGCACGAGGTGATCCGCTGGCTTTACGCCGATGGCGAGTGGCTGAGCAGCGGATTGGACGAGGTCCATACCCCGCGCGAAGTGATTGCCGCGGGCGTTGCACCCATCGTCACCGAACGATGGGGCGACAAGCTGGACCGCGCCGACAAGATGGTCGCGGTCAGCGATGACGACGCGTTGCTCACGCGGATCGAAGGCGCCGCGCGCGAACTGGCGGGCGATGACGCCACCATTGCCCGGTCGCAGCCCTATTACCTCGACATTACCGCCCGAGCAGCAAACAAGGGCGACGGCCTGGCCGAACTGGCGCGCCTCGCGGGGGTGCCGATGTCCGATGTCGCGGTGCTGGGCGATGCCGACAACGACCTGCCGATGTTCGCCCGCGCGGGCCTGTCCGTGGCGATGGGGCAGTCGCAGGCGTGGGTGAAGACGGCGGCGACCTTCGCGACCGATGCGATCATGGACGATGGGGCGGTCGCCGAAGCGATCGACCGGTACATTCTGCCGCGCATAAGCAACGAGGATTAAGTTCATGAAAAGGCTTGTCGCGTTCGATCTCGATGGGACGCTGGCGGACAGCAAGCAGCCGATTAGCGGAGAGATGGCCGGGCTGCTCGCGAACCTGCTGGGCGTCGCCGATGTCGCGGTGATTTCGGGCGGCGACTGGCCACAGTTCGAAAAACAGGTCGTCGGCAGGATGCCCGGCAACGCCAATTTCGCGCGCCTGTGGATCATGCCAACCACGGGCGCGAAACTCTACCGCCCGGGCGCGAATGGCGCGTGGCAGCCGGTTTATGCCGACAATTTCAGCGATGCTGAGCGCCATCAGATACTTGCTGCGCTCGACAAGGCCGTCGAGCAGACGGGGCTGAAGGCGGAAAAGACCTGGGGCGAGCAGATCGAGGATCGCGGCACGCAGATCACCTTTTCAGGGCTCGGCCAGCAGGCGCCGCTCGATGCAAAGACAGCGTGGGACCCCGATTTCACCAAGCGCAAGACGCTGCAGGCGGCGCTCAAACCGCTGCTGCCCGGCCTGTCGGTCAACGTAGGCGGCTCGACCTCGATCGACATTACGCGTGAGGGCGTCGACAAGGGCTGGGGGCTGCATCGCCTTGCCAAGGAAAGCGGCATCAGCCTCGGCGAGATGATTTTCCTCGGCGACGCGATCTATCCCGGCGGTAACGATTACCCCGCGCAGGAGGCCGGAGTTGCCTCGATCAAGGTGCACGATCCCGACGACACAGCCACGGCGATCCGCGCGATAACCTTGGCGCTCAGCTAACACTGGCCTTTCCGCGCCTTAGCGGCGACAACGGGCGCAATGGCGCTCGATCCTTCCGCAACCGCCTTTTCGGATTCGCTGGTGGTGCTCGGCGCGGCGGGGCTGGTCATTCCCGCTTTCGCGCGGCTGCGGATCACGCCGGTTATCGGCTTTATCCTCGTCGGTGTTCTCGTCGGGCCGCATGGGCTGGGCAGCCTCATCGATCGTTGGCCGTTTCTCTATCACGTCTCGATCACCGATCCACATTCGCTCGAACCGTTTGCCGAGCTGGGCATCATCCTGCTTCTGTTCAGCATTGGCCTCGAACTGTCGTTTGGCCGCTTGTGGAACATGCGGCGCGAACTGTTCGGCTTCGGGACGGCCGAACTGCTTGGTTCGGCCGCGCTGATTGCCGGCGCATTTTTGCTGCTAGGCAATACGGTCAACGCCTCGCTCGGGCTGGGACTCGCCTTGGCGCTGTCCTCCACGGCGCTCGTCCTGCCGATCGCGGGAACCGCCAGCGCGGTGGGCCGCCTCGCGCTCGCCATGCTGCTGTTCGAAGATCTGGCGCTCGTGCCGATCATTTTCACGCTCGGCGTGCTGGGGCCAGGGGGCAGCGATACCGCGGTCCTGCTTCGCACCGTGATCGGCGGCATTGTCCTGATCGTGGCGATGTTCCTGGCCGGGCGCATCGTGTTGCCGCGGCTGTTCGGACAAGCAGCGCGAACCAAGAACCCCGAATTGTTCCTGGCCGCGAGCCTGCTGGTCGTTATCCTCGCGAGCGTCGCCACGCTGTCGATCGGGCTGTCGCCCATCGTCGGCGCCCTGGTCGCGGGGCTGCTGATCGCCGAAACCGAATATGCGCACGAAGTCGAAATCGTCGTCGCACCATTCAAAGGGCTCGCGCTGGGCGTGTTCCTCATCAGCGTCGGGATGAAAGTCGATCTGGCTGCGCTGGCCGACAATTGGGCCACTACCTTGCTGGCTGTGGCCGCAGTCGTCGTCATCAAGGCGGGGGTGACGTTCGGCCTGCTGCGTCTCGGCGGGGTTCGCGCCGGCACTTCGGCCGAAACCAGCCTGCTGATGGCTGCCCCGTCTGAAACGACGCTGATCGTGCTGGCGACGGCAACCACCGCGCAACTGATCCGGCCCGAGGCGGCCGCTTTCTGGCAGGTTGTCACCGCGATCGGGCTGACGATCACGCCGATGCTGGCGACGCTGGGGCGGCGTCTGTCGCGCCGCATCGAGCAGGGTGCGGCCCATGCCCCCGACGATCCGTCCGAACGCCGGACGATCATCGTGGGTTACGGCCGTGTCGGCGAGCTCGTCGGCGAAATGCTCGATGCGCACGGCCGTTCCTGGATCGCGGTTGAGGCCGATCCCGAAATCGTCAAAAGCGGGGGCAGCAAGGTTCGTTTCGGTGATGTGGCGCGGCCGGGCGTGCTCGAACGCTTCGGCCTCGATCATGCCGAGGCAGTGGTCATGACGATGGACGATCCCGCACAAGCTGCCCGGCTGACGCGGCGCATCCGCGCCGACCATCCCGACTTGACGATCGTCGCCCGGGCGCGCGATCCGCGGCATGCTGCCGTGCTCTACAAAGCGGGCGCGACCGACGCGGTGCCCGAAACGCTCGAAAGTTCGCTGCAATTGTCCGAGGCGGTGCTTGTCGATCTCGGCGTTGCGATGGGGCCGGTCATCGCCTCGATCCACGAAAAGCGCGACGAGTATCGCGCGTTTATCAAGGCCGAGGGCGAGCTCGCGGTCGCGCCGCGCCTGAAACTGCGGACTTAGCCCCCCATAGCGCTGCCATATCCCGCCCGACCGATGCCTGGGGCTCGGAGGGTGGGGTCATGCGTTCGGCAATCTCGCGTGCGGCGATAGCGCGCTTGGCAGCAGCGAAGGCGCTGGCGAGCGGCACGCCAGGGCGGATCGATTCTTCGAGCAGCGCGTGCCCGAAAAACGTAATTCTGCTTTCAAGGTCGCAGCCGAATGACGTCCGGTCTGGCCGCGCCGCGGCGACGACGATCGTCGAATTGCTTGCGAGCTTCGGGATCCAACTGCCGGCGAAGCAAGCCGAGATCAGAATGACCCGGCGCTTGATGCCCGCCCGGTCGAGCGCGCGCGCCAAGCCCGCGGCATCCACGGAGGGCAGCGGCAGGGGGCCAGGCAGATTTGTCTCAAGCTCGGCCGTCGGCGCGCCGTGCGCCGCGAGATAGACGACGAGCAGGTCCTGCGCCGGATCGAGCAGCTTGCTCACGCCGTTGATCGCTGCGGCGACGTTGGCCGGGGTTGCCAGCGGCAGGTCGGCCTCCGGGTTGCGGTTGGACAGGACGATCGCGCGTCCGGTCTCGCCATAATATGAGGACAGCACATCGCGTGCGACCTTGGCTTCATGGTCGAACAGCGGCTGGGCGCCACCCGCGGCGACGGTCAGGATATAAACGTCATGCCGTGCCGGGTCCTGACGCTTGAGCCTGGCCAGCGCAGCTTGCAGCCGGGCGTTCTGCACGTCCCAAAATGTTGGTTTGGCTGGCTCGGCACTGAGCGCCCAACCGGCTTTGAACACGGGGCCGACCTGCGCCCCCGCGGCGGTGGAGAGGAGCAGCGCGAGGAGCGCCGCTAACCTCAAGCCGCGACAGGCTCCCGGCTCAGCGCTGCGCGGATCGCGTCCAGTGCTTCACCGGCCTTGCTGCCGTCAGGGCCGCCGCCCTGCGCCATGTCGGGCCTTCCGCCGCCGCCCTGGCCACCGAGCGCCGCGACGCCCGCACGGACCAGGTCGACCGCACTGATTTGTCCGGTCAAATCGTCGGTGACGCCGACGGCCAGCGTTGCGCGGCCATCGACCGAGGTGACGATGGCGGCCACGCCCGAACCGAGCCGCGCCTTGGCCTCATCGACCAGTCCGCGCAGACCCTTGCTCTCGAACCCGTCGAGGGCCTGGCCTTCGAATTTGTAACCGCCGACGTCTTCGACCGCCGGGCCGGTCGCGGCACCGCCGCCGCCCAAGGCCAGCGCCTTCTTGGCATCGGCGAGCTGCTTTTCGAGCGCGCGATTGGCCTCGACCAAAGCCGCGACGCGCGCGGGCACATCGTCGGGTGTCGCCTTGAGCGCCGCCGCTGCCGAACGCAGCGCCGTGTCGCGCGCCAGCAGCCATTGCCGCGCAGCCTCGCCGGTCAGCGCCTCGATGCGCCGCACGCCCGAAGACACCGCGCTTTCGCCGACGATTTTGAACAGGGCGATGTCGCCGAGCGCGTTGACGTGCGTGCCGCCGCACAGTTCGACCGAATAATCGGCGTCGGACATGCGGCCCATGCTGAGCACGCGGACCTCATCGCCATATTTCTCGCCGAACAGCGCCAGCGCGCCCGCGGCGACCGCATCGTCGGGCGTCATCAGCCGCGTCGAGACGCTTGCATTCTCGCGAATGCGCGCGTTCACCTCGGCTTCGATCGCCGCAAGATCGTCGGCAGCGAGGGCGGAGGGGTGCGAAAAGTCGAAGCGCAGCCGGTCGGGCGCGACCAAGCTGCCCTTTTGCGTCACGTGCCCGCCCAAGCGGTGCCGCAGCGCCGCGTGCAGCAAATGCGTCGCCGAATGGTTGGCGCGGAGGCGCGTGCGGCGATCGACATCAATCGCCAGCGACACGACATCGCCCACTTTAATCGTCCCCGTCTCGACAAAGCCGTGATGCGCATGCAGCCGCCCGAGCGGCTTGCCGGTATCAGCGACGCGCACGGTCAGCCCATGCGCACTGATCGTCCCGGCATCGCCCATCTGCCCGCCGCTCTCGCCGTAGAACGGCGTCTGGTTGGTCAGGATGGTGACGCTATCGCCCGCGGTTGCATGATCGACGCGCTCACCGCCCTTGACCAACGCGACCACCTCAGCCTCGCCGGTGTTCGACGAATAGCCGGTGAATTCGGTCGCGCCCAATTCGTCGGCAATGTCGAACCAGATGTCCGCGTCGGCGGCTTGTCCCGAACCCTTCCACGCAGCGCGCGCGGCAGCCTTTTGCTGCGCCATTGCCGCGTCGAACCCGGCGCGGTCGACGGTGATCCCGCGCGGGCGCAGCGCGTCCTCGGTCAGATCGTAAGGGAAGCCGAACGTGTCGTAGAGCTTGAACGCCGTTTCGCCTTCGAGTGTGCCGCCTTCGCCGAGCGACGCACTGGCTTCGTCGAGCAATTTGAGCCCATTGACCAAGGTTTTGCGAAAGCGCGTCTCTTCTTGGAGCAGCGTCGCTTCGATCAGCGGCTGCGCGCGGACCAGTTCGGGATATGCCGCGCCCATTTCGGCGACGAGCGATGGCACCATGCGGTGCATCAGCGGTTCTTTCGCGCCGAGCAACTGGGCATGGCGCATCGCGCGGCGCATGATCCGGCGCAGCACATAGCCGCGGCCTTCATTCGCTGGCAGCACGCCATCGGCGACGAGGAAACCCGAGGTACGCAGATGATCGGCGATGACTCGATGGCTCGCCTGATTGTCGCCGGTCGTCATAGTGCCAGTCAACGCGCCGCTCTCGGCGATCAGCGCCTTGAACGTGTCCGTGTCGTAATTGTCGGTAACGCCCTGCAGCACGGCCGCGATGCGCTCGAGGCCCATGCCGGTGTCGATGGATGGCTTGGGAAGATCGCCGATCTGGATGTCGTTTTCCTGCAAATACTGCATGAACACGAGGTTCCAGATTTCGACGAAGCGATCGCCGTCCTCATCGGGTGATCCGGGCGGCCCGCCGGGAATGTGATCGCCATGATCGTAGAAGATTTCCGAACACGGCCCGCACGGACCGTTCGGTCCCATCGCCCAGAAATTGTCCTTGGTGGCGATGCGGATGATGCGTTCTTCGGGCAGGCCGGCGATCTTTCGCCACAGATCGTGCGCCTCGTCATCGGTGTGATAGACGGTGGCGGTCAGCCTGGCAGGATCGAGACCCCATTCCTTGGTCAACAGCGTCCACGCATGCGTGATCGCCTGATCCTTGAAATAATCGCCGAAGGAAAAATTCCCCAGCATTTCAAAGAAGGTGTGATGCCGCGCCGTGTAGCCGACATTGTCGAGGTCGTTGTGCTTGCCGCCCGCGCGCACGCATTTCTGGCTCGACGTCGCGGTCGAGTAGGGCCGCGTCTCGAGGACCGTGAACACGTTCTTGAACGGCACCATGCCGGCGTTCACGAACATCAGCGTCGGGTCGTTGTGCGGCACCAGCGGCGCGGACGGGACGCGCGCATGGCCGGCGCCCTCGAAATAATCGAGAAACGAGCGGCGGATGTCGTTGGTTGAAGTCATAGGCGTGCGATGTAGGCGAACGCCGCCATAGTCTCAACGGGGGGCGTTACGCCGTGCGCGCGGCCTTGGCGACGGCATCGAGGACGCCGTTTATAAAGCTCTTTTCACTATCACCGAAAAAGGCATCGGCGACATCGAGATAGCTGTCGATGGCTTGGCCTACCGCGACGTCGGGCCTTGCCATTAATTCGTAAGTGGCAGCCCGCAGGATTGCCTTCACATTGCGGTCGAGCCGCTCAAGCGACCATTCGGTGGGCAGATGCGCCGCAATCGCCGCGTCGATTTCGCTCTCGCGAGCGATGACCCCCTTTACGACGTCGTCGAAGAACTCGACTTCGCCCTCGTTGAACTCCGCATCACCGATCGTCGCGCCGAGGCGATGCTGGTGGAATTCGTGAAGCAGCTTGGCTTCGGGGGTCGCCTCCATGTCGCGCTGGTAGAGAGCCTGCACCGCGAACAGGCGCGATGCCGCGCGCTTGGCGACCTGCTTGTAGGCACGGGCGCGGCTCTGCGAACGGCTCAAAGTCCCAGCCCCTTCATGCGGATCTCCACCGATCGTGCGTGCGCCGGCAGCCCTTCGGCGGTCGCCAGCGCGATCGCGGCGGGGCCGAGCGCGGGCAGCGCCTCGGGCGGGCAGGACAGGAACGAGGTACGCTTCATGAAATCGGTCACGGATAATCCTGATGAGAAACGGGCGCGCCGCCCGGTGGGCAGCACGTGATTGGGGCCGGCCAGGTAATCGCCCAGCGCCTCGGGCGTGTGCCGGCCGAGGAATACAGAACCCGCATGGCGCACGCGGGAGAACATTGAATCGGGATTGGCGACTGCGAGTTCAAGATGTTCGGGGGCGAGGCGATCGATCAGGGGGGGGGCGTCGTCGAGACTTTCGAGGACGATGATCGCGCCGTTCGCCGTCCAGCTCTCACGCGCCGTCGAGGTTTCATTGCCCAGTTGCGCCTCGACCGCCGCGGCCACCGCATCGCCGAATGCGCTGTCATCGGTCATCAGGATCGATTGGCTGGTCGGGTCATGCTCTGCCTGGCTGAGCAGATCGGCGGCGAT
>DATJIN010000032.1:0-32716 GCA_035493275.1 Sphingomonas sp. | reverse complement strand
TAGTGGACGGTGAGCGGGAAGAAATCCTGCCCTTCCTTGACCGAGCGCGCGGCCGTGACGGCGCAGAGCACAACGGTTTCGCCGAGCGTCGCCATCACGGCGCCATCGGCCTGGCGCGCAACGCGCCCGGTTTCGAGCTTCAGCGTCTGGCCGCCCCACTCGATTTCTACAGTTTTCGTATCGAACATTTTGATTTCACCCGGCCGGCCTATCCGGTCGGGGCCTCTAGGTTTGGCAGGCAAGCCGGCCCGCCGCCGGTTCGGGGCGCTGTGTGGCCCCAACTGCGCCCCGCCGGATTGCGGGACTGATTCACACGATCCACATGTGCCAATGGCGATGTGAAAAGGGGCGGCCGAAGCCGCCCCTTGGAATTACTTGCGAAGCCCGAGCTTCGTGATCAGCGCGGTATAGCGCTCGACATCGCGGCTCTTCAGATAATCGAGCAGCGAGCGGCGCTTATTGACCAGCATCAGCAAACCGCGACGCGAATGGTTGTCCTTCGCATGGGTCTTGAAGTGCTCGGTCAGGTTGGCGATGCGCTCGGTCAGGATCGCGACCTGGACTTCCGGGCTGCCGGTATCTTCGGCGGCGCGGGCATTGTCCTTGATGATTTCGGTCTTGCGTTCAGCAGTAACGGTCAAAATTCTTCCTTCGCGGTATCGATGTTGAAGCCGCGTTCGACCCGGATGAAACCGGCCTCGGCCATGACCAGAGCGACGGGCGTGGTGCCCAGTTTCGCAAGGTGCAGACCGTCGTTCGCAACTATACCGTCAAGCACGCGACCCTGTTTCAGGAAAGCGGCCTGTTCGGGGGTGAGGGGGAGAGCCGGGATACCGTCCAGCCCTGCCTCTAACGGAAGCATCGCCTCCGATACCCGCGCGGCCTTAGACAATTCGAACAATTTGTCCAGCGTAATCGCCGTACCGAGCCCGAACGGCCCGGCGCGCGTGCGGCGGAGATAAGTGACGTGGCCGACAGTGCCAAGGGCGAGGGCGATATCGCGGGCGAGGCTGCGGATGTACGTGCCCTTCGAGACATGGGCGGTGAGCGTGGCACTGTCGGCGGTCGTTTTGTCCAACGTCAGTGCATGGATGGTAACGGCGCGGGTGGTAAGTTGCACGTCGATGCCGGCGCGGGCGAGATCGTAGGCGCGCTGCCCGTCGACCTTTAGCGCGGAGTAGGCGGGCGGGGTTTGGTCAATCGGACCGGTGAACCGAGGGAGGGCGGCTGCAATCTGCTCAGCCATCGGCAGGACATCGCTCGTCGCGATCACGTCGCCTTCTGCATCCAGCGTATCGGTCTGCGTCCCGAATTGCACGGTGAATTGATAAACCTTGTCGCTGTCGAGCATCCGGCCCGCGAGCTTGGTCGCCTCGCCGATGGCGATGGGGAGGACGCCCGAGGCCAGCGGATCGAGGGTGCCGCCGTGGCCAACCTTAACCTTGCCGAGCCCCGCTTCGCGGAACGCGCGCTTGACCGCCCCGACGCCTTGCGTCGAGCCGAGGCCGAGCGGCTTGTCGAGGATGATCCAACCGTGGTGCAATTGTTTAGGCCTTCAGGGACAGGCCCGTCGCAGCAAATCCGTGGTGCCGCTTAGGTGAGTTGAACACCCGATCCTCCCATTACGAAGGCCTCTGACGTCTTCCAGAAAACCGCTAACTTACAACAAGTTACGCGCCCGGCCGTATCGACAAATCAGGGGAGACACAACGACCTCCCAAGCGTCAGAAAGTTCGACGATGCATACTTCCCTTGCGAAAGCGCTTTAGCCTTATTGGTACGGAAGAACAGACCTACGCTGGACCTCACGATCGCCGCACTGGATGCCAACGACAGAGAGTCAAAAGTCGTCCAAATCAATGTGCGGATAGCAGCTGATCGTCCCGATGCGCGAAACGCTGCGGTTCATGCTGCCACGGCCTTGTAAGCAGGCAGCACACGCCGAAGTCGCGTGATCGAACACCATATTAAAAGCATTCTATATGGCGTCGGAGATCAACTCGCGGACACGATTTACGAGCCCATCGACGGCGAAAGGCTTGGTGATGAGGTGCATGTCGGGCCCGAGCTGGCCGTTGCCGATTACGGCATTCTCGGCATACCCGGTAATGAACAGGACCTTCAGATCGGGCCGGTCAACCCGCGCAGCGTCAGCCAACTGGCGGCCGTTCATCCCTTTTGGCAGACCGACGTCGGTGACCAACAACCGCACTTGCGGGTCCGAGCGCAGAAGCTCGAGCCCAGCGTGCCCGTCGCCTGCCTCGATAGTGCGATATCCGAATTCGCCGAGGGCGTCCGTGATCAGGGTGCGGATCGCCGGTTCGTCATCGACCACCAACACCGTTTCACCCGTGGCCAATGGACCCGGCTGGTCAACCCGCTCCGCCGGTTCCTCGAGCACTGCCTTTGAATGTATGCGCGGGAAATAGAGGCAGATGGTCGTCCCTTCGCCCACCTCCGAGTAAATGCGTACTTCGCCGCCCGACTGCCGCGCGAAGCCATAAATCATCGATAACCCCAGCCCGGTTCCTTCGCCGAGCGGCTTGGTCGTGAAGAACGGGTCGAACGCGCGCTTGATCGTGTCGGGAGACATGCCGGTGCCGGTGTCGGTAACGCAGAGCGAGATATATTGCCCCGGCGGCAGTTCACGTTGCCGTGCGCTGTTGACGTCGAGCCATTTGTTCGCTGTCTCGATCGTGATCCGTCCGCCATCCGGCATCGCGTCACGGGCGTTGATACAGAGGTTGAGCAGGGCATTTTCGAGTTGGTTCGGATCGATCAGCGTCGTCCAGAGTCCGATCGCGCCGACAACTTCCACTTCGATTGCGGGACCCACCGACCGCTGCAGGAATTCTTCCATGGCAATGATCAATCGATTTATGTCGGTCGGCTTGGGATCAAGCGTCTGGCGGCGTGAGAAGGCCAATAGCCGGTGGGTCAGCGCTGCAGCGCGTTTGGATGCACCGCGCGCTAATTCGACATATTTGACGATCGAGTCCGAACGCCCCTGCTTGATCCGGGCATCGATCAGTTCGAGCGCGCCGGATATGCCGGTTAGCAGGTTGTTGAAATCATGCGCGAGCCCGCCGGTGAGCTGTCCAACTGCTTCCATCTTCTGTGCCTGGCGCAATTGCTCCTGCGCGGCTTCCAGTTCCAACTGAGCTTCCTTTTCTGCGGTGACATCGCGACCACTGGCGTAGACACGGTCATCCACGGCCGAGGCGACCCATGAGATCCACAAGTGCCGGCCATCCTTGTGCGCGACACGGTTTTCATGCTGGCGCAATACAGCTGTCTTGGCTTGCTGGTGGGCCGCTTGACTGGCCTTGCGATCGTCGGGATGGCTGAGGGCCACGTGATCGCGACCGACAATCTCCTCTGGCTCCCAGCCAAGTAGAGCGGTCCATGCGGGATTGACGGCCCTAAACCGCCCATCGCTTTCAATTACGGCGAGCAAATCTTGCGAATTGCGCCAAGTCTGATCGCGTTCGCGCGTGCGCTCTTCCACTTGCTGTTCGAGTGAATTCGCGAGGCTGCTCAACTCTGCCTCCGCCGAGCGCCGATCTATGGCGGCCTGCGTGCGGTCGGCGACGTCGCGAATGAAGGCGATGTCTTCAGTCGACCAAGCACGGACCTCTTTATGGTTCAGGTAGAGCAAAGCGACGAATCGGCCGTGATCGACCACCGGCATGTTGATGAACGCACGCGCGTGGATTTCTTCCAAGCCGCTGGCGCCGGACGCTGTGCGCGGATCGAGCCGCGCGTCCTCGACGGCGACGACATCGCCACGCTTGAGGTCTTCAATGTAAGACCCATAGTCCCGGAAATGGAGCACGCCGGCGAGGCTGTTGGTGCCGGCTGCATTCCAATCACGCTCAATGGTGATTGTCTCGTTCACGCGGTCGATGATTCCGTAGCCCGCGCGACTGACGTCCATCGTCGTGCCGATTATTTCGGCGGCGAGGTACGACATGTCGGCTGGATCGCTCAGCTGTCGCAAGCGATCACCGAGCGCGAGCAGTGCAGCGCGGCGGCTCTCGGTGCGGTGTCGCGCCGTGATATCGCGCGAAACGCCAACCATCCGGATGGAATGTCCGCGGGCGTCCTTCTCGACGCGACCATTGACCTGCACCCAATGCAGCGAACCATCAGGCCATACGCAGCGGTACTGGATGTCATAATCATCACCGCTCGCGATGGCTTGGGCAACGGCAGATTGCATGCGGTCGCGGTCGTCCGGATGGATCGACGAACGCAGATCGTCGTAGCTGAAACTCTGATCTGGCGTCCTCCCGAAATGGGCCTTGCAATAATCGGAGGCGCGCAATGTGTTGGAGTTCAGCTCCATATTCCATGCGCCAAGTCCGCCTGCCGCCAGCGCTACGCCAAGACGGTCCTGTCCGGCACGGATATCTTCCAGTCTCGTTCGCGCTTCATATTGTCGCAGGCGGGCACGGCGGGCTGCGCGCGCGAGACTGAGCAAGGTCGTCGGATGAAACGGACGCTCGAGAAAGGTGACGTTGCCCAGCGTTTCGAGAAGCCTGACAGCGCCGGGGTTGCGCTCTAACCCGCCGCCGCGGGCGGTCAGGACGATGAACGGGAAGTCGGACCATTCTGCCTGGCTGGCGAGGAAGGCTGCGAGATCGCGCAGGTCTGCGCCACGCAACGTCTCTTCGGTGACGATTGCAAAACCAGCGCCGCTTCGCAAAGCCGCAACAAAGGCAGGCAAATCCGGGACCGCCGCGGCCTCAAGACCGCCCTCCCGGAGCATCGCTACGGCAACGGACGCGTCGCGCCCGTGTGGCGCCAGGATCAGGGCGCCTTCTGCAACGGTTCGGTTCAAGTGCTGCTCAAATCGAGGAGCCCGGCTCCATCCTGCCCGACGAGACTGGGGACGCCGCGCAGCACGCCCTGAAATCCGGTCAGGGGCTCGCCGAGCGTGATACCCCTTGCGCCAATCATGAATTCTCTAATCGTATTCTCATGACTCCCAGTGCGCTTTTTAACGATCGAGATCGCGCGTCGGACGCGTCCCAAGGCTTCGAAATAACGCAACAGGATCACGGTGTCGGCCAGATAAGTTACGTCGACCGGCGATTTCATGTCTCCCACCAGGCCATGCTGAGCGACCGTCAGAAAGGTCGTTGTGCCTTGTCGGTTCAGGTATTGCAGCAACTCGTGCATGTGCAGGATCAGCGCCTGCTCCTCAGGCATGGCCGCCTGATAGCCATTCAAACTGTCGACCACGACAGTTCGCGCACCCTGCTTTTCGACGCACACGCGCACGCGTTCGGAGAACTCGCCGGGCGTCAATTCGGCGGCATCGATCTGTTCGATGATCAATTTGCCGCTGTCGACCATGGCTTGCAGATCGATGCCAAGGCCTTTGGCTCGTTCGAACAGCAATCCCAATTCTTCGTCAAAAATGAACATGGCGGCACTCTCGCCGCGCGTGATCGCCGACCGCACGAAGCTCAAGGTCAGCAGCGACTTGCCAGTCCCGGCAGGCCCGAGAATGAGGTTGCTCGCACCGCGTTCGAAACCGCCGCCGAGAAGATCGTTGAATTCGGGGTTGTCGATCGGCACGGTCTCGCGAACGAACGACATGCGGTGCTCGGCGGATACCAGCCGCGGGAATGCGCGTACACCGCCCGTTTCGATGACGAAGTCATGATACCCGCCGCGATACCGCCGGCCTCTGTACTTGAGGACGCGCAGGCGCCGTCGCTCAGCACCGTAATTCGGCGATAACTCTTCCAGTCTGATGACCGCGTGGGCAACGCTGTGAACGGTCTTGTCCATGACGTCCGCCGTGAGATCGTCGAGCATCAGAACCGTCGCGTCATTGTGCGAGAAGTAATGCTTCAACGCGAGGATTTGCCGCCGATAGCGCAGCGAACTCTGCGCCAGAAGGCGAATTTCCGACAGACTGTCGAGAACGACGCGGGCCGGTCTGACACGCTCGAACGCCTCGAAGATGCGTTTCGTCGTTTCACCGAGTTCGAGATCCGACGAATAGAGCAGGCTTTGTTGCTGCTCATCGTCCAGCAAGCTTTCAGGGGGGACCAGTTCGAATATTTCGAAATTGTCGGCGAAGGCCCAGCCATGCGATCTCGCGCCTTCGCGCAATTCTTCCTCTGTCTCCGACAAGGTTATATACAGAACCTTTTCGCCAGCCGCGGATGCGGCCATGAGGAACTGCGTCGCGATGGTGGTCTTGCCGGCGCCCGGACTGCCCTCGAGAAGAAACAGACGTCCCGGCGACAGGCCCCCCGCTAAAATCTCGTCCAAGCCCTCTACGCCGGTCGTGCAATTGGCCATCGTCGTTCCACAATCTCGTGCCGTTCGCTAGCAAACTCCGGTTTACTTGCGCTTGATGCGAGTCAATGCAGATCGCGAGAAATCGATCCTTCTGCAACGCCTGCAGCGCTTATCGTATGGCAGCTTTGAGGGCCGGCCGAAGCGACGACCAACGCCTGAAACGGGTGCGCTTAGCGGACAGGGGCCAAATGTGCGGGAGTTTCTATAATTTGTCCAAAGTGACCTACGCAGGACCCACTCGGGTTTTCACGCGAAAGGCACTTTCGCCGGACGTCTCGCGCTTTCCTTGTGAAAGCCGTGGTGCCGCTTAGGTGACTCGAACACCTGACCCTCGCATTACGAATGCGATGCTCTACCGGCTGAGCTAAAGCGGCCCCCGGCGGACGGCGCCAGTAACAGGGAGACCCCGTATCCGCAACAGCCGATGCGTTAACGGGCTGATAACCAAAGCATGACACTAACCCGTCAGTTTTGGTGCGGGGTTTGACGATGGAGCAGTTGCCGGTCCTGGGCGGAACGCCGGTGGACGAAGTGCTGGAGCTGACGGACGCGATCGAGCCGCCGCCGCCGGTGGAGGGTGACGAGCGCCGGATGCACGTACGCGCCTACAACCATTGGGTGTCGCTGCTGCGTGGCCGCCCTTTCCCCTCGATTGCCGATCTCGATCCTGCCGGAAACACCGATTTCGGGTCGCATTCGGTGGTGCTCGATTTTTCGCGCGGCGTGGACAAGCCCGCCATCGCGTTCCTCGGCAAAGCATTGGCGCACGAGTGCGAACTGCAGCAGGGCGCACACGAGCTCGAAGAGGTGCCGCCGCGTTCGCTGCTGTCGCGCCTGACTGACCATTATATGCAGATCATCGCCAACCGCGCGCCGGTCGGCTTCGAAGCCGAATTCCAGAGCGCGCGGGGCGTGCAGACCGCCTATCGCGGCATCCTCATGCCATTTTCGACGGACGGGGAAGACATCGACTTCATCTTCGGCGTGATCAACTGGAAAGAAGTCGCGCCGGTGTTCGAGGCAGCGGCGGTTCACGACGAGCTTGCCGCGCAGCCTGTGCGCATTCCCGCGTGGCAGGATGGCCCGCATGCCGCCGCGCCGGTCGAAACTGCGCCGCTCGAACTGGTTGCGGATCTCGAAGATCCCGAGCCATTGTCGGACGATCTGTGCGATTGGCTGGCTTACGCCCGCAACAGCGCCGATGCCGTCAAGCAGGCGGACAATCGGAGCCGCGCCGCGCTGTACCACGCGCTGGGCAATGCCTATGATTTCGCGCTGCTCGCTGACGCACAGCCGGACGTGTACGCCGAGATGCTCGAGGATGCCGGCATCAAGGTGCAGGCTCGCGCCCCGATGACCCCGGTGGTGAAGCTGATCTTCGGGGCCGATTACGACAAGACTCGCCTGACCGAATTCGCCGCCGCGCTGACCTTCGGCAAGCGTAACGGGCTGCTCAAAAGCGGCATGTCGACCTTCCTCGATCACTTTCCCGGCGGACTTAAGGCCGTCGTTGCCGCCGAACGCCGTGCGCGCCGGCCCGAAGGCAATCCGCGGCTCGACCGCAATCGCGAGGCCGCGCGCAAGATTGCGACGCAGGAAGTCTTCACGCTGCCCGGCGACGACGAATTCGTCGTGCTGGTGGCACGGCGTATCGACAGCGAACGCGTCGGGATTATCGGTGCCGCGCCCGAGGATGGGCCGCTGATCGAACGCGTGCTGAAATATGTCGCGGCTGCCGAAGTGCTTGCCGCTGCGGGTTGAGGTTCACGGTTAGGCGGCGCATAGGCTGAGGGCATCACGGCGCCTGGAGAGGCGCGCCGCAGGAGCCCTTTGCAGCATGGCCGATCACGCGCCGCAATCGAACAATACAAATCGTCAATATCATGAACTGACCGCGCAGGTTGCGGAGGCCCTGGTTGCCGGGGCCTTGCCTGGGGAGGTCGACGGTTTTGCCGCCGCTGATCGTGACGAGGCGGCCGAATTGGCACTGCGCGCGCTGGCCGAACGGCAAGACGGCAAGCCGCGCGTGATCTGCGAAACCGACGTGACCGAAGGCGGACGACGGGTGATGCGGATGGCGATCGTCAATGATGACCGGCCGTTCCTCGTCGATACGATCGCGGCGACAGTCGCCGATGCCGGGCTGACGATCGATCGCTTGCTGCACCCTGTCGTCACCGTCACACGCGACAAGGGTGCATTGACCGCCATCGGCGGGGTCGAGCGCGAAAGTCTGGTCTATCTCGAGGTCGAGCGTGCCGACGCGCGCGACCGGCGCGGCCTGATCGAGAAGATCGAGCGTAATCTGGGCCACGTCGCCAGCGCGGTCACTGATTGGGAGCCGCTCAAGGCGGCGATGGCGAAGGATCGTGACGGGCTATCGGGGGAGGGCGCCGCTCTGCTCGGATGGCTGCTCGGCGGGCATTTCACGTTGCTCGGCCATGCGGAGTTCGCGGCTGACGGCACGATGAGCGAGCCGCTCGGCATTGCCGGCGTGCTCGGCGACGAGCTTCTGTCCAAGCAGGCGCGGGCGCGCGCCATCGACGTGCTCAAGACGCGCGACGCGCCACTCCTGGTCAAATCCAACTGCATTTCGCCGGTGCACCGCCACGCGCCGCTCGATCTGTTGATCGTGCCACGCGGCGACGGATTGTCGATCCATGCCGGGCTGTGGACCAGCGCCGCGCTGAAGGCCCGTGCCGAGGATGTGCCGGTGCTGCGCGAGCGGTTCGCGAACTTGCTCGTCAAGCTCGGCTTCGCGCCCGCGGGGCATGCCGGCAAGGCGCTGGCGCACGCGCTCGACGCGCTGCCGCACGACCTCCTGATCGGCATCGACGAGGCGGATCTCGAAACACTCGCGCTGACTGCGATGTCGCTCGAAGATCGTCCGCGGCCAAAGTCGCTGCTGGTCGAAGGCGCGTTGGGACGCCACCTTTATGCGTTCGTCTGGTTGCCGCGCGACGAGCTGTCCACCGCGCGACGCGTCGGCATCGGCAATTTGATCGGCGAAGCCGCCGACGGGAAGATGCTCAGTTGGTCGATCGACCTGGGCGATTCCGGCGTCGCGCTGCTGCGCTACACGTTCGACCGGCGCAAATCGGCGCGCGACCCTGACGCGGCGAAGATCGACCAGCAGATTGTCCACCTCGTGCGCGGCTGGGCTTCGTCGGTCGAAGCGGCACTGGCTGAAGAGGGCGACGCGGGACGCGCGGCGCGGCTCGCACTGCGTTACGCGGACCAGTTTCCGCCGGGTTACCGCCAGGCGGTCGAACCCGAAGAGGCGGCGCGTGACATCGGCCGCTTGCACGGGCTGAGCGATCATGCGCCGCGCTCGGTGCGGCTATACCGTAATGACGAGGACGCGGCGGACCGGCTGCGCCTGAAACTCTACAGTGCGACGCCGCTGACGCTCAGCGATGCCGTGCCGCCGCTCGAAAACTTCGGTTTCCGCGTGATCGAAGAGCTGTCGACCCGCATCGGACGGCAAGGCGAATTCGGCCACATGTATCGCTTCGTGGTGGACACGAGCGGGCGCGCCAGTGACGTGCTGGCGCGTGCCGATCTGGTCGAGGCGACGATCGCCGAGGTGCTGACCGGCGCGGCAGAGAACGACCGGTTCAATGCGCTGCTGATCGGCGCCGATCTCTCGCCCTCGTCGATCGTGCTGTACCGCGCGTTGTTCCGTTATCTGCGACAGACGGGCGCGGCTTACGGATTGGCGACGGTCGTGGATGCGCTGGATTCTTATCCCGCCATCGCCAAGGCAATCGTCGCGCTGTTCGAGGCGCTGCACGGCCCGCAGGGCGGCGATGCCGATGCGGCACGCGCGGCAATCACCGAGGGGCTGACCAAGGTCGCGTCGATCGAGGAGGATCGCATCCTCCGCACGCTGCGTGCGGTGGTCGAGGCGACGCTGCGCACCAACTTTTTTGCGCCCGCCGCCAAGGAAGCGATCGCGTTCAAGTTCGATAGCGCCAAAGTGCCGGGCCTGCCTGCGCCAGTGCCGTGGCGCGAAATCTTCGTCTATTCGCCGCGCGTCGAAGGCATCCACTTACGGGCAGGGCCGGTGGCGCGCGGCGGCCTGCGCTGGTCCGACCGGCGCGACGATTTCCGCACCGAGATTCTGGGCCTGATGAAAGCACAGCGCGTAAAGAACGCGGTCATCGTGCCGACCGGCGCGAAGGGCGGCTTCTTCCCGAAACTGCTGCCCGATCCCGCGACCAACCGCGATGCGTGGCTGGCCGAAGGAACCGAGAGCTACCGCATCTTCATCCGCACGCTGCTGTCGGTGACCGACAATCTGGTCGACGGACGTGTGACGCATCCCGATGGCGTGAAGATCCTCGACGGTGACGATCCGTACTTCGTCGTTGCCGCAGACAAGGGGACCGCGGCGTTCTCCGACGTTGCCAACGCTATCGCCATCGAACGCGGCTTCTGGCTGGGGGATGCGTTCGCGAGCGGCGGCTCGGTCGGTTACGATCACAAGGCGATGGGCATCACCGCCAAGGGCGCGTGGGTGTCGGTCCAGCGCCACTTCGCCGAAGCGGGCGTGGATGTGCAGTCGGAGCCGGTCGCGGTCGTCGGCTGTGGCGACATGTCGGGCGACGTTTTTGGCAACGGCATGCTGCTGTCGAAATCGATCAAGCTGGTCGCGGCATTCGACCACCGGCACATCTTCCTTGATCCCGATCCCGATCCGGCGAAGACGTGGGAAGAGCGCGCGCGGATGTTCGCGTTGCCGCGGTCGAGCTGGGCCGATTGGTCGGCACCGGTCAGCAAGGGCGGCGGGGTCCACAGCCGCGCGGCCAAGTCGATCGACTTGAGCTCTGAAGCGGCAGCGGTGCTGGGCATCGAGCCGGGTGAAATCGAACCGTCCGCACTGATCCGCGCGATCCTCCAGGCGCCCGTCGGGCTGATCTGGTTCGGCGGCATCGGCACCTATGTAAAAGCGGCGAGCGAAGCCAACGCGCAGGTCGGCGACGCGGCCAATGATGCGCAGCGCGTCGATGCCGAAACTATCCGCGCGCAAGTGATCGGAGAAGGCGCCAACCTTGGCCTGACCCAGGCGGCGCGCATTGCGTTCGCGGCCAATGGCGGGCGGATCAACACCGACTTCATCGACAATTCGGCGGGCGTCGATTGTTCGGACAACGAGGTCAACATCAAGATCGCGCTGGCGGCGGACGTGGGCAAGCCGGGCTTCGACATGGCTGCGCGCAATGCGCTGCTGGCGTCGATGACCGACGCCGTCGCGCATCTCGTGCTCGAGGACAACCGGCTACAGACGCTGGCGCTGTCGATCGCCCAGCGCGAGGGCGCCAACGCAATACCGTCACTGGTGCGGCTGATCGGCACATTCGAAGCTTCGGGCCGCCTCGACCGCAATGTCGAAGGGCTGCCGGGCGACGAGGTGCTCAAGCGGCGCGCGCAAGACGGGCGCGGCATGACGCGGCCAGAGCTCGCTGTTCTGCTCGCCACCGCCAAGCTGGGCCTGCAGGACGCGATCGAAGACCATCCGGTTGCAAGCGACGACGGCATGGTCAGTGAATTGCTCGCAGCCTTCCCGCCGGCGATGCAAGAGAGCCATCGCGAGGCAATCCTGTCGCACCGCCTGCGGCCGCAGATCGTCGCGACCAAGCTCGCCAATCGGATCGTCAACCGGCTCGGGCTCGTCCATCCGTTCGAACTCGCCGAAGAAGAAGGCGCGTCGATGGGCGATATCGCCTTTGCCTTCGTTGCGGCCGAACGGCTGTTTGGCCTGCGCGAAACCTGGGATGCGATCGATGCCGCTTCGCTGACCGAGGACGCCCGGCTGACCCTGTTCGAACAGATTGCGCTCGAAACCCGCGCGCAGATGGCCGATCTGCTGCGTGCAGGGCATGGCCGGGCAGGCATCGACGCGACAGTCAGCGGGCTGCGCGATGGCGTCGCGATGCTCGACACGCATCTCAACGACCTGTTGCGCGACGAGACCAAGGCGCAAGCCGATGAATTCCGCAATCTGCTGCGCAATGCGGGTGCGACCGACGATTTGGTGGCCAAGGTCGTCCGTCTGGCCGAGATGGATGGGGCGATCGGTCTCGCCGCCTTGGGCGAAAGCGCACACGTCAATGTGCTTGCGCTGACACACGCCTTCACCCGGCTCGGCGCGGCGCTCGGGATCGACTGGGCGCAGGGCACGGCGATGCGGCTGGCGCCGACTGATCCGTGGGAACGCTTGCTCATCGCGGGCCTTGCGCGCGATTTCCAGCAGATGCGGCTGGACTGGCTGCGGCGCGATCCGGCGGCGCCCGAGGCGCGCGTGGAGAAATGGCTCGAGGACTGCGCACCGCGTGTCGCGCAATTCCGCGGCCTGATCGACCGCGCGCGACTGGTAGCGCAGCCGAGCCCCGCGATGCTCGCACAGATCGCGGGACAGGCGCGGGTGTTATTGGGCCGTTAGCTGAAGGACGGCACGGCGGCGAGGAGCGCCCAGGCGAGCGCGCCGCCTGCCAGTCCGCCAGCAAGCAGGCGCGGGCCGTGCAGCCGTGTCCATAGCAGGAAGCCGGTTAGCGCCATGGTGATCAGCGCGCCGCCGATGGTGTCGATGAACAGCACCCAGCCAACCGGCAGGCCGACGCCTTTATGCAAATTCTTGATCGTGCCGAGCAGGTTCACCGCCTCGCGCTTCGCCGTGACATAATTCGAGCCGGGGACGTAATCGACCGTCACGCGCGCATCGACCAAGTTGAAGGTGCGCGTCCATTTTTCGGCTGGTGCTACGCGCCTGCCCATGAAGCTCGCGCTTTGGGATTGCTTGTCGCCCAGACCGGCTTCAGGCGGACGTGGCGCAGCGGCCTTAACCGGCAGCGCGAGCGCCTGTTGCGCCCATGTGCCGAGTGTGTCCGCGTCCCTGATCGCACCGGGCGACACGGGGAGGTCGACTGCGGGCAGCTCGATGGTCTTGCCAGTATCGATCTTCCACACGCTGCGGTGATTGAGCAGGACCCCGCTGGCGCCCATCATCAGGAAGAACAGCGCGCCCCAAAAGCCGGTCCAGGCGTGGATCCGCTTGAGCCAGCGCAAGAAGTTGGCCGACTGCCAGCTTCTCGGGACGAAAAACAAACCGCTCTGATTGAACACGCAAATCCTTCAGGCGTCCGCCCAGCGGCGGAGCAGATTGTGATAGACACCGGTCAGCTCGACGGTGGTGCGATCGCCCGCGCCCTGCGCCGCGGCAACGGCGCGCGTGGCGTTGTCGAGATCGAACAGGATGCGTCGCGCGCCGTCGTCGCGGACCATCGACTGTATCCAGAAGAAGCTCGCCAGCCGCTCGCCCCGCGTGACGGGCTCGACGCGGTGCAGGCTGGAAGAGGGATATAGGATCATGTGCCCGGCAGGCAGCTTGACCGACTGCACGCCGTGGCGCTCCTCGATCAGCAGCGCACCCCCGTCATAGTCGTCGCTCAGGAACAACGTGGCGGAGAGGTCGCTGCGCACGCGCAGGCCGTTCGCGCCCAGGCGGAGGGCATTGTCGACATGCGTGTCGAACCGCTCGCCGCCCGCATAGCGGTTGAACAGCGGCGGGTAGACTTTGGCTGGCAGCGCCGCCGCCACGAAGGTCGGATTTGATTGCAGCGCGGCGACGACGATCTCGCCCGCCTCCCGCGCCGCCGCACTGCCTTCCGATAATTGGCGGTTGTGCTTGGCGAGAGTGGCTTGGTGACCGGACGTGGCACTTCCGTCGATCCATTCGCCGCCCTCCACGATCCCGCGCACACGGGTGATGGTGGCGGCATCGAGCAGGTCCGGGATGACGGTCAGCATGCCGCCTGCTTAGAGACTGTCGGGCGCAGTGAACACTGGCGGTGCGTTCCCTAAAACTGTGTGCGCAGCGTCAGCTGCACGCTGCGTGGCTCGCCCGGCAACGCGCCAGAAAAGGTCGGCACGGTGTAGTATGTCTTGTCGGTCAGATTGGCGACTGTGACCTGCGCCTGGACGGGCCCGAAGCGATAGCCAGCGGCCGCGCGCAGAACCGTGTAACCGGGGACGCGCAGCAGCTCGAGCGCGTCGGCAAAGGCGCTCGATTTGAACGTGGCGCCGGCGCCGAGGCTGACGCCTTCGAGCGCCCCGGATTTGAACTCGTAATTCGCCCAGATATTGCCCGACCATTTGGGTGTCGCTGCAAGGCGTTTGCCGTAGCTGGGCTGGTTGACCGCGATGCCGGTGACCGTGACCAGCGCGCTCGAGCGGTTGACCGCGTCGACATAGGCAAGGTTGCCGCTGACGGACAAACCATCGAGCGGCGTCGCCGCCACGTCCAGTTCGGCACCGCGCGAACGCTGTCTGCCCTGCTGCACCGGATCCGCGCCAGTCACCAGCGTGACGAAGAAATTGTCGCGCTTGGTGCTGAACACGGCACCGTTGATCTGCAGCTTGCCTGCGATCGGCTCGGCTTTGAAGCCGGCTTCGACCTGGCTCGAATTTTCGGGAAGCGGCGATGCGCGTCGCGCGAAGTTCGACGACAGGTTCGCCGCCTCGGTGTTGACCGCGATGAACTTGCCGCGCGCATAGCCGGCGTAGAAGGACAAGGCTGTGCTCGGCTGATAGACCGCGCCGGCCTGCCAACTGACCAGCCCATTGCTGCCGGCAATGCGCGCCGGGGTCGCGGTGAAAATGCCTTCATCGACCAGCTTTACGTCGTCGTAGCGAATGCCGCCGCGGATCTTGAAATGGTCGCCCAACGCCAACTGTTCCTGGCCATAGACGGACAGCGTTTCCGAGCGTATGTGCCGGGCGAAGTTGAACGTCGTCGCGCTGGTCGCGGCGAAGGTGTCGAGCACCACCGGCTGGCCGTTAACGACCGCCACATCGGGGAGGTTGTAGCTGCGGCGGATCGTGTCGATGTCGATCACGCTATATTCGCTACCGAGCAATATGGTGTGGTCGATCCCGGCGGTCGATGGCGTCCAGACCGCTTCGAGCTGACCGGTGATGTAAGCCGCCTTGTCGACCTGGCGGCGGCCGTTGCGGCCAGTCATCACGTTCGCGGCATTGAGCGCATTGCCGCCAGCGTTGCGATAGAAGTCGATATCGCGCGTTTCATAAACGCCCGCCGCGCGCAGCGTCAGATCGGTTGTGGCTTCGAATTTGTCGGCGATCGTGAAGCGGTTGATCTCCTGGTCCGAGCGGTTGAACGGGCTGTAGAAGCGCGCGCTGCGGTCAACCGGCGCAAAAGTGCGCGTCGCGGCAACGAATGGAATGCCGAAATTGTCGATGACCAGCCGCTGGTCGCGATGGTCGTAATCGAACGTCAGCGCGTGATCGCCGAGCTGAGTGGTAACAGTCGGCAGGACGTCGACATAACGGCGCGCGAGCCCACGGAAGCCGTCGCTGCGTTCGTAATTGCCGATCAGCCGCGCCGCGGCACCATCGGCCAAGGGAGCGGTGATGTCGCCGGTCAGTGTGACACTGTCGAAGCGACCGTAACTGGCAAGGCTATACACGCTGAAGGCCGTTTCCGGTGCCTTGGTCGTGATATTGACCGACCCGCCCGCTTCAGCCCGGCCGTAGAGCGCCGAGCCGGGGCCTTTGAGCACTTCGATCTGGGCAACGTCGGCGAGCGTGCGGCGATAGCCATTGAAGCTGTTGCCGTCGGGTAGGCCGTCGCGCAGGAAGCGCATCGGGAGACCGCGGATCACATAATTGTCGGCGAGGCCGTAACCGCCGCCGAACGCCGGTGACACTGCGCTGGCGTTGGTCAGCGCCGCGTCCAGCCCGCGAACGTCCTGCGCCTGGAGCACCTCGGCGGTGACCACGGCGATCGCCGCCGGCACGTCGCGCAGCGGCGTGTCCGTCTTGCTGCCGGTCGTCTCCGCATCGCGTGTTCCCGTGACGACGATTGTGGTGTCGTCGGACGAGACTTCAGCTGCAATCGCCGCACCCGAGAGCGCAGTCGTGGAAGACAAGGCCAGCAAAAAGGAAGAGCGATGCAGCATGAAAACCCCTTGATGTCGGGTCTTTCGCTATTGCGACACGTTCGCAAAGTCAACGCAAATGCGACTCGTTCTTAAAAAGCCATTGTCGGATCGCGCTGGCAAGGTTCGGAATGGGCCGCACCGTCAGCCGTTCGGCGTCGATCCGCGCGATCACGGCGTTGAGTGCGAGTGACTCCGCCCGGCCTATCGCTTCGAGCGCCTGCCAGAACATCGGTTCCAGACTGATAGAGGTTTCGTGGCCGGCGATCGTCACGCTGCGTTTCACGGGCGGGTGAAGTTCGGCGGTCATCGGCCCGACCTACGATTTTTTGGGGGTGGCTGGCGAGGGGTGCAGCTTTTAGGCATGCGTCCATGGCGACCAACATCGACGCGCTCACCGAAAAGGAAAAGCAAACGCTGCGCCTGATCGTGCGCGGGCACGACGCGAAGTCGATCGCGCGCGAACTCGATTTGTCGGTGCATACGATCAACGAACGCCTGCGCGACGTGCGGCGCAAGATGGCGGTATCGAGCAGCCGTGAAGCCGCGCGGGCGCTGTTCGAGGAAGAGGGGGCTGACCCTGATTCTTTTGGGGACAAGCAAATCGGGGAAGCTTTGACCGCCCAACCCGTCGATCAGCTGCTGGTGCCGGAGAACGGCGCGGGGCCGAAACGCCCCATGATCATTTTAGGAGTTGCAGTCATGTCTATCATCCTGGCGCTCGCCGCTGTCACGTCGCTGCCGCAGGCGGCGCTGGCACCTGCGGACACCACGCCTTCCGCGTCTGCCGAGGCTGCCGAAGTCGAGGCCGCGGCACGTCAATTCCTCACGCTCGGTGACCAGGGCAAGTGGGCGGAAAGCTACGCGCTGACCGCCGAATCATTTCACAAATTGAACACGTTGCAGGTTTGGACGCAGGTGTCTGAAAAAGTCCGTCCGCCGCTCGGCGCGGTCAAATCGCGCACGCTGCTCAGCCGCGAATGGGTACCGACTCCGCCCGCCGGCTACCAGATGGTCAAATTCCGCACGGATTTCGCGAACAAGGCAAACGCGATCGAGACGGTTACATTGGAACACGCAAACCAAGGCTGGCGCGTCGCCGGAATCACGATCGATTGACCGTAAGGCAGGCGGCACTTGCCGCCCGCCATCCCGTCAATACATGTGCTGCCCGCCGTTGATCGACAGCGTCGAGCCGGTGATGAACCCGCCATCCTCCGAACACAGGAACGCCACGCCGCGCGCGATCTCGCTGGCCTGGCCGAGGCGGCCGACCGGGATCTTGGCGACGATCTTCTCCAGCACCGGCGCAGGCACCGCGGCGACCATGTCCGTGTCGATATAGCCCGGCGCGATCGCGTTGACGGTCACGCCTTTCTTGGCGCCTTCCTGTGCCAGCGCCTTCGTAAAGCCGTGGATGCCCGATTTGGCGGCGGCATAATTGACCTGGCCATATTGGCCCGCCTGGCCGTTAATCGAGCCGATGTTGACGATGCGGCCCCAACCGCGTTCGACCATTCCCGGAAACGTGGCCTTGGCCATGTTGAAGCAGCCGCCCAGATTGGTGCGGATGACGTCGTCCCAAGCCGCATAGTCCATTTTCGCGAGCGTGCCGTCGCGGGTGATGCCGGCATTGTTGACGACGATGTCGATGGGGCCGAGGTCCGCGGCGACCTTGGCACAGCCCGTTTGACACGCATCGAAATCGCCCACGTCCCATTTGAAGGTCTTGATGCCGGTTCGCGCGGTAAATTCGGCGGCGCGCTGGTCATTGCCCGCATAATTGGCGGCAACGGTGAAGCCCATGTCCTTAAGCGCGAGGCTGATCGCCTCACCAATGCCGCGTGATCCGCCCGTGACGATCGCAACTCGTGCCATGTGTCCCGCATCCTTCCGTTCCGCCTCGTGAGCGGGCGGTGCCGTAGCGTTAGGCGGCGGGGCGCCAGCCTTCAAGTTCGCGCGCGATCAAATGTGCGAGCAGCGCGATGCCTTCGTCACCCGCATTGAGGCAGGCCAGCGCGGCAAAGTCCTTGCCACCGGCTTCGACGAAGGTTTCGCGACCGCGCATGGCAATTTCCTCCAGCGTCTCGAGATTGTCGGCGACAAAGCCGGGCATGACCACCGCAACCTTGCGTCCCTCCGCGCCCAGCCGCGCGAGCGTCTCGTCTGTCGCGGGCTCGAGCCATTTGGCCCGCCCAAGGCGTGACTGAAAGCTGACGGTGATCTCCCGCCCTAACGCCTCGCCCAGCAGCCGCGCGGTTTTCTGGCATTGGCAATGATATGGGTCGCCGAGCAGCAGCGTCCGCAGGGGCATGCCGTGAAAGCTCGTCACCAGCGTGTCGGGCACGAAATCGAGCCCGGCAAGCTGCGTTTCGATCGAGGTCTTGAGCGCGGCGATGTATGCCGGGTCGTCATGCCAGGGGGGCAGCGTGCGCAACGCGGGTTGCCAACGCATTCCTGCCAGCGCGGCGAACGCGGCATCGTTGACGCTCGCGGTCGTCGCCGCCGAATATTGCGGGTAGAGCGGCGCGATCAGGACGCGGTCGCAACCCTGCGCCTGCAACGCCGCCAATTGCTCGCCGATCGGGCGGGCGCCATACCGCATCGCATAATCGACCACGACGTTCGGCCCGAATGCGTTCCCCAGCGCCACCGCTTGTTCGGCGGTAAATACCGTCAACGGTGAACCCTGCGCGCTCCAGATCTGGCTATAGGCGTGTGCCGACGTCTTAGGCCGTGTGCGCAGAATGAAGCCATGCAGGATCAGGCGCCACAGCGGCGGGGGGATTTCGATCACGCGGGGGTCGGTCAGGAACTCGGCCAGATAGCGGCGCACCGCCGTCGGGGTCGGCTCATCCGGCGAACCGAGATTGACCAGCAGCACGCCGATCTTGGGTGCGGGGATCGGCGGGTGGTCGGCAGGTCTCACGACTCCGCTTTAGCCGCCACGCGGCGCGGCGCCAGTGCTTGCTAATTCAGCGCTTGTTAGCAACGGTGTCAGTAACAGGAGAGTTGCATGGCCCGCGCCGATACTTTTGCCGCGAATCCTCACTGGTTGCCCGCACTGCCGGGAAGCGCGC
Source organism: Sphingomonas sp. (assembly GCA_035493275.1). Taxonomy (GTDB): domain Bacteria; phylum Pseudomonadota; class Alphaproteobacteria; order Sphingomonadales; family Sphingomonadaceae; genus Sphingomonas_O. Next base: position 13,356 of record DATJIN010000032.1, on the reverse strand, counting down.
TCGATCATGTGCCGGGGGAAGATGGCTGGCCGATCGTCGGAAACACATTCCGCATTCTCGCCGATCCGCCAGGCCATGTCCGCCGGATGCACGCGACCTATGGCAAGGTGTACCGCAACCACAGCTTTGGCGGGCGCAACGTGACGCTGCTGGGTCCGGAGGCCAACGAACTGGTCCTATTCGACCGCGACAAGATTTTTTCGTCTGAACAGGGCTGGGGACCGACGCTAAACCAGCTGTTCCCGCGCGGCCTGATGCTAATGGATTTTGAAAAGCACCGGGTCCATCGCCGGACCTTGTCGGTCGCGTTCAAGCCCGAACCGATGCGGCTGTATGCGGACGTGCTCAACGACGGCATTTCCAAGCGGGTCAAAGAATGGCGCCAGCAGGGCGAGATCAAATTCTATCCCGAGATCAAGCAGCTGACGCTCGAACTGGCCGCTGTCGCGTTTCTGGGAACGACGGTCGGACCCGAGGCGGACAAGGTCAATAAGTCGTTTGTCGACATGGTCCAGGCATCGATCGCACCGGTCCGCACGCCGATCCCCGGCCTGGCGATGGGGAAGGGCGTCGCCGGGCGCAAATATTTGCTCGACTATTTCGGACGCGAGGTACCGCGGCGCCGGAAGGGAAATGGCGAAGACATGTTCTCGCAAATCTGCCGGGTGACGCATGAGGACGGCAGCCTGCTCAGCGATGACGAGATCGTCGATCACATGAATTTCCTGATGATGGCGGCGCATGACACGATCACCTCATCAGGAACATCGATGGTCATGCAGCTCGGCCGGAATCCCGATTGGCAGGACAGGCTGCGCGACGAGATGGACGGGCTGGGCATCAATGATGATGCGCTACCGTATGACCGGCTCGGTGACCTCGTCCTGACCGATTACGCGTTCAAGGAATCCATGCGGCTGATGCCGCCCGTTCCCTCAATCCCACGCCGCGCGATCAAGCCGTTCAGCTTCGGCGGCTATGATTTTCCCGCTGGCACCTTTGTCGGGATCAATACGCATTTCACGCACACCATGCCGGAGATTTGGCCCGAGCCGCAGGCGTTCGACCCGCTACGCTTCTCGCCCGATGCGTCCAAAGGCCGTCACAAATTTGCCTACGTCCCGTTTGGCGGCGGCGCGCACATGTGTCTCGGCCTCCATTTCGCGACGATGCAGATCAAGATTCTGATGTGGCACATCCTGCGCGGCGGCCGGATCGATTTGCCTCAAGTAAGCGGCGATAAATGGCAGGCCTGGCCAATTCCCAAACCGCGCGACGGATTGCCAGTGCGGTTGACCGTGCTCTGATCCACTCAAGCCGTTGACAGATCGCCCCAATCGCCGTCGATAGCGGCAAGGCATAAGGGAGTGGGCGGGATGGCAGTGGAACCGGCGGCAGACCGCCCGCACAGCGCGTGGGACAGCGTCCGTCCCTATCTCGAAAGGGCGCCGCTCGCTGCACTGGCGCTCGGCATGTCCTCGGGATTCCCCTACGCCATGATCGCTGCGACCCTGACGACGCGGCTATCGCAAGACGGCATCGACAAGAAGACGGTCACCGCGTTCACGCTCGCCTTCCTCGTCTACAATTTCAAATGGCTATGGGCCTGGATCGTGGATGGCGTGCGCCTGCCGCTGATCGGGCGGTTGGGGCAGCGCGTATCATGGCTGCTGGTCACCGGCGTGCTGGTCATCGCCGCGGTGATCAATCTCGGGCTGGCTGATCCAAAGGCGGATATAGGCTATGTCGCGCTGGCAGCGATCCTCGTCGGCGCGGCGGGGGCGACGTTCGACATCGTGATCGACGCGTACCGCATTGAATTGCTCGAACCGCGCCAACTCGGCGCCGGCTCGGGCATGAGCCAATATGGCTGGCGGATCGGGTCGGCAGCGGCAGCCTCAATCGCATTGTACGTTGCGGCGCGGCACGGCTGGGCCGCTGCGTACACCGCCTGCGCCGTCTTGGCTTTGCCCGCGATGATCACCGGGCTGCTGCTCGGCGAACCCGCGCGGCGGGAAGTCACCATCGCGAAGCGTTCGGTGGGCGAGGTGTGGCAGTCGATCGCCGGCCCGTTCGCCGAGTTCCTCCAACGCCGTGGCGCACTGATCGTCCTCATATTCATCCTCGTGCACAAGGTCGGCGATACGCTCGCCAATCTGACCTTCCGCCTGCTGTTCGACGACCTCAAATTCACCAACGACGAGATCGCATTTTTCGACGTCGGTGTTGGTTTCTGGGCGCTGCTGATCGGCGTGTTCATCGGTGGTTGGGCCTATGCCCGGGTCGGCGTGAAGCGGTCGGTGATGGTCGCCCTGATCCTGATGGCGGTCAGCAATTTGAGCTTTGCCGCGCTCGCCGCGGCTGGTCATTCAAACCTCGGCATGGCGGGCGCGATCGGCTTCGAAAACGTCGCCAGCGGCTTCGGCGGCGTCGTCGTCGTCGCCTATTTCTCGGCGCTGTGCGACCTGCGCTTCACCGCCGCGCAATACGCCCTGATCTCCGCCGCCGCCTCGATCGTCGGCCGCTTCGTGACGGGCACCAGTGCAGGCGCGATGATCGAGAGCATCGGCTATGTGCAATTCTACATCTTCACCACGCTGATCGCGCTGCCGGGCATCGCAATCTATTGGTGGATGATGCGGACCGGCTTGGTCGACGAGGCCCTGGGCAGCGCCGCCGTTATCCCTGCCGATCCGGCGCAGTCAGAGGGTTAGTCCGGCAGATCGTTGTTCAAACGTAAAGCTTCGCCGCAAAGGTAGAGCGACCCGGCGATCAGCGTCGGCGATGCCGTGATTGCGCTCGGCAAATCGCCGGCCGGTCGCCCGCCATATCGTGCGGCGAGGACGTGAGGGTCGTGATGTTCATGCCCCGGCACCGGCACAAGGGTGAGGCTCGCGGCCCGCGTCGCAAGCGCCGCAATTATCCCGGCAGCATCCTTGTTGGCGAGAATGCCGAGCACGACGTGCATCGGCGCCCTATCGTTCAGTGCGTCTGCCAATGCCCGCGCCGCATCTTCGTTATGCGCGCCGTCGATCCATATTTCGCGGCCAAGAGCCAGCGGTCCCTCGGCTAGCTGTTGAAGCCGTCCTGGCCAGCGCGCGCTGGCGGTACCCGCACGTATTGCCGCCTCTCCAACCCCGATTGCGCGCAGTATCTGCGCCGCTAGATTGGCGTTCCGCAGCTGATGGTGTCCGGCCAGCCCGGGTGCGAGGGTCAGGTCGATCGGCCAGTCGCGACCCTCGATTAATGGACTTCCGCCGCGCGCGCGAACCTCGCGGTCGAACACCTCGTTCACCGGCCCATTGTCGAGACAAAACACGCGCACGCCCGGTTTGGCGATCCCGGCCTTTTCCGCGGCGATCTGGTCGATCGTGTCGCCGAGGAAGCTCTGGTGATCGATGCCGATCGAAGCAATGCCGCACACCGCGGGCGTGACGACGTTGGTCGCATCAAGCCGTCCGCCGAGGCCGACCTCGATCACGCACGCATCCGCCGGGGTCCGGCTGAACGCAAGAAATGCAGCCGCCGTCGTCGCCTCGAAGAAACTGGGTCCGATGTCGTTGGCTTCCGCTGCATCAAGCACTTCGGCGAGCAATGGGGCAAGCGCGCTGTCTTCGATCAGTTGCCCGGCGAGGCGGATGCGTTCGTTGAAGCGGACGAGATGCGGGCTGGTGTAGACATGGACGGTTTTGCCCGCAGCCTCGAGCGTCGCGCGCAGGAAGGCGCAGGTGGAGCCCTTGCCGTTGGTCCCCGCGACGTGGAATACCGGGGGTAGGCGGTGGTGCGGATTGCCCAGCAGGGCGAGCAGCGCAGTGATCCGCTCCAGGCCCAAAATGTCACGACCCGGGGACAATTGCGCGAAACGATCGAGCTGCGCCTGCACGGCCGCGTCGTCCGAGCGCGCGTGATCGGGCATCAGGCCGCGGCCTTCTCCGGCGCGAGATAGCCGATCAGGCTGGCCAATTTTGCCCGCAGGTCGGCGCGCGGGACGACCATGTCGAGCATGCCGTGATCGAGGAGATATTCGGCGCGCTGGAAGCCTTCGGGCAGCTTTTCGCGAATCGTCTGTTCGATCACGCGCTGGCCCGCAAAGCCGATCAGTGCACCCGGTTCAGCGAGCTGGACGTCGCCGAGCATCGCGTAGCTGGCGGTGACGCCACCGGTGGTCGGGTCGGTCATCACGACGATGTAGGGCAGGCCCGCGTCATGCAGTTCTTGGATCGCCGCGGTGGTGCGCGGCATCTGCATCAGGCTGAGAATGCCCTCCTGCATCCGCGCGCCGCCGGCGGCGGTGAAGATGATGTAGGGCGCCTTGTGCTGAATTGCGGCGCGGATGCCGGCGACGAATGCCGCACCCACCGCCACGCCCATCGATCCGCCCATGAAGCCGAAATCCTGCACTCCGACGACTGCAGGCAGGCCCTCGATCGCGCCGGTCGCGTTGACCAGCGCATCCTGCTCGTGCGTCTTGGCGCGCGCTTCCTTCAGGCGGTCGGAATATTTCTTGGTGTCGCGGAATTTGAGCGGATCGTCAGGGACAGCGGGCGCGGGCAGCAGGATGTAGCCTGGGTCCAAAATCTGTTCGAGGCGCATGGCTGCGCCGACGCGGCCGTGATGCCCGCAACTCGGGCAGACACGCAGATTTTCGTCATATTCCTTGGCGAAAATCATCGACCCGCATTCCGGGCATTTGGTCCAGAGATTATCGGGCGTGTCCCGCTTCGCGATGAAGGGGATGCGCTTGCGGACATTGTCGATCCAGCTCATGCTGTGCCCTTTCGCGCATTGTGTACCGCGTCTGCAAGCGCGCGCGCTTGGGCTTCAATGTGGCGTGGCGCATCGGCACCATGTTGAGCGACAGTATCGACCAGCGCGGAGCCGACAACGACACCATCGGCGACCATGGCGATCTCCGCAGCCTGTTCGGGTGTGCGGACGCCAAAGCCGACCGCGACCGGCAGATTGGTTGCAGCCTTGAGGCGGGTGACGGCGTCGCTGATCGAGGCTTGCGCAGCCTGTTGCTTGCCGGTGATTCCGGCGACCGAAACGTAATAGAGGAAGCCATCCGCACCTTCGAGGACTGCGGGCAGCCGCGCGGCATCGGTGGTGGGTGTGGCAAGCCGGATTGGCGCAATCCCTGCCGCGCGTAAAGGCGCCGCCAGTTCGTCCTCCTCGGGCGGTAGATCGACACAAATGACGCCGTCGACGCCGCTGTCGACGCATTGGGCAGCGAACCAATCGACGCCGCGCCGGACCATCGGATTGGCATAGCCCATCAAGACCAGCGGCACGTCAGGATGACGCGCACGAAATCCCTTGGCGAGCGCTAGAATGTCCGCGGTCGTCGTGCCCGCCTCGAGGCTGCGCAAATTCGCCGCCTGGATCGCCGGTCCATCGGCCATCGGGTCGGTGAACGGCATGCCAAGCTCAATTACATCCGCCCCGCCCGCGACCAGCGCGTCGAGGATTTCGGCGGTCGGGCCGTCGCCTGCGGTGACGAAGGCGACGAAAACGGGGGCGCGCGAGAAGGCATCGGTGAGGCGTGTCATCGCCGTCCGCTCCGCATGAGCATCAGGACAACGGTAAGGACGGCTGCCACGAGCAGTTCGTGCAACAACTCGGCGCGGCTCATGCGAAACACCGTGCCGCCATCGGAATGCAGCACGACGTGCATGACGATCAGCGTCACCGTGACGACCGCAAACGTCGTCAATCCTTGCCGCAAGCCACCCTTCACAGCGCCACCCCGAGGTGCTCTGCCACGGTGAAAATATCCTTGTCGCCGCGCCCGCATAGATTGACGACGATGATCTGGTCGCGGTCCATTTGCGGCGCGCGCTGCATCACGGCGGCGAGCGCGTGGCTCGGCTCGAGCGCGGGGATGATGCCTTCAAGCTGACAGAGCAGCTTGAACGCTTCGAGCGCTTGGGTGTCGGTCACCGCCGTGTATTCGACGCGCCCCGAATCCTTGAGCCAGGCATGTTCCGGACCGATGCCGGGATAATCGAGTCCCGCGGAAATCGAATGCGCCTCGGCGATCTGACCGTCTTCGTCCTGCAGCAGATAGGTTTTGTTGCCGTGGAGGATGCCCGGTGCGCCGCCCGCGAGGCTCGCGGCGTGCTGCTTGTCCAACCCATGCCCCGCCGCCTCGACGCCGAGCATCGCTACATCCGCGTCGTCGAGGAAGGGATGAAACAGCCCGATGGCGTTCGAGCCGCCACCGATTGCCGCGACAAGAAGGTCGGGAAGGCGCCCCTCGGCCGCCATCATCTGGGCCTTGGCCTCGGTGCCGATCACCGACTGAAAATCACGGACGAGTTCGGGATAGGGGTGCGGCCCGGCCGCGGTGCCGATGATGTAGAAGGTGTCGTGGACGTTGGCGACCCAATCGCGGAGCGCCTCGTTCATCGCATCCTTGAGCGTCTGCGCGCCGCTTGTCACCGGACGGATTTCGGCGCCGAGCAGCTTCATGCGAAAGACGTTGGGCGATTGCCGCTCGACGTCGCGTGCACCCATGAAGATGGTGCACGGGAGGCCGAAGCGCGCCGCGACAGTGGCGGTGGCAACCCCGTGCTGTCCCGCGCCGGTTTCGGCGATGATCCGCGTCTTGCCCATGCGCATCGCCAGCAAAATCTGACCGATGCAATTGTTGATCTTGTGCGCGCCGGTGTGATTGAGCTCGTCGCGCTTGAGGTAGATTTTCGCGCCCCCCAGATGCTCGGTCAGCCGTTCGGCGAAATAAAGCGGGGAGGGGCGGCCGACATAATTGGCCAACAGGTCGTCGAACTGCGCCTTGAAGGCCGGATCGGCCTTGGCCGCGCGATATTCGCGGTCGAGGTCGAGGATCAGCGGCATCAGCGTTTCGGCGACGTAGCGGCCGCCATAGGCGCCGAAATGGCCGCGTTCGTCCGGCTGGTTGCGCAGGGAGTTTGGTCGGGCTTCGGTCATCGGGTTCTCATCGGTTCGGAGGGCAATCGCTGGCGCAAACGCAAGCGATCAGCGCCATCGACGACCGGCGAACACAAGAGTGACGTGGTTCAGCATCGCGCCGCCGCTTGCAGGAAGGCGGCGATCTTGTCCACATCCTTAGCCCCCGGCGCACTCTCGACGCCGGAGGACACGTCGACCATCCGCGCGCCAGTGGCCCGCGCGGCCTCGGTCAGGTTGTGCGCGTCGAGCCCGCCCGACAGCGTCCAGGGAAGGGGATGAGCGATGCCCGAGAGCAGCGTCCAGTCGAAGCGCATGCCCATACCGCCGGGCAGCGTGCCTTCGGGGGTCTTCGCATCGTACAGAATGCGGTCCGCCGCGCCCTTGAAGGTGCGCGCTAAGGCGACGTCGGTCGCATTGCGAACGCCGATCGCCACCCACACGGACACGCGACGCCGGATTTGCGCAGCGCGTGCGGGCGTGACGTTGTGCAGTTGCAGTGCGATCATGGGAACGGCGAGCAGCGCCTGTTCGACGAGCAGATCGTCGGGATCCACCATCACCCCGACCCGCGCTACATCGGGCGGGAGGAGCGAAGCGAGCCCCGCCGCCTGATCCGGCGTCACGTTGCGCGGGCTTTTGGGATAAAACACAAAACCGACATGGCTCGCGCCATGTCGCGCTGCCGCGTCGATGGTTTCGGGCGTGGACAGCCCGCAGATCTTGGCCTGAATCATGCCAGCGTGGCGGCGATCGCGCGAGCGGCTTCGGCAGGATCGTCCGCGCCGGTGATCGGCCGGCCGATGACGAGAACAGTGGCACCCGCGTCGAGCGCATCACGCGGGCTCATCACGCGCTTCTGGTCGCCGTCCGCCGTACCGCCAGGACGCAGGCCCGGGACAACGAACTGACCCTCGGGCCAGGCGGCGTGGCGCGCGGCGACTTCATGTCCAGAGCACACGATGCCGTCCAAGCCGCTGTTTTTGGTAAGTTCCGCCAACCGCCCGACCTGCGCCGCGCTGTCGGTCATCACGCCGATGCTTTCGAGGTCGGCTTCGTCGATGCTGGTCAGGACGGTCACCGCGATTACCTTCGTCTCCGGTCGCATCGCATCGCGCGCGGCGCGCATCATCGCACCGCCGCCGCCCGCATGAACGTTGACGATGGCGAGATCGAGCGAACTCAGCGAGCGCATCGCCCCGGCGACCGTATTGGGGATGTCATGCAGCTTGACGTCGAGGAAGATCGGCAGCCCGAACTGCTGCATCCGCCGGACGCCTGAAGGCCCTTGCGCCATGAAAAATTCGAGGCCGAGCTTCAGACCGCCGACACTGCCCCTGACGGCGCGCGCAAGCGACTCTGCCCGGACCAGGTCGCCGGTGTCGATCGCGACATAGATCGGGTTCATGGCGTTACGGGTGGTTCGGACGGCAACGGTGCTGGTGGCGGCGTGAACGCGCGCGTCGCCGCATCGAGCTTTCGCTTCAGATTCCAGCGCGTTGCGCGGTGGAGCACGAAGGCAGGAAGAAGACCGACGAGAAAGGACATGAGCAGCGCGAACCAAAGGGGCGGGTTCCAGATAAATCCCAGGACATGGACTTCCACCAGCTGCTGATTGCCAATGGCAAAGACCACGGCAACCACCGCCAGCACGACCCAAAAAACGGTGCGCAAAAATTGCATGGTGGAAGCCTACTCGCCCGATCCCATTTCCGCCACCCTCTGCCGTAACGTCGCAATCAGGGCCACGATGTGCGTCAGTCGCGGACTTTCCGCGTCGAGGACCGCGGCAAAGGCGCGGCGCTTGAAGTCGGTCAGGTCAAGCTGGTGTGGCTCTGGCGCGGCGGAGGCGACGAGGTCAATCATCCGCTCCGCGCCGTGCAGACGGCTCCACAGATAGTCGTTTTCTCGCCAGGCGCGGCTGAAAAATGCGCCGAAGCTGTTGAACCGCGTCCCTTTAAGGGGATCGGGATCTTCGGGGCGCAAGAGGGTGGTGCAGTCCTCGGGCGAGATGCGATCGACCTTGATCGCGTCATATTCGTCGAGCCCTTCGCCTTGCAGCAGGGGGAAGGTGGCGGTGTCGAAGAAGGGAAAGCTCAGCCAGGCGAGCAGCGGCGCCTTGCGGTCGTTGCGCGGGAGAGCCGCGAAGGCGTCGGCAAGCGCCTCAGACGTTTGCAGATCGAAGGTCTCGCCATCGAAATCCTCTGGCTCGGTCATCTGCAATTTTTCGAGGCGGCGATAGGCGATATCGCGCAACTCATCGAGCGTGTCGTCCGTGGCGATCGCCGCCAGCCGCCGCGTGAACAGGCGGAGATGCCGCATGCGATAGGCGTAATCGCAATCGTGGAGCAACGCCGCGGCTTCGCCTTCGCTCCAGGCAATCCCGGCCAGCCGTAACTGTTGATAGGCGACCGCGGCATGGCCAATGTCGTGGAGCGCGCGTTCCTCTGCGCGGCGCAGCCATCCGAGCAGCCGTTGCGTCGTTGGTTTGTAGTAAAAGGTCATCTCGCCGAACAGCGCGGTAACGCGCGCTTCGACATTGGGACGGATCGCCGCGATGACCGCGCGGGTGCGCTCAATTGCCGCTGTGCGCGCCGCAATCGTTTCGAGATTGTCGCGGATCGGCTGTTCGCGCGGGATGTCCGACAGCGCACCGAGCAGCGTCGCAAAAAAGCCCGGCGCGGTCTCGCCCCCCGCCTGCAGCCGGACGGCGTGCTTGCCGGGCTTGGGATCGATGTAAACAAAGCGCCGGTCGATTTCGCGCCGCGCCGGGCGGCCCGCAAGCGCTGCGATCGCCGGCGCGAACGGCGCGTTCGACAGCACCGATCCGTCGATCAGCACCGCGTGACGCGGATTGTCATGACCGGGCAGGACGCGAGCAAGAAACGCTTTGTGGCCCGGCCAAAGGTGCCCGCGCTCTTCGAGAACCTTGAGAAGCTCCTGCGCGGTAAAGGGCGGGAAGGCGCCCGGGAAACTCGCCGTGGCGCGGGCCGCAAGGACCAGTTCCGCCGGCTCGCCTATCGATCCGGGCTGGCCGGGTTCGTCGCGGTACGACAGGGTCAGGCGATGCTCCGTCTCCGCGATGATCGGCGGCGAATGCAGCGTCAGCACCTCGTTGTGGCCCCGAAAATCGGTCACCGTCACGAACAGGTCGAGCGGCTGGGCGGCTGGTAGCAGGCGCGGGCCAATCGGTCCGGCCGCCATTGCATCGAACGCGTCGAGCAGCAGGCGGGTAAAGCCCGCACCGGAAAAGGGCGGTTCGAACCAACGTCCGCGTACGAAGCGCGTAAGCTTCGCGGAAACCTCATTCTTGACCTCGGCGTCTTCGAATTCAATTTCTTTGCCGAGCATCCGCCAAGCGAGCGGCGCCGCCCAGAATTTGGACAATCGCGATTCGGCGCGGGCGGCGGGATCGGTCAGCCGTTCGACATCGGCTTCATCGAGCCACAGCTTGGTCAGTGGATCGAGGCTCTGACCGGTGGCGACCGCCTGAGCCAGAAAGATGCCGTTGATACCGCCCGCCGAGGCGCCGGCAATGATATCCGGCAACACGCGCAGGCGAATGCCGGTCGTTTGCTCGATGGTGTTGAGCAGATCGCGATAAACCGTTTCGGTCTCGACCATGTCGCCGCCGTCGTGATGGCCGCGGCTCGCCCGGGCGAGGCGCCAGACTTCCTTCGTGACGCCGTGCATGTACACGGCGAGGCTGATCCCCCCATAGCAGACCAGCGCCAGGCGAAGTTCCTTTTCCCTCATCCTCCCACCATTCGCGCCGACTTGCCTGTGCGTTACCGCGGGGGCAAGCGATGGTCTTGCGTTCCCCATCCGTTCGATGCAAGCCCGCTGCATGGCGCGCCCGCAAAAACGCTATGTATGTCAGAGCTGCGGCTCCGTCAGCCCGCGCTGGCAGGGACAGTGCGACGATTGCCAGGAATGGAATACGCTGGTCGAGGATGCCGGGGCGGTCGTCACGCCCTTCGCGGCGCGGCACAATCTGCAGGCAGGTGGGCGCGCGGTGGCGCTGGTGCAGCTCGATACGCCGACCGCACTGCCGCCACGGATGCCAAGCGGGATCGGCGAACTCGATCGCGCGCTGGGCGGCGGGTTCGTGGCCGGATCGGCAACGCTGATCGGCGGCGATCCGTGGATCGGCAAATCGACTTTGCTGCTGCAGGCGGCGGCGAAACTGGCGCTGGCGGGGAAGACCGTCGCCTATGTTTCGGGCGAGGAAGCAGCAGACCAGGTGCGCTTGCGCGCCCAGCGGCTGGGATTGGGGCAGGCGCCTGTCGGTCTCGCGGCGGCGACCTCGGTGCGCGACATTCTGGCGACCTTTCCGCAGGCGCCCGACCTGCTCGTGATCGATTCGATCCAGACGATGCATTCGGACCTGATCGAAGGTGCGTCTGGCACGGTTAGTCAGGTGCGCGCGTCGGCTGGTGAGTTGATCCGTTTCGCCAAGGAGCGGGGCACGGCGATCGTGCTCGTCGGGCACGTCACCAAGGACGGCAGTATCGCGGGGCCCCGCGTGCTCGAACATATGGTCGATACCGTGCTGAGCTTCGAAGGCGAGCGCAGCCACCAGTACCGCATCCTCCGCGCGATCAAGAACCGCTTTGGCGGCACTGACGAGATCGGCGTGTTCGCGATGGGCGAAGGCGGGCTGGGCGAGGTCGGCAACCCGTCGTCGCTATTCTTGACGAGCCGAGCGGACGATGTGCCCGGAACGGTGGTGTTTCCCGCACTGGAAGGGACGCGGCCCGTACTGGTCGAGGTGCAGGCGCTGACCGTGCGGCTCGCATCGGGTGCAACCCCCCGACGAGCGGTTGTCGGCTGGGATGCCGGACGGCTGGCAATGATTCTCGCGGTGCTCGAGGCGCGCTGCGGCCTGTCGATGAGCTCCGCCGAAGTCTATCTCAACATCGCCGGCGGTTACCGCCTGAGCGATCCCGCAGCCGATCTCGCTGTCGCCGCAGCGCTGATTAGCGCATTCGCCGAACGGCCCATCCCGGCGACCAACGTCGTGTTCGGTGAAATCGCGCTGTCCGGCGAAGTCCGCCCCGTCGCACACGCTGGATTGCGGCTCAAGGAAGCAGCCAAGCTCGGCTTCGAGCGCGGTTGGGTACCGAAGGGCGTGGCCGGCGAGGGCATCACCACGGCGGGCTTCGCATCGCTCGGTGGTCTTGTCGATCACTTGCTGGGACGCGGGTGACGCCCCACTTGCGCGGTTCGCAGGGGAACATTAGGGCCGCGGACAACATTTCATTTCGCTTAACAAGAAGGACGACCACATGAGCGACACTGCCGACCGCGTGAAGAAGATCGTCGTCGAGCACCTGGGCGTCGACGCGGATAAGGTCACCGAGGAAGCGAGCTTCATCGACGATCTGGGCGCGGACTCGCTGGACATCGTCGAGCTGGTGATGGCGTTCGAGGAAGAATTCGGCGTCGAGATCCCCGACGACGCGGCCGAGAAAATCTCGACCGTCAAGGACGCGATCACCTACATCGACACCAACAAGGGCTGATCTCGCCCGTATCATCTGCCCTTTAGGGCTGCGACAGGCCCGGCCCGGCAACGGTTCGGGCCTTGTTCGTTTAAGGGCCGTTCGTTTTGGAGGAGTTCGCGCATGCGTCGCGTGGTTGTTACTGGATTGGGCCTCGTCACGCCGTTGGGCGCGGACGTGGAAACCACTTGGTCGAATCTCATCGCCGGCAAGAGCGGGATTGCCCAGATCACCCGGTTCGACACCAGCGACCAGAAAGCGACGATCGCCGGTGAGGTGAAGGCCAAGGACCATCCGTGGGGCTTCGATCCCGACAAGCGGGTCGATCACAAGGTTCAGCGCCAGGTCGATCCGTTCATCATCTACGCAATCGACGCGGCGGGGCAGGCGATCGAGGATGCAGGTCTCGAGGACATGGACCAGGCGACCAAGGAGCGCGCAGGCGTCTCGATCGGATCGGGGATCGGCGGGCTGCCGGGGATCGAAAGTGAATCGCTGGTGCTCAAGGAACGCGGGCCCGGCCGCGTCAGCCCGCATTTCGTGCATGGCCGACTGATCAACCTGACCAGCGGCCAAGTGTCGATCAAATATGGCTTGATGGGGCCGAACCATTCGGTGGTGACGGCGTGTTCGACCGGCGCGCATTCGATCGGCGACGCGGCGCGGATGATCAAAGATGGCGATGCCGACATCATGCTTGCGGGCGGCGCCGAAACCACGATCAACCCGCTGGGCGTTGCGGGGTTTGCTCAAGCCAAGGCGCTCAACATGAGCATGAACGACCGGCCCGAACAGGCCAGCCGTCCGTATGATAAGAACCGCGACGGCTTCGTCATGGGCGAAGGCGCGGGCGTGGTGGTCCTCGAGGAATATGAGCACGCCAAGGCGCGCGGCGCGAAAATCTATGCCGAAGTGGTCGGGTACG
>DATJIN010000031.1:0-25682 GCA_035493275.1 Sphingomonas sp. | reverse complement strand
CGCTGCAACCGGGGCATGCTGCACCACCTTGCGGCGCATCTTGTCGGGCGGGTCGGCTGTGCCGCCCTCGATGCTCGAATCGTTCGACCGCCGCGGGGTTACCGTGTGCCAGGGCTGGGGCATGACCGAGATGAGCCCCGTCGGCACCACTGCGCTACTGATGGCGAAGCATGCCGACCTGGATGACGCCGACCTGCTCGCGATCCGCTCGAAGCAGGGCCGCCCGCTGTTTGGCGTCGACATGAAGATCGTCGACGACCAGGGCCGCGAACTGCCGCACGACGGCACATCGGTCGGCGAACTCTTGGTACGCGGGCCCTGGATCGTCAGCGCCTATTACGAGGACGCCGAGGCAACCGCGGCGGCGGTCGAGCCGGACGGCTGGTTCCATACCGGCGATGTCGCGGCGATCGATCCCGACGGCTACCTGCGGCTGACCGACCGCAGCAAGGACGTGATCAAATCGGGCGGCGAGTGGATTTCGTCGGTCGAGCTGGAAAATGCGGCAGTTGGTTGTGCCGGCGTTGCCGAGGCGGCGGCGATCGGCGTCAAGCACGACAAATGGGACGAACGTCCGATACTGCTGGTCGTCCGCAAACCCGGCGCGGACGTTTGCGCGGTGAAAATGCGCGATCATTTGTCGCAGCATGTCGCCAAATGGTGGCTGCCCGACGAGGTGCTGTTCGTCGATGAGCTGCCGCACACGGGAACGGGCAAGATTTTGAAAACCGCGCTGCGCGAACAATATCGCGACTACCGCCTGAACTCGTGACGGCGGACGAATTGCTCGCGCAGGGCAGCGCGCTGCGGCGAGAGGGCAATTTCTCCGCCGCGATCCGGCTGCTCGACCAGGCGGCGCGGCTCTCGCCCGCAGACCCCGAGATTTGGCTCGAGCGCGGTTATGTCTTCGACTTTGGCGGCTCGCTCGACAATGCGCTGAAGAGTTATGCCGAAAGCGCTAGGCTCGGCGGTGGCGCTGCCGCCCTCGCCGGCTATGCTTCGGTCGCGGTGCGAAAGGGCGATTATGCCGGCGCGCGCGAGGCGGCGCAGCTCGCCCTGGACCTTGCGCCAGGCGAGCCGACGGCCACCATTGCGCTGGCGCGCTGCGATATCGAGGCGCGCGCCTTTGCGGATGCGGAGGCGCGGCTCAATTCGCTCCTCATCCGTGACGACGTCGCGAGTGAGGAACGGATGATCGCGGGAGGGCTGCTCGGCGACGTCCTCGACAAGCTTGATCGACCCGCCGAGGCATTCGCCAGCTACACGCGCTCCAAGGCGTTGTTTACCGAGGTTCACGCGGAACGCTTCGCCGGCCAGCCACCGTTGACCCATTTTGTGGAGGAAATCGGCAAGACTTTTGCCAGCGTCTCCGCTGAGGGTTGGATCGCGGAGGCCGGGCCAATCGATGGCGCGCCACACAACCATGTCTTCCTGCTCGGCTATCCCCGGTCGGGGACGACATTGGTCGAAAATATTCTTGCGAGCGCGCCCGGGGTTGCGGCGCTCGAGGAGCGCCCAACGTTGCGCGAGGCCGACCGTGAATTCCTCGACCCGCCATCAAAGCTGGTTGCGCTGAGCGAGCTTGATCAGGAAGGGCTGCAACCATGGCGCGAGGCCTATTGGCAGCGCGTCCGCGCCGGTGGCGTGGCGCCGGAGATGCAGACCTTTGTCGACATGGATCCGCTCAAGGGCAGCCGCCTGCCGATGATCGCGCGGCTGTTCCCCGCGGCGAAGATTGTCGCCATGCGCCGCGATCCGCGCGATGTGGTGCTCAGCTGCTTCCGCACCAGCTTCGCGCCCACGGCGGCGGCATATCAATTTACGACGCTCGACGGTGTCGCGCGTCATTACGATGCACTGATGCGGCTTCAGCAGACGTGCCTCGCCGCGCTGCCGCTGGCGTATCACGAACTCTATTATGAGCGGCTGGTCGGCGACTTCGACACGACGACGCGCGATTTATGCGGGTTCCTCGACATTCCATGGAGCAAAGAGCTTCGGCGCTTCGATAAAACCGCCGAAGCACGCGGCGTTTCCACCGCCAGCCAAACCCAGGTCCGCCGCGGCCTCTACGATGGTCGCGCGCAGTGGCGGAAGTACGAAACCGAGCTCGCGCCCGTCATGCCGATCCTGCAACCGTGGATCGAGGAATTCGGTTACGCTGGCACGCCGTAAAGGTCGTGTTCGTCAGCGTCCTCGATGGTTACCGGGACGATATCCCCTGGCTTCAATCCGCCCGCATCGCGCAGCAGGACGTGACCGTCGATCTCCGGCGCGTCGGCCTCTGACCGGCCCGTCGCGCCGCCATCCTCGTCGACCTCGTCGATGATCACCGGCAGCGTGCGGCCGACCTTGGCCGCGAGCTTTTCGGCGCTGATCCGCGCGGTCAGCTCCATCAGGCGGGCGTAGCGTTCTTCCTTGACGTCCTCGGGCACGTGATCGGGGAGAGCGTTGGCCGCCGCGCCCTCGACGGGTTCGAAGCGGAACGCGCCGACGCGGTCGAGGCGCGCTTCGGAGAGCCAGTCCATCAGATACTGGAAATCCGCCTCGGTCTCGCCCGGGAAGCCGACGACGAAAGTCGAGCGGATCGCGATGTCCGGGCAGATTTCACGCCATTTGTGAATGCGCTCCAGCACCTTCGCCTCGTTGGCCGGGCGACGCATGCGCTTGAGCACGTCGCGGCTGGCATGTTGGAACGGAATGTCGAGATACGGCGTGATCCGCCCCTCGGCCATCAGCGGTATGACCTGATCGACATGCGGGTACGGATAGACATAGTGCAGCCGCACCCACACAGGCTTGTCTGGCGTCGACAGCGTGCCGAGCGCCGCCGACAAATCGGTCATGTGCGCACGGACTTCACGGCCATGCCATTCACGCGGCTGATGCTTGATGTCGACGCCGTACGCCGACGTGTCCTGACTGATCACCAGCAGTTCGCGCGTTCCCGCCGCGACCAGTTTCTCCGCCTCGCGCAGCACCGCATCGGGACGCCGTGAAACCAGATCGCCGCGCAGCTGCGGGATGATGCAGAAGCTGCAACGATGATTGCAGCCTTCGGAAATCTTCAGATAGCTGTAGTGACGCGGGGTCAGCTTGTCGGCGATCCAGGTTTCCTCGACCGCGGCGCCGGGCACCAGATCGAGATAGGGCGAGCGCGCGGGCGGCGCGGCCTCATACACCGCCGAGACGACCTGTTCGTATTGATGTGCACCGGTGATCGCGAGAACTTGCGGGAAGCGCGCGCGGATTGCCTCGGCTTCTTTGCCCATGCAGCCGGTGACGATGACGCGGCCGTTTTCGGCTATTGCCTCACCGATCGCCTCAAGGCTTTCTTCCTTGGCGCTGTCCAGGAAGCCGCAGGTGTTGACCAGCACGACGTCGGCCCCGGCATAATCGGGCGACACGCCATAGCCGTCGCTGCGCAGCTTGCCGAGGATGCGTTCGCTGTCGACGAGGTTCTTCGGACAGCCGAGCGAAACCATGCCGACCTTGGGCGGGGTGGGGAGAATTGTGGCCATGGGGAAGCGCCGCCACATAGGCGCGATTGCAAATTTTCGCCAGTGGGGCTAAACGTGCCTAGCGGAACGCATCCTGCAGCATCGTCATGCTGCCATAATGCGTCAGGTCGAGGTGCAGCGGGGTGACGGTGATGAAACCGTCCATGATCGCTTCGAGGTCGGTTTCATGCCCCGGCGTGTGGGGTACGCTGCCGAGGCCGAACCAGTAATAGGGGTAGCCGCGCGGGTCGGTACCTTGCACCACCTGGCTGCGGCCATAATCGTGGAAACCCTGCGTCACGACCTTCACGCCGCGCACGGCATCGGGCGCCAGCGCGGGGAAGTTAACGTTGACCAGCGTACGCGGACTCATCGGCGCACTGAGCAGCGGCGCGAGCACCTTTGCGCCCCAGGCTTCGGCGGCAGCGAAGGGGACGGTGTCGCCCATGCCTTCGCGGGCATAGACTTGGCTCAGCGCGATGGAGCGGACCCCCGCAAGCGTGCCTTCCATCGCGGCGGAGACGGTGCCCGAATAGGTTACGTCCTCGGCCAGATTGGCACCGCGATTGACACCCGACAGGATCAGTTCGGGCTTGAGGCCGCCCTCGACCACCTGCAGCGCCATCATCACCGCGTCTGTCGGCGTCCCGCTGACCGAGAAGCGCCGATCCTCATGTTTGCGGAGGCGCACGGGGCGCGACAGCGTCAGCGAATGGCCGGCGCCCGATTGCTCCTCACTGGGCGCGACGATCCAGATGTCGTCGCTGAGTGTGCGGGCGATCGTTTCGAGCACTTCGAGTCCAGGCGCGTGAATGCCGTCGTCATTGGTCAGGAGAATCCGCATTGGGTTGCCTCTAGCGGGTGCCAGACGGGGCAGGGAAAATTATTTTGCGCGGATGCATTCATCAAGACGGCTCGTCATTCGCGAGAGCAGAGATCGGATCAAACAAGCGCTTCCGACATTATCGCCTTGTTGCAATCGCACTCGAGGAGGAAATGATGTTCGACGCCGACAAGAACTTGGTCACCCTGAAAACGCTCGCCGACACGTTGTCGGACAGCATAAACGGTTATCGTGACGCATCTGAACACGTTCAATCGAGTGAATACCGCGAACTGTTCACTACCATGGTTGGTGATCGAGAAGCGGCTCTGAATTCCCTGAACGGCGTTATCATGGCGCGAGGCGCTGAAGGCGAAACCAATGGCACGACGTTGGGCCACCTGCATCAGAGCTGGCTCAACTTCAAAGCCAGCCTGACCGGTCGCGATGATAAGGCGATCATCAATGAAGTTGAGCGCGGAGAGGATTATCTAAAGGGCAAGTTCGAGGAGGCGATGAAGCTCGAAGATCTCGACTCGTCGGCGCGCACGGCGATTGATGATGCCTATGCGTCGGTTCGTGAGGGTCACGATCGCGTGAGCGTCCTCAAACACCAGCTCGAAGCGAGCGCTTGATTTTATGCCACCACCTGCTTGAAGCAGGTGGTGGCTTCGATCAGCCGCTGCGAGCATCGCGTGACGATCAGCAAGGGACCGCGAGGCAATGCGTGCGATCATCGCAATTGGCGGCAAGATTTCGCAATTTGTGGCGAACGTTGCTGGCCACCCGCTCGCCATAGGTGGCATGATAATATTTTGCGCTGCGTGGTTTTGGATCGGTGGACAAGCTTCTGAAAACTCGCTGACCCTCACGCTCTCTGTTCTCGCGATCACTCTCACCCAGATGGTGCTCAACCAGCAGAAGCGTAGTGAAGCGGCACTTCATCTCAAGATCGATGAGCTGATCCTTGCGAAACGTGGAGCAAGAGATGAGCTGGCCGGCATTGAGGAAGCGACGGACGAAAAGATTGAGGAACTGAAACGCACCGTAAGAACCGGCGCAGAGCGCGTCGGTTAACTGTCCGATCTTGTGGTGACGCATGTCTCAGCCCAGGGGCGTGGAAAGCGCTATCGGAACGAACTCGGCCACGATTGCGAGGCTAATTTCTGCAGCGGGCAATTAAATCGACAGCCAAGCGTCCGGGAGTCAATGTTCGCAATTTGGCGTCAGCGACCCGCTACTTTAGTTAAGACTGGCGTCTAAACCATCCGCTCCGCCAGCATTTCGAACTGGTCCGTCACCGGCAGTTCTTCCTGGTCGGTCAGCCGCGTCGGGTAGTCGCCTGTAAAGCACGCATCGCAATATTGCGGGCGGACATCGGCGCGGCGGGCTTCGCCGAGCGCCTTGTACAGGCCGTCGATGCTGACGAAGGCGAGGCTGTCGGCATGGATGAAGCCGGTCATGCCCTGGACGTCGAGCTTGTGCGCGAGGAGCTTGGTGCGTTCGGGCGTGTCGACGCCGTAGTAGCAGCTGTGTCGCGTCGGCGGGCTGGCGATGCGCATGTGCACTTCGGCGGCGCCGGCATCGCGCATCATCTGGACGATCTTGAGGCTGGTCGTCCCGCGCACGATCGAATCGTCGACGAGGATGACGCGCTTGCCCGCAATCAGCGCGCGATTGGCGTTGTGCTTCAACTTGACGCCGAGGTGGCGGACCTGATCGCCCGGCTGGATGAAGGTGCGGCCAACATAATGGCTGCGAATTATGCCCAGTTCGAACGGGATGCCCGATTGCTGGGCGTAACCGATCGCCGCCGGGGTGCCGCTGTCGGGGACCGGGATAACGAGGTCGGCGTCGACCGGGCTCTCGATCGCCAACTGCGCGCCGATCGCCTTGCGGACGTCGTACACGCTCGATCCGTCGACGATTGAATCGGGGCGGCTGAAATAGACATGTTCGAAGATGCAAGGGCGCGCGTGGATCGCCGGGAAAGGCTTTAGTGACTTGATGCCGCCTTCAGTGACGACGACGATTTCCCCCGGCTCGACCTGCCGCACGAATTCGGCGCCGACCACGTCGAGCGCGACGGTCTCAGACGCAAAGATCGTCGCGTCACCCAATTTGCCCATCACCAGCGGCCGGATGCCCAGCGGATCGCGGCAGGCGATCATGCCTTCGGGCGTCATGCAAACCAGCGAATACGCGCCTTCGATCTGACGCAGGGCATCGACGAACTTGTCGATGAGGGTGCGATAGGTCGAGGTCGCGACGAGGTGGATGATCACTTCCGTGTCGCTCGTCGACTGGAAGATCGAGCCGCGGCGGACCAGGTCGCGGCGCAGGTGGATGGCGTTCGAAATGTTGCCGTTATGCGCCACTGCGAACCCGCCTGAGGCAAGATCGGCGTACAGCGGCTGGACATTGCGCAGCACCGTGTCACCGGTTGTCGCATACCGCACATGCCCCGCGGCAACGCAGCCGGGGAGCCCGCGGATCACCTCGTCACGGTCGAAATTGCCGGCGACATGGCCCATCGCGCGATGCGAATGGAAATGATGACCGTCCCAGCTGGTGATGCCGGCGGCTTCCTGACCGCGATGCTGCAAGGCGTGGAGGCCGAGTGCCACCAGCGCGGCTGCGGCATCGGCCTGCCACACGCCAAACACGCCGCATTCCTCGCGGAGCTTGTCGTCCTCAAAGGGATGCGTGGTCAGCATGGCGGCGGGGTTTTCCGATTCGGCTGGCGGGGCGCTGTCGCCCCATAGAACGGCTGGCGCGCAATGTCTTGCATTTGTAACGTCGGCCGCATGGCAAGCATCGAAACCACCGACCGGCTGACTCCCAAATGGGGTGCCGATGGCCTGATTACAGGGGTGGTGGTCGATGCCGCGAGCAAGGACGTGCTGATGCTGGCGCATCTGAACGCCGAAGCGTTAACGCTGACTCAGTCCACCGGCTTCGCGCATTTCTGGAGCCGCTCGCGGGGCAAGCTGTGGAAAAAGGGCGAGGAGAGCGGCAACGTGCTGCGCGTGGTCGAGCTGCGGATCGACTGCGACCAGGATGCGCTGTTGATCGTGGCGGAGCCTGCAGGGCCGGCGTGCCACACCGGCGCGCAAAACTGTTTCTATCGCCGCGTCGAGGGCGACCGGCTGGTCGGCTAGACCGCCACTTTTTGCCGCGCGAGCGGACTGTCGAGGATCATCGGCATGGTCCGCGCGCGCAGCGATTCGAAGATCGCGAAGTCGATGGCGAAAAGGCGCCGGAGGCGGTTCTCCTGCTGGACGGTCAGCGCAATGTCGAACGCCGCCGATTCGTTGAGATGCGCGACATGTTCGAGGTTGGGCAGCCGCATCTCGGCGATGGCGCTGTCCAGCTCCTCGATCAGCACGATCCGATCGACTGCCAGCCGCGCACGGCGATCGGAAACATACCAGAATTGTGGGCGGAAAATGTGGTCGACGTCGAAGATGCTCGAGGCGGTTTCGATATGGTCGAGCACTTCGTCGATGGTTTCAAATCGGGCGTAAGCGTCGCGGAACCCGGCGGCGATACGGTTTCCACTGTTGCCGTTGGTCCGCGCGAAGCGAACGGCTGACAGAAACCGCTCCGTCGGATCGCGCCAGATCGCAAAGCTCGGCAGACGCTCGACTAGCTGCGGCGCATAGCAGCGATAATAACGGATACTCGCGTGATAGACCTGCTGGCCGTACAGCGCCTGCGACACCGCCATCCCGGCGTTCTTCGGGATGTGGATGAACAGCGCCCCCACGTTTTCGATCGCCTGCAACCGCTGGCGGCGCTTGAGATCGAGCGGGATCGGCACCGCGAACCCCAGCGAACAGCTGCGCTCATAGAGATCGCCGTAGATTTTCACGCCGCCCAAACCGAGCAGCCATTGCCGCACGTCGGTTCGCCAGCCGGAGTCAAACGTCACGATCAATACCCATGCCGCCGCTACTATCCTTAGATAAGGTTGCGGCCTGAACGAACGATTGTCGAAATCGTTACGCAGCTTTTTCAATCCGCCCGGCGATGTGCCTTCGCGGCAACAGGCGGGCAGTCTTGTCGTTTACGTTTACGTCAACTAACCTCGCCGCCATGGCCGATTTGGGACATCATGCTACGATCGAGACGCCCGACTTCCGGGACCGTCATCAGTACAGCATTTCGGACCTGAGCCAGGAGTTCAGCGTTACCGCGCGCGCCTTGCGGTTCTATGAGGATGAGGGGCTGATCCAGCCGATCCGGCGCGGAACCGTGCGGATCTATACGAAGCGCGATCGCGCGCGGCTCGCCTGGATTTTGCGTGCGAAGCGAACGGGTTTCAGCCTCGCCGACATCCGCGAGATGATCGACCTGTACGATCTGGGCGACAATCGCGCGACGCAGCGTCATGTCACCATCGAGAAATGCCTCGCGCGCATCGAACTGCTCAAGCGCCAGCGTATCGATATCGACGCGCAAATCGAAGAATTGAAGCGCTTCACCGCGCTGGTCCAGTCCGTCGAGGACGGTACCAAGTCATGATTTTCGGCCCGCGGGCCGATGGGAGAGGGACATGCCGAATTACACTCCGCCGCTGCGCGACACGCGTTTCGTCCTCGATCATGTGCTCGGCCTCGAGCGCTATTCGAACCTGCCGGGCTTCGAGGCGGCGAGCGCCGATACGGTTGAGGCCGTGCTGGGCGAGGGGGGGCGGTTCATTGCCGAAACCCTGTTCCCGCTCAATCAGGTCGGCGACCGCGAAGGCTGCACGCGGCATGCCGACGGCTCGGTGACGACGCCCACAGGCTTCAAAGCGGCTTACGACGCGATGGTCGAAGCGGGCTGGAACACCTTGGGTGCACCCGAAGAATTTGGCGGGCAGGGGCTGCCGCACGTCCTCGGCACCGCGTTCGGCGAGTATATGTCGAGCGCCAACACCGCGTTCGGCATGTATTTCGGTCTCACCCGCGGCGCGATCGAGGCGATCCTTGCGAAGGGCTCGCCCGAGCAGCAGGCCAAATATGTCCCCAAGATGGTGTCGGGCGAATGGGCCGGCACGATGAACCTGACCGAACCGCAGTGCGGCACCGATCTCGGCCTGATCAAGACCAAGGCCGAACCGAACGCGGACGGCAGCTTTGCCATCACCGGCACCAAGATCTTCATCTCGTCGGGCGAGCACGACCTGACCAGCAACATCATCCATCTGGTGTTGGCAAAGACCCCCGGGGCGCCCGACAGCGTCAAGGGCATCAGCCTGTTCATCGTCCCCAAATTCATGGTCGGCGATGACGGTGCAATCGGCGAACGCAATGCCGTTTCGTGCGGGTCGATCGAGCACAAGATGGGCATTCACGGCAATTCGACCTGCGTCATGAATTATGATGGCGCGACCGGCTTCCTCGTCGGGGAGGAGATGAAGGGCCTCGCCGCGATGTTCGTGATGATGAACGCCGCGCGTCTCGGCGTCGGTTTGCAGGGCCTCGCGCTGGGCGAGGTCGCGTACCAGAATGCCGTGACCTATGCGAAGGATCGCCGCCAGGGCCGTTCGCTGACCGGCGCCGCTGAGCCGCAGGAAAAGGCCGATACGCTGTTCGTTCACCCCGACGTTCGCCGCATGCTGATGGAAGGCAAGGCGCTGACCGAGGGGCTGCGCGCGCTGATCCTGTGGGGCGGCCTTCAAGTCGATCTGGCGCACAAGGCGACGAGCGAGGAGGATCGCCAGGTCGCCGACGACATCCTCCAACTGCTTACCCCGGTCATTAAGGGCTATGGCACCGACAAGGGCTTCGAAATCGCGGTCAACAGCCAGCAGGTCTATGGCGGCCACGGCTACATCGCCGAATGGGGCATGGAACAGTACGTTCGGGACGCGCGTATCGCGCAAATTTACGAAGGCACCAACGGTATTCAGGCGCTTGATCTGGTCGGCCGCAAGCTGGCCCAGAATGGCGGGCGTGGTTTGCAGGCATTCCTCGGCGTGCTGACCAGCGAGATTGGTGAGGCCAAGGGCACGCCAGCGCTGGCCGACTTCGCTGCGCGCCTCGAAAGCGCGACGGGCGATCTGCAAGCTTCGACGGTGTGGTTGATGCAGAACGGCATGGCCAATCCGAACAATGCGGGCGCAGGCTCGGTGCCATACATGCACTTGATGGGCATCGTCGCGGTCGGCTTGATGTGGCTGCGCATGGCCAAAGCGGCGCAGGCGCTGCTCGACGCGGGCGAGGGCGATGCGGCGTTCTTGGACGCCAAACTCACGACCGCGCGCTTCTATGCCGAGCGGATCATGCCCGACACGAAGGGATTGCGCGCCAAGATCGAAGCAGGCGCGGAAAGCGTTATGGCGCTGCCGGTCGAGGCGTTCGAAGCCGCGTGATCGGGCGCATCGCGCTTTTTGCCCTGATCGGATTGATCCTGCTGCCGCTCGCGGCGGTTGGGATCGCCTATTACCGCTCGCCCCCCTCGGCGCTCGACCTGATCGACCGGGCCTGGCCGAGTGCGGCCAAGCGCGTCGGCACGGATTTGCCCTACCTTCCCGGCAAGCGGCATAGCCTCGACATCTGGGATGTCCCTGGCGGCAAATCGCCCAAACCGGTGCTGATCTTCTGGTATGGCGGCGGCTGGGTGAAAGGGTCGAAGGAAGATTATGGCTTCGCCGCGCGCGCCTATGCGGCAAAGGGCTATCTCGTCGTCGTGCCCGACTACCGGCTGGTCCCCGAAGTCCGCTTCCCAGCGTTCGTCCAAGACGGCGCGGCCGCGGTCAAATGGGTCGAGGCCAACATCGCCAGATATGGCGGCGATCCGCAACGGATTGCTTTCGCCGGCCATTCGGCGGGTGCCCATACCGCAATCATGCTGGCGACCGACCCACGCTATCTGCGGGCGGCGGGGGTCGATCCCAAGGTTGTGTTCGGGGCGGTGGGGCTGTCCGGTCCCTATGATTTCTACCCCTTCACCGGCCGTGCCATCGCCGCAATGGCGGGGGTGGACTACCGGCTGACCCAGCCCGTCCTGCTCGCCACCCGCGACACGCCACCGCTCATGCTCGTTACCGGCACCGAGGACACGACCGTTCGGCCCAAGAACGCTCGCAATCTCGCCCGCCGCCTGGGCGAACTCGGCGCGCCCGCCGTGCTGAAGGAATATCCCGGATTGAACCACGAAGACATTGTCGTGGCCTTGTCGCGCCCGTTCCGCGGCAAGGGGGACGTCCTCGATGCGAGCACGGCGTTCCTCGATCGTTATTCCGGAATCCGTGCACCATCCCAGGCGAAGTGACCGCCGCTGTCGGCCGGCGAGAGGTTTTCGGTGACGCGGATCAGGTGCCTGGCCGCCGTGGCGGGGTCGACGAGCTGGTTCGGTGCCAAGTTCCGCTGAAACGGGCGGCTCATCGCGGTGTCGACCGTGCCCGGATGAAGGGCGACGATGATCGCCTGAGGGTGAGACCGCGCGGCTTCGATCGCCATGGTCCGTACCAGCATCGCCAGCGCCGCCTTCGACGCGCGATAACCGTACCAGCCGCCGCCGCGATTGTCGGCGATGCTGCCCACGCGTGCGCCCAGGACGGCGAACACGCTGCGCCGGTCGCGCGGGAAGCGCGGGAGGACGTGCTTGGCGATCAGCGAGGGCGCGATGGTGTTGATCAGGAAACTACGCCCGAGATGCTCTGCGGTAATGTCGGCCAATCGGCGCTCGGGCTGTTGACGCTCGTCATGCAGCAGCCCGGTCGTTACGAACACGCGGTCGACGTCGATGAGCTGCGCCGCCGCTGCCGCGAGAGATACGTCGTCCGTCACATCGACGTCGGGCCGTCCCCAGATCGCTTCCGCGCCAGTCGCCGTGACGAGCGCGCTGCCGATCCCGCCACGCCCGACGACGAGCGTGGTCACTCCGGCAGGAAGTCCGGCACCGACAAATAGCGTTCGCCGGTATCGTAGTTGAAGCCGAGGACCTTCGCGCCACTGCCCAGTTCGGGCATTTTCTGCGCGATTGCCGCCAGCGTTGCACCCGACGAAATGCCGACGAGCATGCCTTCCTCCGCCGCCGCGCGCTTGGCCATTGTCTTGGCATCCTGCGGCTCGACTTTGATCACGCCGTCGAGAATCTGCGTGTGCAGGTTGGCCGGAATGAACCCCGCGCCAATGCCCTGAATCGGGTGCGGGCCCGGCTGGCCGCCTGAAATCACCGGCGACAGCGTCGGCTCGACCGCGAACACCTTGATATTGGGCCAGCTCTTCTTGAGCACCTCTGCGACGCCCGTGATGTGCCCGCCGGTGCCGACACCGGTGATCAGTGCGTCGAACGGCGTATCGGCGAAGTCGGCCAGGATTTCCTGCGCGGTGGTGCGGACGTGCACCGCGATGTTGGCCGGGTTCTCGAACTGCTGCGGCATCCACGCGCCGGGGGTCGTGTCGACGATCTCGACCGCACGTTCGATCGCACCCTTCATGCCCTTTTCACGCGGGGTCAGATCGAAGGTTGCGCCATAGGCCAGCATCAGGCGGCGGCGCTCGATCGACATGCTCTCGGGCATCACGAGGATGAGCTTGTAGCCCTTTACCGCCGCGACCATCGCCAGGCCGATACCGGTGTTGCCGGAGGTCGGCTCGACGATCGTGCCGCCCGGCTTGAGCGCGCCCGATTCCTCCGCGTCCTCGACCATGGCGAGGGCGATGCGGTCCTTGATCGACCCGCCCGGGTTGGAGCGTTCGGACTTGATCCACACTTCGGCGTTGGGAAACAACCGCTTCACGCGGATGTGCGCGGTGTTGCCGATGGTTTCAAGGATGTTGTTGGCCTTCATGCCGGCTTCTCCTGCATGACCGCTTCAGGGAGTGCGGTCTCGGGTGGATCGAATGTGCGCGCGCGGCGCAGTTCGGGAAAGAGGTAGGCCCAAATCGCGGGCACAGCTATGGCTGCGGCGCCTCCAGCGACGACTGCGCCGACCGGGCCGAGCAGCGCCGCGGCGATGCCTGACTGGACTTCGCCCAATTCGTTGGAAGCGGAAATGGCGAGCCCGGATACCGCCGAGACGCGCCCGCGCATCGCATCGGGGGTGTGCAGCTGGACGAGGCTCGAGCGGACATAGACCGACAGCATGTCGAAGCCACCAAGTGCGACCAGGGCGCTCAGGGACAACAGCATATCCTTGGAAAGGCCGAAGACGATCGTCGCGGCGCCGAACCCGGCCACTGCGAACAACATCTTCGCGCCGACATTGTGATGCAGCGGGCGAACCGCGAACCATAGCGCGACGGCGGCGGCGCCGATGCCGGGTGCCGCGCGCAATTGCCCAAGCCCCTCGGGGCCGACATTCAGGATGTCGCGGGCATAGACCGGGAGCAAGGCGGTCGCGCCGCCAAGGATTACCGCGGCCAGATCGACCGTGATCGCGCCGAGTAGGAAGCGGTGGTTGCGGACGTAGGATAGCCCGTCGATCATCTGGCGAACCGGCTTGCCCGTGCGGTCCATCGGCGGCGGGACAATGCGACGCACGCCGAATAGTGCCAGGGTGGCAACGGCAAGGCCGGTCGCGGAAAACCAGTAAGGCGCGCTCGGATGTCCGGCATAAAGAAAGCCGGCAATTGCCGGCCCCGCAACCGAGGCCGACTGCCAGGCGATCGAACTCATCGCGATCGCGCGTGGCAACAGGGCAGGGGGGACGATGTTGGGCGCGATCGCCGAACTCGCCGGCCCGATGAAGACACGAGCGGCGCCGTGCAGCGCCGCCATCCCAAACAGCAGCGGCAACGTCGCGCCGCCTTGCCACGTGAAAAACGCCAGCGTCGCCGCAATCAGTAGGTCGACGCAGTTTGCGAGTTGGACGACGCTGCGACGTTCGAACCGGTCTGCGGTCCAGCCGGCCACCGGTGTAAGCACGAACAATGGGACGAACTGGGCGAGGCCGATCAGCCCCAGATAAAAGGACGCGTCGCGGATGCTCATCCCGTACATCGGCCCGCGCGCCGTGTCGTAGACCTGATAGCCGAGGATCACGACCATCGACATCGTCGACAGCACCGCCGCAAAGCGCGACAGCCAGTAGAAACGGAATTCCGGGATCGCCAGCGGCGAGGAGGGCATGACGCTGTCGCTCACGCCCTCCCCATAGCCACTAGAGCGTCGGGTTCAACGTGGCGGTTTGTTGATAGTCCGCAACATCCGCTTCGCCGCCGCCGATCGCCGAGCGGCTTTCGCCGGCGAGGAACTTAAGCAGATGCGCGGCGATCTCGTCCTTGTTAGTCGCCAGCGTGCCATGCGGCGCGCCGTCTAACTCGATCAGTTCGGCCTGCGGGATAAGCCGGGCCGCTTGCCGTGCCGACGTGTCGATCGGCACGACCTTGTCACCGGTCCCGTGGATGATCAGCGTCGGCACGCTGACGCTGGCGCAATCCTGCCGAAAATCGGTCGAGCTGAACGCCTTGGCGCAGCCGAGCGTGCCGCGCAGCCCCGCCTGGGACCCCAAATTGAAGAACTGGTCGAGCACGCCCTGGCTGACATTCTTGTCGATGAAGCCGACATTGTAGAAATTCTTGGCGAAGTCCTGGAGGAAGCCCATCCGGTCCGCGAGAATACCTTCGGTAATCCCGTCGAACACGCTTTGATCGACACCGTCGGGATTGTCCGCGGTCTTGAGCATATAGGGGATGATCGAGGAGATCAGCGCAGCATGGCTGATCCGGTCGGTGCCGTGACGGGCAAGATAGCGAACGACTTCGCCGCCGCCCATCGAGAAACCGACAAGCGTGGCCTGATGATCGTTGCCGTATTCGTCCAGCACCGCATCGAGGTCGCTCGCCAGCGTATCGTAATCATAGCCACTATCGGGCTGGTCCGATCGGCCGAAGCCGCGCCGGTCGTATGCAATGGCGCGATAGCCGTTGTCGGCGAGCTTGTTGGCCAGATCGTCCCACGTGTCCGCGCTCAGGGGCCAACCGTGGATCAGGACGACGGGCTTGCCGTCCTCCGGCCCCCACGCCTTGACGTACAGTTCGATCTCGTCGTCGGTCAGGATGTAGGGCATGGAATAAGCTCCCGCTGGTTTCGTGAAGCACAACGAACCGGCACGCCGTTTCGTTCATCGGCGTGCAAGCTGATTTTGTTACGCATACGGAAAGGGGCGCAAGCAAAAGAATAAGGCTTGCGGGCGCTACAAATGTAGCTTAAAGCTACAAATGTAGTTGGAGGAAATGGGCATGTTGGACCGGCTGGCACCGCGTGAGAGGCAGATCGTCGATCTGCTTTATGCCCGTGGCCCTTCGACCGTGGCGGAAGTCGGCGAAGCGCTGCCCGACAATCTCAGCGCCTCGGCGATTCGGGCAATGCTGACGCGGCTCGAATCGAAGAATTTCGTGCGGCGTGAAGCGACCGACCGCGGCTTCGTCTATGCCCCGCGGGTTGCCGAAGACCGCGCCAAGCAAACCGCGCTCAGCCAAGTTGTCCGTACATTCTTCAAAGGCTCGCCGGTCAGCGCGGCCACCGCTCTCCTCGGCATGACCGAAGAGCTTGATGAACAGGAACTCGACGCCCTCGAAAAACTCATCGCGGATGCGCGCGCGGAGAAATCGGCATGATCAACACGATTCACATGGGTCTTGTCGCCGAGGTTGCCGTCAAGACGCTGCTCGCTAGTGGCCTGACCCTTGCGGCGTTGCGGATGATGGCCAACCGCACCTCCGCCGAGCGTAGTTTTGTCG
This sequence comes from Sphingomonas sp., assembly GCA_035493275.1. Classification (GTDB taxonomy): domain Bacteria; phylum Pseudomonadota; class Alphaproteobacteria; order Sphingomonadales; family Sphingomonadaceae; genus Sphingomonas_O. The sequence goes on along the minus strand of DATJIN010000031.1, from coordinate 9,678 downwards.
CGCATCTCGGGCTCGCGGCGACGCTGGCCATCCCGTTTGCGGCTCTTGTCCTGCCTGATTGGCGGATCAGCGACCGGCTGGCCTGGCTTTGCACGATCATCGCGCCGTCCTGGGTCTATGCCGTTCCCGCCGCGCTCTTGGGCGGCGTCACGGCAGTCGCGGTGGCGCGCCTGTTCGGCCTGCGCAATCGCGCGACCGTGCTGGTCGAGCCCGCCTGGCTCGGCGCGCTGGCGCATGCCCAACGGCGCATGGGGTTCAAATCGGGCGCAGCTCTTCTGGTCAGCCCCGACATCGCCTCTCCGGTGAGCTGGGGGCTGTTTCGCCCGACCATCGTGCTCGACGAACGGGCGCTACAGGCTGAGGGTGAGGCCGAGGCGATCATCGCCCACGAACTGGCGCACGTGGCCCGCGCCGATTGGGCCAAGCTGTTATTGTCGCGCGCCGCCACCGCCTTGTTCTGGTTCAATCCCTTGGTCTGGCTGCTGGCGCGGCAATGCCACGAACTGCGTGAGGAAGCGGCCGACGACGCAGTGCTCCGCCACGAAGTCGATGGTTCGGATTACGCCGCGATCCTCGTCGGCCATGCGCGCCACGAATGCCGCGGGCTGCTGCTTGCCGCCAATGGTGTTGCGCCGGGCAAGGGCTCGCTGCGCCGCCGTGTGACGCGCGTGCTCGACGGCAAACTGCGGCGCGCTCCGGCAGGGCTCGGGTTCACCGCCGCTGCGCTCCTTGTCGCGCTAGCCGCCGGCACGCCGCTCGCGGCGCTGACGCTGCGGGCGCCGCGTGTGGTCGCACCCGTTGCCCCGATCAAACCCGCCGACCCGATCCGCGTGGCCGTCGCAATGGGTGATGGCGGCCATACGTTCGCGACGATCTCCCCGCGCACTGCGACAGCGCCATCGGTCGTGCAGGCGGTGGTCACAGACGCAGCCGGCAAGGTCGTTACCGCCGCAACGATGCCCGCGCCCGCCAGGCAGGTCGAACCGACAGCCAAGCCGCGCTTCACCGCCGGTGAGCTGATCGCGATGAGCCAGCAAGGCGTGACGCCGCAATGGCTCCGCGAAATGGCCGCGCTCGGCTATACCAATTTGAGCGGGGGGGAGATCACCGCGCTGGCCGTGCAGGGTGTCGATGCTTCCTATGTCCGCGGGCTGTCGCAGGCGGGCTATCCGCATCTGAGTGCCGGTCAGATCATCGCGATGCGCGTGCAGGGTGTATCGCCCGATTACGTCCGCCAAATTACCCGGGCCGGGGGGCCGCGGCCGACACCAGAGCAGCTGGTGGCGCTCCAGACACAGGGTGTCAGCGCCGAACTCGTCCGTGCCGCCGCCGAAGCTCGCATCAATGCCGCAGAGGTGCGGAGCGAGGTTCAGGCGATGTTGAGAAGTATGAACCTGAGCAACATGCGTGTGCGGGCAGCCCCGCCCGCGCCACCTGCGCCCAACCGCCGCGTAGCGCCGCCCAAAGCCCCGGCCGCGCCGGAGAACGACGACAACTAGTTCCGGCCCAGCCGGCTACGCTACAGGAGACACTCAATGCCGAACTTTGCCCAGCGGGCGCTCCTTGCGCTCGCCATCGCCACCACTTTGCCTGCAGCGGCTTGTGCCGAAAGCATCGAATGGACCGCCTCATCCGGCAACAAGCCAGGCACCATCCATCTGAGTATCGAGCGCAACGCCCCGGGGTCGCGCAACAGCAACAGCAACGATGTGGCGGCATCGTCGCTCGCCGGGCTCGACATCAATCGCGACGGCAACCAGCGCTTCACGATGAGACGCGAAGCCGGGACGCTCGAATGCGATGGCGTGGTCCGCCAGCGCCGCGGGGTCGGCGGCTGCCGCTTCGCCGCCGATCCGCGCTTCGCCGACGCGCTGGCGCGTTTCGGCATGTCGCGGCCCAGCGAGAGCGAGAGCTTCTCCCTCGCCATGGTCAACGCCAATCTCGCCACCGCGCAGGCGCTCAGCCGCTTCGGCACGCGGCCTTCGTTGGGCGATTACATCGCGCTCAGCGTGCACGGCGCGAGCCCGGCATGGCTCGAAGAACTGGCCGGGGCGGGCCAGCGCAGCATCAAACCCGGCGATCTGATCGCTTACCGCGTCCACGGCGTCACCGGCGGCTGGCTGCGCGGACTGGTCGCTGCCGATCCCGCGCTGGCGGACACCGATAGCGGTAACATCATCGCCATGAAAATCCATGACGTGCAGCCCGACTGGGTCAAGGGATTGGCCGATGCGGGCTACCGCAATCTCGAAGCCAGCGACTTGATCGCGATGCGTATTCACGGAGTCACGCCGGAGTTCGCGCAGGCGGCGATGGCGATGGGCGGGCGGCCCAGCGCGGGCGAATTGATCTCGCGCCGCATCACGGGGCGCCGCTGATGCGCCTGCGCCTCACCGCCCTGCTGCTGGCCAGCGCCGCGAGCTCCGCTGTCGCCCAAACGCCGACTGGCAGTTCCAGCCCCACGCCGACGGCCCCCGCGGCTGAAAAGCAACCCGCGGCGGAGCCCGGCCGCGTCGCGCCGCAAACCTATGAAGCTGCATTCTTCCAGCAATATGCCCCATCGAACGCGCTGCAGATGATCCAGCGCCTGCCGGGCTTCAGCTTCGATCAGGGCGACCAGAATGTCCGCGGCTTTTCGCAGGCCGCGGGCAATGTCGTGATCGATGGCCAGCGCCCGTCATCGAAAAGCGACACACTCGATACCGTACTGTCCCGCATCCCTGCCGCGCGCGTGCTCAAGATCGAGGTTGCCCCGGGCGACCGGTTCGGCGCCGAATATACGGGCAAGAGCCAGGTGGCCAACGTCATCCTCGCCGCTGGCGGCGGCATGTCAGGCACGATCGAAGGGACCGCCTACCGCAGTTTCACTGGCCGCATCCTGCCCGAAGCCAGCACGTCGGTCGTGCTCAAGACCGGCAAATCGAGCTTCACGCTCGGTGCGAACCTCAGCAACAACGGCAATTATCCGGAGGAAGGCTTCGACCGCATCTCGACGCTGCCCGGCGGGCAGCTCGTCGAGTTCCGCAAGAAATTCAACAACACGCGCGAACCGGCGGGCACGATTTCGGGTGGATGGGATTTCAATGATGGGACGAACAAAACCGCGCATCTGAATGGCCGCTATCTGGTCGACCGGTTTCATCTCGACCAATTCAATCAGGTCACGCCCGCGACCGGGCCGGCGCGCGACGACCGCCTATTCCAACGCTACCATTATGACAGCTGGGAGCTTGGCGGGGACATAACGCGGCCGCTGGCCGGTGGTGGGCTGAAGCTGATCGGCCTCGTCACGCGGCGCGAACGTCACAATCACGACGTGCAACTGGTTCGCCCCGGCGGCGTGGTCAGTGGCGGCGTCGACCAGTTGCTCGTCGACAACCGCGACGAAAGCCTGGCGCGCCTCGTCTGGTCGCGCCCGAACTGGAATGGCTGGACGGCCGAAATTGGCGCTGAAGGCGCACTCAACCGTTTGGTCAGCGAAGTCGATCTGGCATCGATCGGTTCGGGTGGATTGCTGACACCGATCGACCTGCCGATCGATCATGCGGTGGTGAAGGAATATCGTGGCGAGGTGTTCGTGAACGCCGGACGGCCGATTGCCGACAAGCTGCGGGTTGACCTGGGTCTGACGTATGAGGCGTCGAAGCTCAGCGTGCGCGGCGACGCGACCGCCGACCGGACGCTCAAGTTCCTCAAGCCCAAGGTTTCGCTGGACTGGGAACTGCCCGATGTTCGCGCGCAATTGTCGATCCAGCGCACTGTGGCGCAGCTGCAGTTCGAGGATTTCATCTCGGCGGCGGAGCTGTCGACCGATCGGGTCAATGGCGGCAACGCCAATCTGCTGCCGCAGCGCGCATGGGAAGGGCTGCTGACACTGCAACGGCCATTCCTCGGGGACGGCCTGATCAAGGTCGAACTTGGCTGGAACCAGATTTCGCTGGTGCAGGATCGGGTGCCGACTCCCGACGGGTTCGATGGGCCAGGCAATTTGGGCAGCGGGCGCTCGCTGATCTGGCGAGGCACGATCGACGCGCCGCTGACCAAACTCGGAATCAAGGGTGGCCGGCTGACCCTGTACGGCTCAATCGTCGATACCAACGTTCGCGATCCCTATACCGGGCGCGAGCGGCACTTTTCGGGGAATTCACTGGCCTATTGGACGGCAGACTTTCGTCAGGATCTCGGCAAGTTCGCTTATGGCCTTCACTTCGACGCCAGTTCGCTGTCGACCGGCTATCGCTTGAACGAGCTCGACAGCTTCTACGGAATGCATCCCTACAGCTCGGTCTTTGCGGAATACCGCCCGAACAAGGCGACGACGCTCAGCGTTGGCGCGCGCAACGCGCTGAACCGGACCTCGCAGCGGTTCCGCACCTTCTATTCGCCGAGCCGGTCGAACCCCAACCCCAATCTGTACGAGGCACGTCAGCGCAACCAGCACGTGATCCCGTACCTCACTCTCAAGCACAACTTCGGTTGAGGAGCCCTGGTTGAGCTTGCGCGCGGGCCACTTTTCCCCTAGTGGCCCGCGCATCCATTTACCGATGGACCATTGCGGGAGGGCGCTTTGCTGCGCCCGCTTGAACCGCTCGACTTGAAAGAGAGTGACACATGGCGAAAAAAATTACCGGCTATATCAAGCTGCAGGTGCCGGCCGGCGCCGCGAACCCCAGCCCTCCGATCGGCCCGGCGCTCGGTCAGCGTGGCGTCAACATCATGGAATTCTGCAAGGCGTTTAACGCTGCGACGGGTGACCTTGAAAAGAACGCGCCGATCCCGACGGTCATCACCGTCTATGCCGACCGTTCGTTCAGCTTTGCGACCAAGACGCCCCCGGCGAGCTTCCTGATCAAGAAGGCGGCGAACCTGAAGTCGGGCTCGAAGGAGCCGGGCAAGGTTTCTGCCGGCAAGATCAAGCGGTCGGCGCTGAGCCAGATCGCCGAGACGAAGATGAAGGATCTGAACGCCAACGATATCGACGCGGCAACGCGGATCATCGAAGGCAGCGCCCGCGCGATGGGCCTCGAAGTGGTGGAGGGCTAAGCGATGACGTTCCAGAGCAAGAAGGCCAAGGCCGTCACCGTCGACGCCACCAAGCTGCACAATGTCGATGAAGCGATCGCGCTGGTGAAGAGCCACGCGACGTCGAAGTTTGACGAAACCGTCGAAGTCGCACTCGCGCTTGGCGTCGATCCGCGCCACGCCGACCAGATGGTCCGCGGCGTCGTGACGCTCCCCAAGGGCACCGGCAAGACGGTTCGCGTGGGCGTGTTCGCCAAGGGTCCGAAGGCTGATGAAGCCCGCGAAGCCGGTGCCGATGTCGTCGGTGCCGAAGACCTGCTGGAAATCGTCCAGGGCGGCACGATCGATTTCGATCGCTGCATCGCGACCCCGGACATGATGGGTCTGGTCGGTCGTCTCGGTAAGGTGCTTGGCCCCAAGGGCATGATGCCGAACCCCAAGCTCGGCACTGTGACGATGGACGTCGCCGCCGCGGTCAAGGCGGCCAAGGGCGGCCAGATCGAATACCGCGTCGAAAAGGCTGGGATCATTCACTCGGGCATCGGCAAGGCGAGCTTCGCTGCCGAAGACCTGCGCGCGAACTTCGACGCGCTGCTCGACGCGGTGACCAAGGCCAAGCCGTCGGGTGCCAAGGGCAAGTACCTCAAAAAGGTTGCGCTCTCGAGCACGATGGGCCCGGGCGTGAAGATCGACACCGCGGAGCTGGCGGGGGCGTAAAAGCCTCGGGCTTCGCGAAAGATTGAAGGCCAGGGCAGCGATGCTCCGGCTTTTCTGTGCAGTGGCCAAAGGCCTGGCCTGGCATCTATCTCGGCGATCAGACAGGACGCTATCCGAACACGGCTCGCACGAACAATTTGGCCGTCTCTAAATGAGACATTGCTATCGAAGGATAGTGGAACGCCCGCTTCTCTGGGCAGTTTCCAACTTATCGCAACAAAGCAGGTCAAGGGGTCGCTGTGAGAAACTTATTTTATACGGTGGCGGTTGGCGCCATGTCACTGTCCGGATCTGCCAATGCGCTTACCCTACTCGGTGCAACCGTTACCGGTCCGTCTGGGACAGTTTGGCGGACCTCGGGTTCGTCTATCGGCAATACGAGCAACTACGCACTGTTTCTCGCAAGTCCTACGCAATCGTCGTTCGTAAACCCGGCCAATCAGCCGATCAGTCAGAACGTGGCTGTCGGCAAGACGAAATTCTTTTTGTCGGGCGATGGTTTTCCGACCAACGGCACGGGTAATTCCGACCGGACATATACGCTGACGCTCGACTTTGATGGCGGAAGAAAATTGACCGGCTCGTACACGCCGTTCGCGAACGCGTTTCTCGGCGGCAATTCTATTCAAGACGGCCGCAACGTGATTTCTATCGCCAAATTCTCCTTCGTCCGCTTCCTTGGCGATTCCGTGAGCCAATTCAGTGCCACGCCGGGTGGCAACGGCAATGATTATAACGGAAATTTCGAATTGTCTTCGGTGGCCGGCGCCGTGCCCGAGCCCGGCAGTTGGGCGCTGATGATCGGTGGCTTTGGTCTTATCGGTTTAGCCACACGTCGGCGACACCGTATTGCGGTGCAGGCACAATAGACAGAGAAAGACTTACAGGCCGACACAATTTTGGGGTCGACCGAGAGCATCCGCTTTCGTTCAAACCCAAAATTGTATTTGCGACTAGCAGCGCCCAGATCGTCCTTTAAGAGCTGTAATACATGTCGAACTCGACCGCGCTCGGCGTCATTTCCCAGCGCGCGACGTCGGCGTAGAGCAGCTCGGCATAGGCATCGATCTGGTCCTTGGTGAACACGTCACCCTTCAGCAGAAAAGCGTGGTCGGCCTCGAGCGCCTCGAGCGCCTCGCGCAGCGAACCGCACACCGTCGGCACCTGTTCCAGTTCGGCCGGCGGCAGGTCGTACAAATTCTTGTCCATCGGGTCGCCCGGATGGATCTTGTTCTGAATGCCATCGAGTCCGGCCATCAGCAGCGCGGCGTAGCAGAGGTACGGATTGGCCAGCGCGTCAGGGAAACGGAATTCGACGCGCTTCGCCTTGCTGCCCGTGCCGTACGGGATGCGGCACGAGGCCGAACGGTTGCGGCTCGAATAGGCCAACAGCACCGGCGCTTCGTAACCCGGAACCAGCCGCTTGTAGCTGTTGGTCGACGGGTTGGTGAACGCGTTCAGCGCCTTGGCATGCTTGATGACGCCGCCGATAAAATACAGGCACATGTCGCTGAGCCCGGCATAGCCATTCCCGGCGAACAGTGGCTCACCCTTCTGCCAGATCGACATGTGGGTGTGCATGCCAGAGCCGTTATCTTCCTTGATCGGCTTGGGCATGAACGTCGCGGTCTTGCCGTAAGCATGCGCGACCTGATGCACGACGTACTTGTAGATCTGCATGCGGTCGGCGGTTTCGACGAGCGTGCCGAAGGTGAGGCCCAGTTCGTGCTGCGCGGCCGCGACCTCGTGGTGATGCTTGTCACACGGTAAGCCCATCTCGATCATGGTCGAGACCATCTCGCCGCGGATATCGACGGCGCTATCGACCGGCGCGACGGGGAAATAACCGCCCTTCGCGCGCGGACGGTGGCCCAGATTGCCGCCGTCATAGCTGGTGCCGGTGTTGGTCGGCAGCTCGATATCGTCGATCTTGTAGCCCGAACCGGCATAGCCATTTTCGAACTTCACATCGTCGAACATGAAGAATTCGGCTTCCGGGCCGACATAGACAGTGTCGCCGATACCGGTGTTAGCGACATAGGCCTGCGCACGCTTGGCGGTCGAGCGCGGATCGCGCGAATAGAGCTCGCCGGTACCGGGCTCCACGATGTCGCAAAAAATGATCATCATCGGCGTCGCGGAGAACGGATCGATATAAACCGCCTCGAGGTCCGGCTGCAGGATCATGTCGGATTCGTTGATCGCCTTCCACCCGCCGATCGACGAACCGTCGAACATTAGCCCGTCGGTCAGTTCGTCCTCGCCGAGGACGGTCGAAACCATGGTCAGATGCTGCCACTTGCCCTTGGGATCAGTGAAGCGGAGATCGACCCACTCAATCTCTTCGTCCTTGATCCGCTTGAGGATGTCCGATGCGCTGGTCTTGTTCTTGGCCATGATGTCCCGCTCTTGGAGTTGATTGAGTGTTAGATGGCGTCGCTGTCGGTCTCGCCCGTGCGGATACGCAGCGCGGATTCGACGGGGATGACGAAGATCTTGCCGTCGCCGATGCGGCCGGTCTGTGCGGCCTGGGCGATCGCCTCGACGACGCGCGCTGCCATGTCGTCATCGACGACGACCTCCAGCTTCACTTTGGGCAGGAAGTCGACGACATATTCGGCGCCGCGGTACAGTTCGGTATGCCCCTTCTGGCGGCCGAACCCCTTGGCTTCGACGACGGTAATGCCGCTGACGCCGACATCGTGCAGCGCGTCTTTCACTTCATCCAACTTGAACGGTTTGATGATCGCTTCGATCTTCTTCACGCGCGCCGAATCCCCTGGATTGCAGCCAGCATAGGCGCGTGCCTTGCGGCGGCGCAACATGGCCAATTTGGCCGTCATGACGCTGAAACAAAAATGCCCGCGCTGTGGGCAGCGCGGGCATCTGTGCCTAAAGTTTAGGCAGTTTTCTTAGCGACAGCGGATCTCGCCGTTCGCATCACGATCAGCACTGCGTTCGATCGCGCGTCCGGCCAGCGCGCCGCCGACCGCACCGAGGATCGTGCCGACGCCGCGCGAGCGGCCGCCGTCGATCACGTTGCCAAGGATACCACCGGCACCCGCGCCCACGATCAGGCCCGTCGTGCCGTCGGTGCGCTTGCAATAATAACGGCCGTCATTGCCGCGATAGACGCGGTCGTCGGCGGACAGGACGCGTTCCTGATAATTGCCGTCGCGGTAGTAGCGCGCCGGGTCATAGTTCGGATCGTCCTGGTAATTGTCGTAATACCCGTTGTTCTGATAATTATTGTTGTTGTACGCGTAGCCCGAACGGACGGTCGACTGATAGCGGTCGAGTTCCGACCGGTAGTTCGTAATCGCGCGATCGAAGCGATCCGAAGCCGAGCGCCAGCGGTAGTTGGAATTGCGATAGCGCGTCGCGTCGCGGTAAACCGCGCGCTCGCGGTTGAAATTGTCCTGCGCCTGCTGGAAGCGTGCATTGTCCGATGGCGACTGCGCCACCGCCGCGGGGGCGACCAGCGAGGTCGCGGCAACAAGCGCGAGCATGAAAGCCTTAGTCACGGTTTCTCTCCTTTGAACCTACCCCAACATAATGCCCGAGCATGGCCGATCGTTGCATGAACGAACCATTCAACCACCAGAAAGAACGGAGCCTGCGTCTGGCGGTCCTTGTCGGCGTTTAGCCCAAGCGGCCGCGGAGGCTCATTTTTGAAATGTTCGAACCGCCATGGTGAACTCCCTCTTCAACAGGTAATTTACAGGGAAAGCGCATTTTTCGGCAGCATGCACCTACGATCGGCGAGCCAGAAACCCGCAGAACTGCGGCAATTCTTCGATCAAAATCTTGATATCAAGTTCTTGTGTCATCCGGTTCGATGGACACCCTTGCCACGGGAACGATTTCAGCTGATCTTTGAAGGCCGCAAATTGCCCAGCTTCCCCTCGGGCAAGCCGAAGTTGCTGTCTCGCAATATCG
>DATJIN010000030.1:0-4092 GCA_035493275.1 Sphingomonas sp. | reverse complement strand
TGGCGGCCTTCGGGCGGCACGGAGCCATCGGGCAGCCGGTAGCGCGTATGGCATGCGGGACAGGACAAGATCATGTGGCCGTGAACCCTCCCTACCGCCAGCTATAGTATCTTTAGCCTAATCCGGTGTTCACCCAATTGGCAAGCGCCGCGCCTCATGCAAGATGCGCGTAGATATGGAACCGATCGTGCAATTCGACCGCGTGGGCCTGCGCTATGGCACGCAGGCTGAAACGCTGTCCGATATCGGTTTCGCGCTGGCGCCCGGCGGCTTCTATTTCCTGACGGGCGCGTCGGGGGCGGGCAAGACGTCGTTGCTGCGGCTGCTCTATCTTGCCCAGCGCCCGACGCGCGGCAGTTTGCGGCTGTTCGGGCACGATGTCGTCGCCGCACCGCGCGCCGCACTGCCCGCACTGCGCCGCCGCATCGGCGTGGTGTTCCAGGATTTTCGCCTGATCCCGCAATTGTCGGCGCGCGACAATGTCGCGCTCCCCTTGCGCATCGCCGGGATGCCTGAGGACGAGCTAGCCGGGCCGGTCGAGGAAATGCTCGCCTGGGTCGGCCTCGCCGATCGTGCCGCCGCGCGCCCGGCAACGCTGTCGGGCGGTGAGCAGCAGCGCGTCGCCATCGCCCGCGCGGTGATCGCCCGCCCCGATCTGCTCGTCGCCGACGAACCGACCGGCAATGTCGATCCCGACATGGCCCACCGGCTGCTCCATCTGTTCGAAAGCCTCAATCGCCTCGGCACGACCGTACTGATCGCAACGCACGACCTCCATCTGCTCGGCCGCGTGCCGGAGGCGCGGATGATGCGTCTGGAGCGCGGCCGCCTGTCCGATCCGACCGGGGCGCTGCGCCACCCGCCGATCCGGGTGGGCGCATGACGCTTCGCAACCGGTTCACGGAAATGCCGAAAGGCTTGCTCGCGCCGCGCCGCATCGGCGGGCCGGTGCCATGGATCATCGGCATCATGGCCTTTCTGATGGCGCTTGCGGGGGCGGCAGCGCTCGGCCTGACCCGTGCGGCGCAAGGGGCTAGCTCGGGGGTCGAGCAGCGCGCCGTGGTGCAGGTGATCGATGCCGATGCGGCGCGGCGCGATGCCAATGCAGCCAAGGCGCTGGCCACGCTGCGCGCGTCGCCTGCGGTCGAAAGCGCGACGCCGGTCGCCGACGCGCAACTGGCGGGCGAGCTCAAGCCCTGGCTGGGCGATGCCACGGGGTTGCCCCTTCCCGCGGTGATCGATGTCGTGCTCAAGCCCGGCATGGCGGTACCGCGGCTCGAACCGAGCGTCCGCGTCGAGCGGCAATCGGCCTTGCTCGGGCCGTTGGGTGACTTTCTCCGCACGCTCGGCCTGCTCGCGCTGGCAATCGTGCTGATGATGGCGCTGGTTGCGGTGGCGGCCACGGTGCTCGCGGCGCGCGCGGCGTTCGAGGCGCAGCGCGACACGGTCGAGGTGCTCCATTTGATCGGCGCGACCGATCAGCAGGTCAAAGGCGCGTTTCAGCGGCGCGTTGCGCTCGACGCTTTGAGCGGTGGTGCAATCGGCGCCTTGGCGGGGCTGGCGGTGGCCGCGCTGATCGCAGGGCGGCTGAGCGCGCTCGATGCCGGGCTGGCGGGCGGCGGGCTGCGCGGGCTCGACTGGCTGCTGATCGTGCTGCTGCCGCTGATCGGGGCGATGATGGCGGTGGTCGCGGCGCGGCGTACCGTGGCGCAGGCGCTGGAGGCGACGCCATGATCCGCCGGATCCTCGGCACCGCCATCCTGCTCTGGGCGCTCGGCTTCGCGCTGTTCGCGGGGCTGTTGCCGCGCCCCATGGGTATGCAAAAGACCGACGCGATCGTCGTTCCGACAGGCGGCGCGGGGCGGATCGGGCGCGGGCTGGCGCTGCTGCAGGCAGGCCAGGCAAAGCGCATGCTCGTCACCGGCGTCGATCGCCGCGTCAAACCCGCCGAGCTGGCCAACGTGCAGGGCGCGCCGCCGGCGCTCGTCACTTGCTGCGTCGATCTGGGGCGCGAGGCGGTCGACACGCGCTCGAACGGTGAGGAAACCGCGCGCTGGATCGCGCGACACAATTACAAAACCGTGCGCCTCGTCACGACCGACTGGCACATGCGCCGCGCGCGCTTCGAGCTCGATCAGGCAACCGGCGGTCAGGTCGACATCCTGGCCGACGCCGTGCGCAGCAACCCCGGCTTTTCGACGCTGCTGCGCGAATATAACAAATATCTGCTCCGCCGCTCGGCGGCGCTGGTCGGCCTGTAAGGCCGGCGACATGAACGTCCTCCGCTCGCTGATTTTCACGCCGGTTTTCTATCTCGGCAGCGCGGTCATCGTCATTGTCGCGGTGCTGCTGTTACCGTTTGGCGAGAAGACCGCGATCCGTTCGGGGCTGATTTGGGCGCGCTTCCATTATTGGTGCGCGCACACCTTCCTCGGCATTGAAACGCGCATCGAGGGCGAGTTCGCGACCGTGCCGACGCTCTACGCCTTCAAGCATGAAAGCATGTTCGAAACCGCTGAAGTGTTGCGGCTGTTTCACGACCCGGTGGTGGTGTTCAAAAAGGAACTGCTGGCGATCCCCGGCTGGGGCTGGGTCGCCAAGAAGCACGGCGTCATCGCGATCGACCGCGACGCTGGCGCGGGCGCGGTGCGCGCCCTGCTGACCGCCGCCAAGCGCGTGCGTGCCGAGGGGCGCAATGTCGTGATCTTTCCCGAAGGAACGCGTGTGCCGCACGGCGCGTCGCCACCGCTGAAGGCCGGGTTCGCCGGCCTGTACAAGGCGCTTGGCCTGCCCGTGGTGCCGGTCGCGATGAACAGCGGACGGCTATGGCCCAGGCGGTCATTGATCAAGCGCAAGGGCGTCGTCACCTTCCGTTTCGGCGAGCCGATCCCGCCGGGTCTGCCGCGTGACGAGATCGAAGCGCGGGTGCACGCCGCGATCAACGCGCTAAACGATTAGGCCTCGACGATTTCGCGCAACGCTGCGGTCAGTCCGCGCATTTCCGCTTCGGTGCCGATGGTGATGCGCAAGCCCTGGCCCAGTCCCTGCCCGGGCAGCCAGCGGACGATATAGCCCTTGTCCATCAGCGCCTTGTACGCGTCGCACGCGCTGACGGGGCCGGCGAAGGTGACGAGGATGAAATTCGCCTTGCTCGGCACGGCACGCAGTCCGGCGTTGCCCAGCTTCTCGACCTCGGCCTTGAACCACGCGCGCCACTCGTCGTTGTGCGCCTTGCTCGCCGCGACGAACGCCGTGTCCTCGAGCGCGGCAATGGCGGCCGCCTGACCCGCGCTGGTCACGCCGAACGGGGCGCGGATGCGGTGCATCGCCGCGATCAGATCCGGATGGCCGTAACCCCAGCCGATCCGTTCCGCTGCCAGCCCGAAGATTTTTGAAAAGGTCCGCGTGACGAAAACATTGTTCGTGGTCCGCGCCAGTTTAAGCGCGCCGTCGTCATCGGCTTCGTCGAGATATTCGGTATAGGCCTGATCGACGACGAGCAGCACATGCGGCGGCAACCCGGCGCGCAAGCGGGCGATCTCCCCCCGGGAAACATAAGTGCCGGTCGGATTGTTGGGGTTGGCGATGAACACCATCGTCGTCTTCGGCGTCACCAGCGACAGGATATTGTCGACACTGGTGCCGTAATCGTCGTCGGGCGCGACCACCGGCACCGCGCCGACGCGGCGGGTGGCGATTTCATAGACCGCGAAGCCGTATTTGACGTGGATCACCTCGTCGCCCGGCCCGGCAAAGGCGCCCGCGGCCAAGTGCAGCACTTCGTCTGATCCGGTGCCGTGGATGATCTGGGCGGGCTCGATGCCGTAATGCGCGCCGATGGCGTCGCGCAGCGCGGTCGCGCCGGCATCGGGATAGCGGTCGAGATCGCCGACATGTGCTTCGTACGCCGTGCGCGCCTTGGCGCCGGTGCCGAGCGGGTTCTCGTTGGACGAGAGTTTGACGACCTTGCGGCCATCGTCGGTGGTGGATCGCCCCGGCACATAGGGGGCGATATCCATGACCCAGGGTTTCGGCGTCGGCGCGTTCGGCATGGCGGCGCCCCTAGCGGTTGCCTCCGCCCCATGCAAAAGG
>DATJIN010000029.1:0-3059 GCA_035493275.1 Sphingomonas sp. | reverse complement strand
CGCGATCGAGGAAGCGCGCGCCCATGGCGACCTGTCCGAAAACGCGGAATACCACGCCGCGAAGGAGCGTCAGGGCCAGATCGAGGCGATGATCGCCGACATCGAAGGCAAGCTGAGCCGCGCGACGATCATCGATCCGACGACGCTCAGCGGCGATAAGGTGGTGTTCGGTGCGACCGTCACTCTGCTCGACGAAGACGACAAGCCGGTGCGCTACCAGATTGTCGGCGAGACCGAGGCGAACGCGAAGGACGGCCGGATCAGCTACAATTCGCCGATCGGCCGCGCGCTGATCGGCCGCAAGCTGGGTGACGAGGTCGAGGTCACGGTGCCGTCGGGCGACCGCTATTACCAGATCGACAAGGTCGAGTTCATCTAGGCATGACCGGGGTTCGCACCACGCGTGCGACCAATACGATCGCGGTGATCACCTGCCTCGCCTGGGCGGTGGCGGCGCTGACCGGGCGCAGCGAGTGGGTCGCGTATCAACTCGGCTTCATTCCCGTGCGCGCAATCGCGCAAGGCCCGTTCCTCATCCCCTACGGCCTGACTCCGCTCACTGCGACGTTGGCGCATGGCGGGCTGATCCATCTCGCCTTCAACATGCTGCTGTTCGTTTATTGCGGGCGGATCCTGGAAGCGACGCTCGGCTGGCCGGCGATGCTGATCCTGTACGGTGCCGGGGCTTATGGCGCGGCTGTCGGCCAGTATTTTGCGGGACCGTCTTCCGCTATTCCGATGATCGGCGCGTCGGGCGCGATTTCCGCGGTGCTCGCGGTTTATGCCCTGTTGTTCGGGCGCAACGAAGTAAAGCGCATCGGGCCGATCCCGTCGCACTGGGTGCGCGCCTTGTGGTTGGCGGCAGCGTGGATGGGCATGCAGGCACTGATTGCGGTGGCGACACTCAAGACCGATTTCGGCGTGGCGACCGCCGCGCATGTCGGCGGATTTCTGGCAGGGCTGATCCTGGCACGGCCGCTGCTCAGCTGGCGGTACGGGTTGCCGAAGAGCTGAGTTCGCCCCGGCAAAGGCCGGGGAGGCAATCAGACGTTGGGCTCAAGCAATCGGTGCAGGTGCACCACGACGTAGCGCATCTCCGCATCGTCGACGGATTTCTGTGCCGCCGCGCGCCAGGCTTCTTCGGCCGACTTATAGTCCGGGAAAATGCCCACGACGTCGATCTTGTCGGGATCGAAGTCGAGCGTGCGCGGATCCTTGACGCGGCCGCCGAAGACGAGGTGCAGTTTGCTCATGCAGCGCCCTTAGCGGCCTGCGTCCCGAATTGCAGCCCTCAGCTGGCCCTGGGTTTGCGTTTGGCGGGTGTGGCTCCGGCAGTCGTTTTTTTATCCTGCTTGCGCACACTTTCGCTTGCCGCCTTGCTGGCTTCCAGGGCCGCCGACACGAAATGCCCGACGACCGTGCCGAGCCCGCTGGACAGCGCAGTCTGGGTGATTCCCTTGGTGGTCAGCTGCTCGACACCCGCAGTTTTGGCGGCCTTGAACGCATCGTCGAGGGCACCGCGCGCCCGCGAGCCGAGCGGGCCGAGCAGTTGCAGTTCGCGTGCCGTTGCGGGGATCAGCGCCGCTGCCACTGCGCCGACCGCGATTGCGCCCGCCAGAACCGACAGCGGCGCATCGTCGACCACCTGCGCCGCGCTTTCGACAGCATCATTGGCCGCGCTGCGGGCGCGCTCGACAGCGTCGGTCGCGGTTTCACGCGCCCGATCGACCGCCTTCTGCGCGGCGGCGCGGCCCTTGCTGCCGCGTCCCTTCGGTGTGGTTTCGCTGTCGTTGGCGGCGGTGCGAGATGTAGCGGTCTTGGCCATGAGAAATTCCTGTGTGGGGTTTGCTAGGGCTAACGCTTCTTCGGCTTGCGGGTTTCGCGATAGTTCGAAACGAGTTTCCAAATGCCCAGAGCCGCCGCGCCGCCGAGGACTGCGCCGGTGCCGACCGGCCGGTCCTTGACGAACTCGGCGGCGTCGTCGGCGACGGCTTTCGCCCGCGCCTTGGCCTCATCGATCCCGTCGCGCATGAGCGAGGCGGGGGCGAGCGCCTGGAGCAGCGCGTCGACATCGCGTTCGACGCGGGTGCGCGCGATATTCGCCGCCGTTTTCCGCGCCTTGAGTTCGGCGGTCATGACTTGTCCTCGAACACACGCTCGATCCGCTGCCAACCCATCCAGCCGAGAATTGCGGCGAGCAGCAGCAGGCTCACGACGACGATCGCCGTCGCCCAACCCGGGCCGACGAACGCCGCCAGCGCCAGGATCAAGCCGATCGCCAGCGCGAACAGTGCGACCGTCGCCAGCATCACGGCCGAGGCGATCAGGATGACGGCGGTGCGCAGGCCTTCGACCAACGCCTCGCCGCGGCATTTGATCAGGGCGACCTCGGCCTTCAGCCACTCGCGGGCGTCGGCGATCAGGCGTGCAAACAGATCGGGGACGGATGGCCGCGAAGTGACGCGCGTGTCATCTCCGTCCCCCATCGGCATTAGCTCCGGTCGTTCCTGCCGCCGAGGCGGAAGATGCGCGTCAGCAGGAAGCCGACCGCCGCCGCGGCACCGACCGCGATCGCGGGATTCTTGCGCACCGCCGATTTGGCGTCCTCGACCAGCTCGTCGACATTCTTGGTCTTGAGCGAGTCCGACAAATTGGTTGCGGCGGCACCGGCCTTGCGGGCGTAATCGCCGACGCCGTTCCCGACCTTTTCGTCGAGCGTCTGGGCGGCATTTTCGATGAAGCTCGCCGCCTCGCTCAGCGCGTCGGCGGCCTTGTCCTTGCCTGTCGCGGCGGCGTTGAGCGCGGCGGTCTTGGCCGTCCCGGCAAGGTTCTGGGCCTCGTCTTTCAAAGATTGGATCGTCGGCTTTGCGCCGCCCTGCGTACCGGAAGGCTCGCCGGTGGCGATATCGGGGACGATTTGCGGCGTGTCGCTGATGGTGGGATCGGTGGCCATGTTCAAATCCTTTGCAAGATGACACCCGTTCAACGCCGCGCACACCCGCAAGGTTGCTGCGCGGAATCGTTACGGCAGCGTATTTGCACGGTCCGCGGCGTGGCGA
>DATJIN010000028.1:0-28493 GCA_035493275.1 Sphingomonas sp. | reverse complement strand
ATTTCCCCCCATGATCACCGGCAGAACGCCGGATTCGAAGCGATTGCCCGGCAGCGCATCCCAGCCATGCGCCGCGACATAAGCGCTGGCCCGGGCCCGCACCGCCTCGACATCAAGGTCGGGCGTGTCGCTGTAGTAAGTGTCTTCGACGAACAGTTCGTTCGGCCCGAACGGCAGGGCATATACAAAGCGATAGCCGTCGATCTGCTCGACCGTCGCATCCATGACGATTGGCCGATCGACGCCGTGAGGCGCGGCGGTGCGAAAATTCATCCCGACGAACTTTTGCCAACCGCAATCGAGCTGCGCCGCATCGCCCGGCCCCCGCGCGTCGATCACCGCGCCCCGGAGTTCCAGACGTTCCGCATCGCCCAATATGATTCGCGCGCCCAGCTCCGCGCGCAGCACACTGTCGAATTGCTCCGAAGTGATGCTGTTATACCAATGTCTGATCGTCCGCCGACGTTCCGGAAACGCAACATCATATTCCGGCCAGCGATAGGTGATCAGATCGTCGACCAGCCAACGGTCCGCTGCCGCTACGTCACCGTCGAAAAACGACCAGACATGGTTACCGCCGAGGCGATCGGACTGTTCGATTATCTGCAGATCGATGCTGGGTCGACGTGCGAGCAATGCACGCGCAATCAATCCGCCCGAAAGCCCCCCGCCCAAGATTGTGACCCGTTCCACGCCGGCGCTTTAGACGCGAAAACGGTACAATCCCAACCTGCTGGTAACACTCTGTGCGTAAAGTGCTTCTCATTGGGTGCCGGGGATTGGACGTTGTCAGCGCTGAAGGTTGCAGACGCCGAAGGAGAGATCGCACGAGTCGAGCGCCGCTCAGACGAGCAGCGTTACGTATCGATCTTCCGCGCCGGAAAAATGTCCCGCGGCGGCCATGAAGAACTGTGCGTCCTTCGCAACATATCCACGGGCGGCGCGATGATCGCACACAACAGCGATCTGGCCGTCGGCGAACGCATCGCCCTCAACCTGCGCTTCGACGATCAATTCGAGGCGCAGGTCGTCTGGGTCAAGGGCGACCGCTGCGGCGTGAAGTTCGATGATGAGATCGACCTCCCCAAGATCCTTGCCGGGCACACCGCCGGTCCCAAGCCGCGCCCGCCGCGACTGCGTACGGCGACCGAGATCAAGATTCTTGCCGGCAGCACTGAGCACCGCGCGCTGTTGCGTGACATTTCGCAAGCTGGCGCTTGCCTCGCAGTCGATGAACGCGTCTTGCCGCGCGATCCCGAATTTCGCGTCCTGCTCGAAGGACTCGGCACATTCCGGGCAATCGTCTGCTGGCGGCGTGGCGGCTTCCTCGGCGTGAACTTCGCGTCGACGCTGCAAATGTGGCCGCTCAACGACTGGGTCCGGTCACGGCGCTAAGCCAATCTCGTTTCAGGACAAATTTTCCCCTCCCGAGAACTGAAAACATCGGTTAAGGCGCCCTCAACCAATTCTAAGGGGTCGTATTCGATGAAGAATATTGTGTTGGGCGCATTTGCTGCCCTGTCGCTGGCGGGCAGCGCGAACGCCGCGGAACTGCTGGTCAACGGCAGTTTCGAGCAGCCCGACCTGGGCTCCGGCAGCTACACCTATCCGGCCGGCACTGTCGCGGGCTGGAATTATGGCGGCAGCGCGCTGGTCGACGCGACCAATGGCAGCGCGTGGTATGGGAGCACGCCACCCTCAGGGCAGGACGGCGGCCAGTTCGCCGCGCTCCAGGGCACTAGCACGCTCTCGCAGGTGTTTACCGCCAGCAACACCAAAGCGGTGATCAGCTGGCTCGCCGGCGGCCGTCCGTTCTTCGGCGCTTACAACGGCGATCAGGCTTACAGCGTGACCGTCGGCAATGCGGCCGTCGGCACCTATTCGACCTACAGCGGCCAGGGCTTTACCGTGAGAAACGGCCTGGTTTCGGGTCTGACTGTCGGTCAGTCCTACACGCTGAGTTTCAACGGTCAGGTCGCCGCGGACCAAACAGCCTTTATTGACAAGGTGTCGGTCCTAGGCGTGCCCGAGCCGGCGCAATGGGCGTTGCTGATCGGCGGCTTCGCCCTCGTCGGCGCCGCATCGCGCCGCCGCCGCAGCATCAGCGTTTTCGCCTAACCAAACCCGTTTCGGGACAGGACGCCGTCGGTGGTGACATCGGCGGCGTTTTTGCATTCGCGCGGGAACGGCTAAGAGGTAGCCGTGGCCGCATTGATCCTGTCCGCACTGGCAATGACGCTGATCGTCGGCGCGCGTTATCTCGCCGTTAGTGGCGGGTTCGCACTGGCCACACGCGCCGCGCGTCCGGGGCTCTATGCCAAGCTAAAACCGCAAATCCGGCGCGAGATCGGCTGGAGCCTCGCGTCCGCCGCGATTTACGGCGTGCCGGCCGGGATTGTTGCCTGGGGCTGGCAGGCGCAGGGCTGGACGCTGATTTACACTGATCTTCGCGCCTATCCGCTGTGGTGGCTGCCAGTCAGCGTGCTGCTCTATCTGCTGTGTCATGACGCCTGGTTCTACTGGACGCATCGCTGGATGCACCGCCCACGCCCGTTCCGGCTGGCACATGCCGTCCACCATGCCAGCCGTCCGCCGACCGCTTGGGCGGCCATGGCCTTTCACCCGGTCGAAGCGATCACCGGCGCGTTCGTCATCCCCGCCTTGGTGTTCCTCATCCCGATCCATGTCGCGGCGCTGGCTGTGGTCCTCCTCATCATGACGGTGATGGGCACGACCAATCATATGGGGTGGGAATTGTTTCCGCGCTGGATGCGCGAAGGCCCGGTCGGAAATTGGCTGATCACCGCAACGCATCATCAGCGGCATCATGACCGGTATAACGGTAATTACGGACTGTATTTCCGCCACTGGGACCGGCTGTGCGCCACCGATCTCGGGCTCGGATCGTTCGACTGACGGAACGCTTCGCGGCGCGCATTGTTACGCTCCCGTCGCTTTGGGAGAGTTCAAATGCTGTGGACCGTCGTTGTCATCCTGCTGATTCTGTGGGCGCTGGGTGCATTCATCATTCCCGTCGGTGGCGCACTGATCCACATCCTGCTGGTCATCGCCCTGATCGTGGGGCTGGTGCAGCTCTTCTCCGGCCGTCGCGTCGTCTAGCCGACCGAAGCGCGGCGCTTACGGGAGCAACAGCCCCGCGAGCGCCGCGCTCATCAGATTGCTGAGGCTGCCGGCGACCAGCGCCTTCAGGCCCAGCCGCGCGATCACCGGCCGCTGATTGGGGGCGAGGTTGCCCGTCACAGCCATCTGGATCGCGATCGACGAGAAATTGGCGAAGCCGCACAGCGCAAAGGTCACCACCCCGACGGTGTGCGGCGAGAGGCTCGCCGATGCCTTCCCGAGATCGATGAACGCGACGAATTCGTTGAGCACCACCTTGGTGCCGAACAGTCCGCCTGCGGTCCCAGCCTCATTCCAAGGCACATTCAACATGAACATCACCGGCTGGAACACATAGCCGAGCAGCAGCTGGAAACTCAGCTCGGGATGGCCGAACCAGGCGCCAATCCCACCGAGCAGGCCATTGGCCAACGCCACCAGCGCGACGAACGCCAGCACCATCGCGCCCACCGCCACCGCCAGCTTGACGCCGGTCTGCGCGCCCTGTGCCGCCGCCATGATGACATTCGCCGGCCGTTCTTCGTCATGCGTTGCTTCCGACATGTCGTCCGGCGGCGGCAAGCCACCCTCCGGCAACAATGCGGCCGGCCCTTCGGCGCTGATCCGCGTTTCGGGCAGCGCCACATTGACGGGTTCGGGCGGCACGATGACGTCGGGCATCATGATCTTGGCCATCAGCACCCCGCCCGGTGCGGACATGAAGCTCGCGGCCAGGAGGTAGGGCAGAAGCTGGTTGCCGATCATCGCGGCATAAGCGCCGAGAATCGTCCCCGCGACGCCGGCCATGCCGACGGTCATGACGCAGAACAGCTGCGGCGGCGTGAGCCCCGCCAGATAGGGCTTGATGACCAGCGGGCTTTCCGACTGGCCGACAAAGATGTTCGCCGCCGCGCCGAGCGATTCGATGCGCGTGATGCCTGTCAGCAACCGGATTCCGCCGCCGACCCAGCGGATGATGAACTGCATGATGCCGAGGTAATAAAGGATCGAGATCAGCGAAGCGAAGAAGATGATCACCGGCAGCGCGGCGATGGCAAAGCTGTTCGCGCCCATCGCGGGCGTCGCCAGCGGGCCGAAAATGAAGTCGGTTCCCGCCTTGGCGTAGCTCAGCAGGTTGGAAACCCCGTGGCTCATCGCCTCGATCACCGCGCGGCCCCACGGGGTCCATAGTACGAGGAAGGCGAAGCCGGCCTGGAGCAGGAAGGCGGGCACCACGACGCGCAGGCGAATCTGCCGGCGATTCGACGACAGCGCCACCGCGATCGCCAGAATCACGACGATCCCCGTCACGCCGATCAGGAATTTATTCACGCAATGCTCCCGCCCTTTGGCCATCCTGACCGTCAGCCCGCGCATCGCACGGCACGCGGCGGCATGGCAATCTGTCACACAGTTGCAACATCCGCGCGTCACGGATGATTGTCGCGGGTCCGGGGGACGAGTAACCCGCAGTTCGCACAGGGATTCGCCGCCATTCGCCAGATCGCCGCCCTTCCGTATCGCAGCAATGGCGCGGGCTATGATGCCCCCGTCAGCATCCTCTTGGTCACTTCGCGCGACAGCGGCCGCTGGGTCATCCCGAAGGGCAATCCGGGCGCTGGCACTTCGCCGCATGCCGCCGCCGCCGTCGAGGCCGAGGAAGAAGCCGGCGTGCGCGGCGCCGTCTGCCCGACGCCGCTTGGCACCTATCGGTATCGCAAGCGCCGCGGCAACGGCGCATCGCTGATGTTCGACGTCGACGTTTATCCGCTGTCGGTGACGCAGGAACTGCCGGCGTGGAAGGAATCAGGCGAGCGCGAGCGGCGCTGGTTCCCGTTGCAGGACGCGGCGAACCAGGTCGACGAACCCGATCTTGCCGACCTGATCCGGTCGTTCGATACATCCGCCTTCAACCGCGCGACGCGCACCCCTGGCTTCCTTGGCACGGTCGCCCAAAAATCGAGAGTTGGTCCCATGTTTGCCTGGTTTCAGCGCCTGTTGCCCAAGCGGGGCGATTTCTTCGGAATGTTCGAGGCGCATGCCGCGACGATCGTCGCTGGTTCGAACGCGATGTGCCGGATGGTCGAAGGTGGCCCCGCGCTGGCCGATCATCTGCGCGAAATCGGCGAGCGCGAGAACGACGCCGACCAGATTGTACGTGAAGTGCTGACCACGGTCCGCCAGACCTTCCTCACCCCCTTCGACCGCGCGGCGATCGCCAGCCTGATCGGCTCGATGGACGACACGATCGACGAAATGCACGCCGCCGCCAAGGCCGCCACGCTGTACGAAGTAACAGCGTTCGATCAGGGCATGAAAGACATGATCGCAATCGTCGTCGACGCGGCGCGCGTCACGGCCGAAGCCATGCCGTTACTACGCGATGTCGGTCGAAACGGCGCACGCCTGCACGAACTGACCGGCCGGCTAATCCGAATGGAAGCGCATGCCGACGACATTTACCAGTCGGGCCTCAAAGCTGCGTTCCAGGCATCGGGCGCGAATGATCCGATGGGTTTCGCCGTCAAACGCGAGCTGTACAAGCATCTCGAACGGATCATCGATGCGTTCGAGGATGTCGCCTACGAGATCGACGGCATCGTCATCGACCACGCCTGATGCACGAGCTCGCTTTACCGCTGCTCATCGGGCTGATCCTCGTTGCGCTGGCGTTCGACTTTCTGAACGGCCTGCATGACGCGGCGAACTCGATCGCCACCGTCGTCGCCACCCGCTTGCTCGGACCGGTGCAGGCGGTCGCCTTTGCCGCATTCTTCAATTTCGCGGCCTATTTTCTGACGTTGGCGTTTCCGTCGCTGCATGCGGTGGCGGACACGATCGGCAAGGGGCTGATCGACAAGGATCTGATCACACCGGCGGTGGTGTTTGCCGCGCTGGTCGGGGCGATGTTCTGGAACGTCGTGACCTGGCTCAAAGGCATCCCCTCCTCGTCGAGCCATGCGCTGATCGGCGGCCTCGTCGGCGCGGGCGTGGCGCATGCTGGCCTGACAGGCATCAAATGGGCGGGGCTGAACAAGACGCTCATTGCCATCGTCCTCTCGCCGCTGCTGGGCATGATGCTGGCGATGCTGATCATGCTGCTGTCGAGCTGGCTGGCCGCGCGCGCCAGCGTCGGCGGCGCCGAGCGAACCTTCCGCGGCCTGCACCTGCTGTCCGCGGCGACGCTGTCGCTGACCCACGGGCTCAACGACGCGCAGAAGACGATGGGGATCATCACCGTCCTGCTGTATTCGACCGGCTATCTGCACGGCGATTTCCAAGTGCCGCACTGGGTCGCGATCAGCTGCTATATCGCCATTGCGCTTGGCACGCTGACCGGCGGGTGGAAGATCATCGAAACGATGGGTAGCCGCATCACCAAGCTGTCGCAGCATCAGGGCTTCAGCGCGTCGGCCGCCGGCTCGATCATGCTGTTCATCGCCTCGGTACTCGGCATCCCCGTTTCGACCACGCACACCATCACCGGATCGGTGATCGGCGCCGGCGTCGCCCGGCGCGCGTCGGCTGTGCGCTGGAACGTCGCGCAGAACGTGGTCGCCGCCTGGATCATCACCATCCCGGCCAGCGCCAGTGTTGGGGCGATCTTTTACGGCCTGACGACGCTGTTTTAGATCGGCGATACGCCGAAATATTTCAGCAGCCCGAGCACCAGCAGCAGCAGGGCGATCGCGGCGATGATGCCGCCGATGTTGATGCTGCTCTTTTCGACGACGACATGGTCGTTCTCGTTGATATCGGCCATCGAGCACCTCCTGTTGAGCACGCGTAACGAATATGCGCGATGTTGCGTTCCGCGCCGCGCAAGGTAGCAGCGGCGGGATGGACGATATCCGCCCCCGCCATACCCCCGGCCTGTTCGCGCTCACCCTGTTCTACGGCGGCATGGTGACGCTGGGCGGCGTGCTCGGCGCCAAGCAAGTAGCGCTGGGTCCGCTGGCGGTTGAGGCGGGAATTTTCCCGTTCCTGACTTTGGTCGGCATCTCGTCAGGCGTGGCCGAACTCTACGGCAAAGCCACGGCGGATCGCCTCGTGCGCTTCGGCTTCGTGCCGCTCGCCTTCGCGATCTTTCTGACCTGGTTCGTCATCCAGCTGCCGACCGATCCGGGGATGTAC
Source organism: Sphingomonas sp. (assembly GCA_035493275.1). GTDB lineage: Bacteria > Pseudomonadota > Alphaproteobacteria > Sphingomonadales > Sphingomonadaceae > Sphingomonas_O. The sequence continues at coordinate 21,239 of DATJIN010000028.1, read as the reverse complement.
GAGCCCGCCAAGGCCGCGTTTCCGATCATCCTCGGCCAGAGCTGGCGGATGATGGCCGCGGGCATCCTTGCCTATGGTATCTCGGTGACGCTCAACATCTGGCTGTTCAACCGGCTGCGCGAAGCGACGGGCCGCTTCGCTAGCATCCGCGGCTTCATTGCCGCGGCGCTCAGCCAGATCGTCGACACGCTGATCTTCATCACCGCCAGCTTTTATGGTGTCCGCCCGATCTTCGACCTGATGCTGGGGCAGATGCTCGCCAAGGTCGTACTGTCGGCTGTGCTGATCCCGGTGATCATCGCCATTGTCGTCCGCGTCGGGCGGCGGCTGGATCAGGACGCGGCGTGATGTCGCGCCACGCGCCCGACACCGGCTTGCTCGAAAAGGCCGGCACGCTGATCGAGGCGCTGCCGTATCTTCAGCGCTACGAAGGCCAGACCTTTGTCGTGAAATATGGCGGCCACGCAATGGGTGACACTGCGGCGGTGCGCGAATTTGCCGAGGACGTCGTGCTGCTGAAGGCGGTTGGGATCAACCCGATCGTCGTCCATGGCGGCGGGCCTCAGATCGGCGCGATGCTCAAGCAGCTTGGTGTCGAATCGCGCTTCGTCGGCGGGCTGCGCGTAACCGATGCCGAGACGGCACGCGTCGCCGAAATGGTCCTGGGATCGATCAACAAGGAGATCGCCGGCGTCATCGTTCAGGCGGGCGGCCGCGCGGTCGGCCTGTCGGGCAAGGACGCCGGACTGGTCACCGCCGAAAAGATCGGTGATCGCCGCAACCCTGATCCGAATGTCGGCATCGAACGCAATGTCGATCTGGGCTTCGTGGGCGAGCCGGTGGCGGTCGACCGCACCATCCTTGATACGCTGTCGGCGGCTGGGGTAGTGCCGATCATCGCGCCGATCGCCCCGGGCGCGGACGGCGCGACCTACAACATCAACGCCGACACCATGGCCGGCGCTATCGCTGCCGCTATGGGTGCCAAACGCCTGTTCCTGCTGACCGACGTCGCGGGCGTGCTCGACAAATCGGGCGCCTTGATGACCGACATGACCCCGCAGGATGTCGCGCGGCTCGAAGCCGACGGGACGATTTCGGGCGGCATGATCCCCAAGCTCGCCACCTGCGTCCATGCCGTGGATGCGGGGGTGGAGGCCGCGGTCATTCTCGACGGCCGCGTGCCGCACGTCATCCTGGTGGAAATGTTCACCGCGCAGGGTGCCGGCACTTTGGTGCGCAAGGCGCCCTAGCCGTTACGCCTGCGCATCGCTATTTGGGCGATCTATGGTCACGCTCATCCAAATCCTCATGGTCCTGCTCAACGTGGTCTGGTGGATCATCGTCGTGCAGGCGGTGCTCAGCTGGCTGATCGCGTTCAACGTGATCAACACCTACAATCCGACGGTCCGCTCGATCTGGCAGGCGCTCGACCGGTTGACCGAGCCGCTCTACCGCCCGATCCGGCGGATCATGCCCGATTTCGGCGCGCTCGACCTGTCGCCGATGGTCGTGCTGCTGCTGCTTTACATCCTCAGCAACATCGTGCTGCCCAACATTCTGTTCTCCGTCGCCAGCGCCCAGGCATGATCATCGACGGCAAGGCCGTTGCCGCGAAGCTGCGTGCCGAGATTGCGGCGGATGTCGCCAAACTCGAGCGCGCGCCCGGCCTTGCCGTGGTGCTTGTCGGCGACGATGCGGCGAGCGCGGTCTATGTCCGCGCCAAGGGCAAGGCCTGCCGCGAAGCGGGGATGCTTAGCTTCGAAAACAAGCTGCCGGCCGACACCAGCGAGGCCGATCTCCTCGCGCTGGTCGAGCAGTTGAACAAGGATCCCGCGGTCGATGGCATCCTCGTCCAGCTGCCGCTGCCGTCGCACATTTCGGATGGCAAGGTCATTGCCACGATCGACCCGCACAAGGATGTCGACGGCTTCAACCCGCAAAATGTTGGCCGCCTCGCGCTCAACTTCCACGGCTTCGTGCCCTGCACGCCGATGGGCTGCCTGATGCTGATCAAATCCGTCATCCCCGATCTGGCGGGCAAGGACGCCGTGGTTATTGGCCGCAGCAATATCGTCGGCAAGCCGATGGCGCAGCTGCTGCTCGGCGAAAGCTGCACCGTCACCATCGCTCACAGCCGCACGGTCGATCTGCCCGCCGTCGTCCGCCGCGCAGACATAGTCGTCGCCGCGGTCGGGCGACCCAGGATGGTCAAGGGCGACTGGCTCAAGCCCGGCGCTGTGGTCATCGACGTCGGCATCAATCGCGGCGAGGAAGGGCTGGTCGGCGACGTCGATTTCGCCAGCGCCGAACCTGTCGCGGGCGCGATCACGCCCGTCCCCGGCGGCGTCGGCCCAATGACCATCGCCTGCCTGCTGAAGAACACCCTGACCAGCGCCCAGCGGCGGCAGGGGGCTTATTCCAAGTAATCCGTTTGGGCTGAGCCTGTCGAAGCCCTGTCCTTCTTGACGAGTTCGCGCCAAAGAAGGACGGCCCTTCGACAGCTCAGGGCAAACGGAGTTGGGGATGCTCGCACTCACACTAGCCCTCGCCGCAGCCGCGCCGACCGTCATCGACGCCGAACGCGCCTTCGCGCAGATGGCACAGGACAAAGGCCAATGGACCGCGTTCCGCGCCTACGCCGCGCCCGACGCGGTGATGTTCACGCCGCAACCGGTGAACGCGCAAGAATTCCTCAAGGCCAGAAAAGACCCGCCTAAGGCGATCCGCTGGCAACCGATCCAAGCGTGGGTGTCGTGTGACGGCACTCTCGCGGTCGATACGGGCAACTGGCAGAGCTCCGACGGCAAAACGGTCGGTTACTTTACGACGGTATGGAAACGTCAAGACGATGGCAGTTGGAAATGGGTCTATGATGGTGGCGACGGCCTAAACAGGCCCCGTCCAACTGTCGCCAACCCCGAGATCATAATTGCCCAGTGTCACAAGTCGGTCGCTGTGCCGCAGTTGGTCAATCCGGCAGCGGCGAAAGAGTTTTACTATGCTCCGTTCGACGGAACCATGATGGCAAACGGCAGCTTCAATCGGGACGGGTCGCGCGATTTTGCAGTGAGGATCAGCGTAGACGACAAGGTGACTGTAGTGCTGGAAAACCACGTCGCCCCCGCCAAATGACCCCAGAACTCCTAGCCCTCTTCGTCTCCGCCTTCGTGACATTCTTCGTCGTGATCGACCCGCCGGGCTGCGCGCCGATTTTCGGTAGCCTCGTCGCGGGGACACCCGCGGCGCACAAGCGGGCGATGGCGGTCCGCTCGACGCTGGTCGCGGCGGGCATCCTGTTCGCCTTTGCGCTCGTCGGCAAAGGGTTTCTCAAGGCACTCGGCGTCGGGCTGCCCGCTTTCCGCATCGCGGGCGGGATCATGCTGTTCCTGATCGCGCTCGAAATGGTCTTCGAGAAACGCACAGAGCGGCGGGAGAACCGCGCGGTCGCGGTCGGTGAGGCCGAGGATATTAGCGTCTTCCCGATGGGCATCCCGATGATCGCCGGACCCGGCTCGATCGCCTCGGCCATGCTCCTCACCAGCCGTGCCGAGGGTTGGGTCGAGCGCGGCGTCGTCCTCGCCGCGCTGGCGCTGACGCTGTTCCTCACGATGCTGTCGCTGCTCGCCGCGGGACCGTTGCTCAGCTTGATCGGCAACAAGCTTGAGGCGATGATCACCCGCGTCCTCGGCGTCATCCTCGCCGCGCTGGCCGCGCAGTTCGTGATCGACGGGATCCGGGCGAGTTTTCTTTAGCCGCGCACCACGCCGACATCGGCGAACGCCCGCACTTCCGCGGGCGGGTCGCTCGGCTCGTCGAGCTCGGCCTGCCAATAGCCGATGTCGAGCCAGCTGCCCGCTTTCCACCCGACCTCACGCAACTGACCGGCGCGACGGAAGCCGACCGCTTCGTGCATCGTGATCGACCAGTCGTTGGGCAGCGCGATCACTGCGATCGCCTGAACGAACCCCTGCGCCTTCAGCGTCGCCAGCAGCCGCCCGTAGAGCAGCCGCCCGACGCCCTTGCCGCGCTGATCGCCCGCCAGATAGACCGAGGTCTCGACTGTCCAGCGATAGGCGGCGCGGGCGCGATACGGCGTCGCATAGGCATAACCCAGCACCAGCCCGTCCTCGTCGATCGCCACGATCCAGGGATGTAGCGGGGATGATGCCATCCTCTCGGCCATCGTCGCCGCGCTGGGCGGCTCGGTCTCGAAACTGATCGTCGAGGTGCGGACGTAAGGCGCGTAAATACCGGCGATCGCCTCGGCATCGGCAGCCGTCGCGGCGCGGATCGCGATGGTCATAGTTTGAGCCACGCGCGGATCAGGTCGAACAGGCTGGCGTCAACGGGGCGCACCGTCGCCGTCACGGGGCATTCGAGGCAGCGTGCCTGGATCGCCGTCGCGCCGACCAGCCCGCGCACCTCGGTCAGCGCCCCGGCCAGTTCGCCCATTCGGATCTGCGTCAACCGGGTCAGCGCGTCCTGTGCCTTGTCGTCGTCCTCGTCGCCCGAACTGGACCAGCTTTCGGCCAGTGTCTGCGTCCAGGTCTTGGGCTTCTCCAGCCAGACCGCGTGCCGCGCCGAGGGATCGAGCTTGGCCAGCCGCGCCGCCTCGGCAATCGCATCGTCGATCCCGCCGAACCGGTCGACCAGCCCCAGTTGGCGCGCCGTGCCGCCGTCCCATACGCGGCCCTGCGCAATCTCATTGACCCGCGCGACGGGCAGTTTGCGCGCCTGCGACACCAAGGCGAGGAAACGGCCATAGGTTCCCTCGACGCTGCGCTGGATCAGCGTGTCGAAGGCCTGGTTGGTGCCGCCTAAGATATCGGGCTGGCCGCTGAGCGGCGTGGTCTTCACGCCATCCGTGGTCACGCCGATCTTGCCCAGGGCGCCTTCGAACGTCGGGATGATCCCGAACACGCCGATCGAGCCGGTAATCGTGCTCGGCTCGGCGAACACGCGGTCGGCCGCGGTCGTCACCCAATAGCCGCCAGACGCCGCGACATTGCCCATCGACACGACGACCGGGATGCCCCGTGTGCGCGCCGCGACCAGGCTTTCGCGGATGCGGTCGCTGGCCAGTGCCGAGCCGCCCGGCGAATCGACGCGCAACACGATCGCCTTGGTCCGCCCCGCCTGGACTGCACGGTCGATCAGCCGCGCGATCGTTTCGCCGCCTGCGGTGCCGGGATCGGCCTGGCCATCGACGATGTTACCCGCGACCGTCGCGACCGCGATCGCGCCGTCGCCCGATTGGTAAGGGTGCGCGGTCACGAAAGCGGGCAAGGCGATGGCCGCAAAGGCTTTCCCATTCACGCCTTCGCCGGCCACTCTGGCGACGCGCGCAGCAAATTCAGTCCGGTTGCCCAATTTGTCGACGATGCCGTTGGCGAGCGCCGCCTGCGCCAGCCCGCCAGTGCCAACCGCCCCCGCCGGATCGGCGATGTAGCCGGCCAGCTTGGCCTTGGGTCGCGCCTTGGCCACCTCCGCCTGCCAATTACTCCACAGCGAACCCGCGAGTGCGAGATTGGCTTCCTTGGCCTCGGGCGATGCCTCTGTGCGAGTATAAGGCTCGACGAACGATTTGAACTTGCCGACGCGGTAGACGTGAACGTTCGCTCCGACCTTGTCGATCAATCCCTTGAAATAGGGCCGCGATCCGCCCGGCCCGGCAAACAGCGTCAGCCCCATCGGATCGAGCCACACCTCGCTGGCATGCGCCGCCAGCTGGTAGCCATCGTCCGTGTAACCGGTGGCATACGCCAGCACGGGCTTGCCGGACTTTTTGAACCGGTCGAGCGCTGCGCCAACATCGCTCAGGCTGACTTGCCCGCCGCCGGTAAAGCCATCGAGATCGAGCACGATCGCCTTGACCCGGCTGTCCTCGCCCGCCGCGTCGATCGCGGTCAGCACGTCGCGCAAACGGAACGCTTTTGGCGCGTTGCCGCCCGCCGCCTCGCTGAAACTGACCGGCGCCGGCTGTTCGACCAACGACCCATCCAGGTCGAGCAACAGCGCACCATTGCCAATCATCGGATTGGGGCGGCCCTTCAGCGCGGTGAACAAAGTCGCGAAGAACAGCAGCAGCAGGATCAGGACCAGCAGGTCCTTGACCCCGACCAGCAATCTCCACGCGCTCGCGACGATCCGCATCAACCCATCCTCGTTCAGGCCCGCGCTACCGCGCTGTCGCGCTCTAGTAAACGAGGGAGGTATCGCCCAAAGGAACCGCATGCAGAACGTGGCGACCAGCAAGCGTGCGGAAATGCGCGCCACGATCGCGCTGGCACTGCCGCTGGTGGCGGCCAATCTGCTGCAGATGGCGGTCTATGCCGTCGATGTCATCTTCGTCGCGCGGCTCGGGCCGCTGTCGCTCGCGGCTTCCTCGCTCTCGGTGTCGATCCTCGGCCTGCTGCTGTGGTCGTCGACCGGCCTGGTCGGCGCGGTGTCGCCGCTGGTTGCTGCCGAACTCGGTCGCCGGCGGCATGCGGTGCGCGAAGTGCGACGCAGCTTTCGCATGGGTCTGTGGCTGTCGATCATCGCCTCGGCGGTCGTGTTGCTGCTCTGCTGGGCCGGGCCGCGCTTCATGATCTTGACCGGCCAGAACGCCCGCGTCGTGGAAACCGCGCGGCCCTTCATTCACTTGCTGATGTGGTCCGCGCCGCCCGCGATCGTCGCGGCGATGCTGCGCAGCTTCGTCGCGGCGATGGGCCGGGCGGCGGTGGCGACGGCGATCACCGCCTTGGGGCTGCTAGTCAATTCGCTCGGCAATTACAGCCTGGTCTTCGGCCATTTCGGCCTGCCCGCGCTCGGCCTCGAAGGTTCGGCGATCTCGAGCATCGTCACGACGACCGCGATGATGCTGGCCTATATTGCGGTCATTTTCGCTGACCGGCGGCTGCGGCGCTACCGGCTGTTCGGCCGCTGGTGGCGAACCGACTGGGTGCGCTTCGCCGACATGCTCCGCGTCGGCCTGCCTATTTCGGGCACGATCCTCGCCGAGGCCGGCTTGTTTTCGGGCGCCGCGTTCCTGATGGGCCGGATCGGTGAGGCCGAACTCGCCGGGCATACCGTCGCGCTGCAAATCGCCGCGATCGCGTTCCAGATCCCCTTCGGCATCGCCCAGGCCGGGACGATCCGCGTCGGTTATGCTTATGGCGCCGCAGACCGGCCGGGCATCACCCGCGCAGGCAATGCGGCGATCATCCTCGGCATTGGCGCGATGGCGGTGACCGCGCTGCTGATGGTCTCGATACCCCGTCCGCTGATCAGCCTCTATGTCGATATCGAGGCCCCTGCCAATGCCGCGCTGGTGGCCTTTGCGCTGCAATTCATCCTCGTTGCCGCAGCCTTCCAGCTGTTCGACGGTGCCCAGGCGGTGGCGGCGGGCGCGCTGCGCGGCCTGCAGGACACGCGCGTACCGATGGCCATCGCCATTTTCGGCTATTGGCTGCCCGGCTTCGGCACCGCCATCGGGCTGGGTTTTTACACGCCGCTCAGGGGCGTCGGCGTGTGGATCGGCCTCGCGACCGGCCTGACCGTCGTTGCCGCGCTGCTGCTGTGGCGCTGGCGGCGGCGCGCGGCACTGGGCCTCCTGCCGTAATATTGACCTAAAATGGGACAGATTACGGGGATAAGACAATTGCTCCCTATCGATTCGCCTGCGTAAGGCCCCTTCGATTTATGTTTCAAGCGGGGGTTTGATTATGAAGAAGATCGTTTTTGCGTTGATGGGTGCCGCGCTCGCGGCGGCGCCGGCTTCGGCGGCCAATCTTGTCACCAATGGCGGCTTCGAAAGCACGTCGTCGCCCTATCAGAATTTTCAGATCGGCTTTGCCGGCAGCGTCAACGGCTGGAGCCAGGCCAACGGCCCGACCAGCGGTCTCGCCTATAACCTCCTCTTCAATTCGGCGACGGCGACGACGGTCGACGCGGTGAGCCAGTATCCCGGCGAACAGCAGCGCATCGCGTCCGAAAACTATCCCGGCGGCAGCCCCAATGGCGGCAACTTCATCGCCCTCGATGGCGACACCGGCTATAACGGCTACCTGTACCAGACGATCAGCGGGCTGACGGTGGGGCAAACCTACAAGCTGACCTTCAGCTGGGCCGGCACGCAGCTGAGCAACCGCAGCGGCGAAACCACCGAGCGGATCGCTTACAATCTCGGCAACACATATAATTTCAATCCCGCCACCTCCGCGACGACGGCGACGATCGGCGGCGGAACGCACTATTTCAAGGGCTGGTACACGGAAACCGCGACCTTCAAGGCGGGCGGAACGTCCCAGGTCCTGTCGTTCCTGTCGGTCGGCACACCCAACGGCCTGCCGCCGGTCGCGTTGCTCGACGGCGTGTCGCTGAACGCGGTGCCGGAACCCGCCGCCTGGGCGCTGATGCTGGTCGGCTTCGGCGGCCTCGGCGCGATGGCCCGCCGTCGCCGCGCCGCGATGACCGTCTACGCCTGAGCATGACCAAATCGGGGCGCGGGTGCCGCTGGCACTCGCGCCCTAATTTTATTAAGCGCACGGCATGATCGCGTTCCTGACGGACGTCCTGCGGCTCGTCGTTTGGCTGGCCATTCTGGTGGCCGTCTTCGTGCCACTTGAACGCCTGGCTGGCGCACGCCGGCAGAAGCTGTGGCGCGCCCAGATCGGCGTCGATCTGGTCTGGTATTTCATCAATTCGCTGGCGGTGACAGCGATCGTCGCAGTGCCGATCGCCTTTCTCGCGCGCGCGCTCCAGGGATTGGACCCGCTCGGGCTTTACAGCGCGGTCGCCGTTTGGCCCGTTTGGGCGCGGCTGCTCGGGGCGCTGATCATCAACGATATCGGCGCTTACTGGATGCACCGGTGGCAGCACCGCTCGCCGCTGCTGTGGCGCTTCCACGCCATCCATCACAGCGCAACGGAGATGGACTGGCTGGTCAACAGCCGCGCGCACCCGCTGGACATGGTGCTGGTCCGGCTCGCCGGCCTGGGCCCGGTTTATCTGCTTGGTTTCGCCTCGGCGACGCGGGGCGGGTTCGACCCGCTGGTCGCCTGGGTCGGCATCATCGGCACGCTGTGGAGCTTCTTCATCCACGCCAACACCCGTCTGCGCCTGGGCCCGCTCGAGCAGGTCGTCTCGACCCCAGCCTTTCACCATTGGCATCATACCAATGACGAACACCGCGATCGCAATTTCGCCGCCATCTTTCCGCTGCTCGACCGGGTGTTCGGGACCCTTCACCTCCCGGCGCATCTTCCAGCGGTGTACGGCATCGACATGCCCATATCCGCCTCGTTGTCCGGTCAGCTGATCGACCCATTTTTGTCATCGAGGGATCGGCCGCTCGCCACGCCTTGACGCTGTAACCGGCGCCACCCATATGCGCCCTGCTGGCACTCGATTCCGTTGAGTGCCAAATCGCGTTTTCAAGAGCAAAGGGAGCAATCCATGAACTTTCGTCCGTTGCACGACCGCGTGCTCGTCCGCCGTATCGAGGCCGACGAGAAGACCGCGGGCGGCATCATCATCCCCGACAGCGCCAAGGAAAAGCCGCAGGAAGGCGAGATTGTTGCCGCCGGTTCGGGCGCCAAGGCCGAAGACGGCACCGTGACCCCGCTCGACGTCAAGGCGGGCGACAAGATCCTGTTCGGCAAATGGTCGGGCACCGAGGTCAAGCTGAACGGCGAAGACCTGATCATTATGAAGGAAAGCGACATCCTGGGGATCGTCGGCTGAACTTCCGCGCAGGTGCCATTGGCACTTGTGAATCGTGTGAATCTCTCAATTTCGAAAGGGTAGCCAAATGGCAGCCAAGGACGTGAAATTCAGCCGCGACGCGCGTGAGCGCATCCTCCGCGGCGTCGATATCCTCGCCGATGCGGTCAAGGTGACGCTCGGTCCGAAGGGCCGCAACGTCGTCATCGATAAGAGCTTCGGCGCGCCGCGCATCACCAAGGACGGTGTGACGGTCGCCAAGGAAATCGAACTCAAGGACAAGTTCGAGAACATGGGCGCGCAGATGCTGCGCGAAGTCGCCTCGAAGACCAACGACAATGCCGGTGACGGCACCACCACCGCGACTGTGCTGGCCCAGGCCATCGTCCGCGAGGGGATGAAGTCGGTCGCCGCGGGTATGAACCCGATGGATCTGAAGCGCGGCATCGACCTCGCCGTTGTCAAGGTCGTCGAAGATCTCGTCGCGCGTTCGAAGCCCGTCTCGGGCTCGGCCGAAATCGCCCAGGTCGGGATCATTTCGGCCAATGGCGACACCGTCGTCGGCGAAAAAATCGCCGAAGCGATGGAAAAGGTCGGCAAGGAAGGCGTGATCACCGTCGAGGAAGCCAAGGGGCTCGAGTTCGAACTCGACGTCGTCGAAGGCATGCAGTTCGACCGTGGTTACCTGTCGCCGTACTTCATCACCAACCCGGAAAAGATGTCGGTCGAACTCAACGATCCGTTCATCCTGATCCACGAAAAGAAGCTGTCGAGCCTGCAGGCGATGCTCCCGATCCTGGAAGCGGTCGTGCAGTCGGGCCGTCCGCTGCTGATCATTGCCGAGGACATCGAGGGCGAAGCGCTGGCGACCCTGGTCGTCAACAAGCTGCGCGGCGGACTCAAGGTCGCGGCCGTCAAGGCGCCGGGCTTCGGCGATCGCCGCAAGGCGATGCTCGAAGACATCGCGATCCTGACCAAGGGCGAGATGATCTCGGAAGACCTCGGCATCAAGCTGGAGAGCGTCACGCTCGACATGCTCGGTTCGGCCAAGCGTGTGTCGATCGACAAGGATAACACCACGATCATTGACGGTCTGGGTGAAGCCGATGCGATCAAGGGCCGTGTCGAAGCGATCCGTCAGCAGATCGAAAACACCACGTCGGACTACGACCGTGAAAAGCTGCAGGAACGTCTGGCGAAACTCGCCGGCGGTGTGGCCGTGATCAAGGTCGGCGGCGCTTCGGAAGTCGAGGTCAAGGAACGCAAGGACCGCGTCGACGACGCGCTCCACGCGACTCGCGCCGCGGTCGAAGAAGGCATCGTCCCCGGTGGTGGTACCGCGCTGCTCTACGCGACGAAGGCGCTCGACGGCATGAACGGTGCCAATGACGACCAGACGCGCGGCATCGACATCGTCCGCAAGTCGCTGACGACGCTGGTCCGCCAGATCGCCAGCAATGCCGGCCATGACGGCGCGGTGGTTTCGGGCAAGCTGCTCGAAGGCAACGACCCGACGCAGGGCTTCAATGCTCAGACCGACAAGTACGAGAACCTCGTTCAGGCCGGCGTGATCGACCCGACCAAGGTCGTCCGCACTGCGCTGCAGAACGCGGCGTCGGTCGCCGGTCTGCTGATCACCACCGAAGCCGCGGTGTCGGAACTGCCCGAAGACAAGCCGGCCATGCCCATGGGCGGCGGCGGCATGGGTGGCATGGGCGGCATGGACTTCTAAGTCCGGCCCAGATCATCTGAAGCCAAACAAAAAGGGCCGGAGCGCACCAGCGCTCCGGCCCTTTCTTTGTCTTCGAGCGACTAATTCAGCGTTTCATCGAATTGCCGGTATCCTTCATCTCGTCACCGGCATCGTTCATCGCGTTGCCCGTGGCGGCACGCATCTTGTCCGCCGCGCTCGCAGTGTGGTTCGCTGCGCTGTCCATGGCGTTGCCAGCGGACATCATCGCGTCGTTGGTCGCCGCGTTGATATCGCTGACCGCCTCATTCGCGGTCACCGCCGTGTCGTTCGCTGCGCCATTATACGTGTCGCTGGCATTCTGTTCGGTCGATTTCGAACAGGCGCCAAGCGCGAGCGTGGCAACAGCGGCGGCAGTCAAAAGATACTTGGTCATGGTCACACTCCCTGTCTCCAATTGACCACAACTGCGCCGATTCAATTTCGTTGCAATGGTCCATCGCGTTTGACCGCATATAAAGATTTCTTTATATGCTATTTCGTGAACGCGCTGACCGACCTTTTCCGAGCCTTGGCCGATCCGACGCGGCTGCGGATCGTTGCGCTGCTCGGCCAAATGGAACTCGCGGTCGGCGAGCTGGCGCAAGTGCTGGGTCAAAGCCAGCCACGCGTCTCCCGCCATGTCAAAATCCTCTGTGACGCCGGCCTCGCGCGCCGCCGCCGCGAGGGCAGCTGGGTATTCCTCACGCCCGGTGAGGCGACGATCGCCGAACCGCTCGCCGCGCTCATCAGCGCCGCCGGCGGTGCCGAATTGGGCCGCGAAGACGTCGCGCATCTTGCCGCGATCCGCGCCGAACGCGCCGTCGCTGCCGAGCGATTCTTTGCAAGTCACGCGCATGAATGGGACGCGCTCCGATCGCTTCATGCATCGGACGAGGCCGTCGAAGCGGCGATGCATCACCTTCTCCCCGCCCCTCTCGGTCGCGTTGTCGATCTCGGCACCGGCACGGGGCGAATGCTCGAACTGTTCGGCGGCACGAACGCGATCGGCCTTGACCGCAGCCCCGAAATGCTCCGGCTCGCCCGCGCCAAGCTGGACGGGCGCGGCGTCGAGCTGCGTCAGGGCGAAGTCACGGCGCTGCCACTGGCGGATGGCATCGCCGACACCGTCATCGTTCACCAGGTGCTGCACTATCTCGCCGATCCGGCTGCGGCGATTGCCGAAGCCGCGCGCATCCTCGGCCCCGGCGGCCGCCTGCTCGTCGCCGATTTCGCGAGCCACGACCATGAGGAATTGCGCGACACCGCGGCGCATGCCCGCCTTGGCTTTGATGACAGCCAGATTGCCGGCTGGCTGGCGGACGCGGGCCTCGCGCTAGACGCCACCGAAACGCTGGAAGGCGGGAAACTTACCGTCAAACTCTGGCGCGCGGCCAAGCCGGCCCAATCGCGAAAGCTCGCTGCATGACCCTTTCCGTCCGCCAGCTCGAAGAAGCGCGGCGCGCACTCGCCACGCCGTTATTCGCCGACATTGCCGGCGACATCGCCGTGTCGTTCGAATTCTTCCCGCCCAAAACCGACAAAATGGCGGAAACACTGTGGCAGTCGGTCGAAACCCTCGCCCCGCTCGGCCCGCGCTTTGTATCGGTAACCTATGGCGCCGGCGGCTCGACGCGCGAACGCACCCACGCGACGGTCGAACGCATCGCGCGGGAGACCAGCATACCGGCCGCCGCGCATCTCACCTGCGTCGAAGCATCGCGCGCGGAAATCGACGCGGTGGCCGACGCCTATTGGCAGGCAGGTGTGCGCCATATCGTTGCCCTGCGGGGCGATCCGCCGACCGCGGGGCAGAAATACACCACCCACCCCGGCGGCTATGAAAACGCCGCCGATCTGGTCGCGGGGCTGCGCGATCTCCACCCGTTCGAAATCTCGGTCGCGGCCTATCCCGAGTGCCACCCGGATTCGCCGCACGCGACTGCCGACTTGGACAATCTCAAGCGCAAGATCGACGCCGGTGCGACGCGCGCGATCACCCAATTCTTCCATGAGGCCGAGACCTTCTTCCGCTTCCGTGACGCGGCGGCGGCGGCGGGAATCGACGCCGAAATCGTCCCCGGCATCATGCCGGTGATGAATTTTGCCAGTGTCCGCCGCATGTCGGCGATGTGCGGCACGGCAATCCCCACCTGGCTTGAAACGCTATTTGCCGGTCTCGACGACCTCCCCGCCGCGCGCCAGCTTGTCGCCGCGACGGTCGCCGCCGAACTGTGCCGCCGCCTCTACGCCGGCGGCGTCCGCCAGTTCCATTTCTACACCCTCAACCGCGCCGAACTGAGCTACGCGATCTGCCACCTTCTCGGCCTTCGCCCTCAAGGCGCGACGCTGGAGCAAGCTGCATGACCAAACGCGAGCAACTCCTCGCTGAAGCGCAGAAGCGTATCCTGCTCACCGACGGGGCATTCGGTACCGAGATCCAGAACTGGAAGCTGGGAGAGAACTGTTACGCCGGTAATCTCGGCCTCGGCCAAGACCAGAAAGGCAATAACGACATCCTCGCGCTGTCGAAGCCGACCGTGCCCGAAGCGATCACGCGCGCCTATCTCGAAGCGGGCTCGGACATCGTCTCGACCAACACCTTCTCCGCCAACCGCATCAGCCAGGCGGATTATGGTGCCGAACATCTCGTCCGCGAGATCAATATCGAAAGCGCGCGCATCGCCCGTCGCGCGGCCGACGAATATGCTGCCAAGGACGGCCGCCCGCGCTTCGTCGCCGGGGCGATCGGCCCGACCAACAAGACGCTGTCGCTGTCACCCGACGTCAACGATCCGGGCTTCCGCGAGGTTGATTTCGACGAACTGACCGCGGTCTATCGCGAACAGACCGAAGCGCTAGCCGAGGGCGGCTGCGACTTCATCCTGATCGAAACCGTGTTCGACACCTTGAACGCCAAGGCCGGGATCATGGCAGTCAAGCAGGCCGAAGCGGCGCTCGGCCGCGAATTGCCCGCGATGCTCTCGATGACCCTTACCGACCTGTCGGGTCGCAACCTCTCGGGTCACACCGTGGAAGCTTTCTGGCATTCGGTGCGCCACGCCCGCCCGCTGACCATCGGGCTCAACTGCTCGTTCGGCGCGCAGCAGCTCCGCCCGCATGTAAAGGTGCTGAGTGCCCTCGCCGATACCCTGATCATGGTCTATCCGAATGCCGGCCTGCCCAACGATTTGGGCGCGTATGACGAACTGCCCGAAGAGACTGCGGCTCTGGTCGGCGAATGGGCTGAAGCCGGCCAGGTCAATATTTTGGGTGGCTGCTGCGGCTCGACGCCGGCGCACATCGCGGCGATGGCCAGGAAGGTCGTAGGGCTGCCCCCGCGTCAGCTGCCGCACGTCGAAACGCGCACGCGCCTCGCCGGCCTCGAACCGATGACCCTCGCGGCCTGAGCCGCGCGAAAGATTTTATGACCGCCTTATCGTCCACGAATTTCGTCAATATCGGCGAGCGCACCAACGTTACCGGCTCCGCGGCGTTCAAGAAGCTGATCATGGCCGGCGACTATGCCAAAGCGGTCGAGGTCGCGCGCCAGCAAGTTGAGAACGGCGCTCAGATCATCGACGTCAACATGGATGAAGGGCTGCTCGATTCCGAAGCGGCGATGGTCACTTTCCTCAAGCTGATCGCCGCCGAACCCGACATCGCGCGCGTGCCCGTCATGGTGGACTCCTCGAAATGGAGCGTCATTGAGGCGGGTCTGAAATGCGTCCCCGGCAAACCGATCGTCAATTCGATCAGCATGAAGGAAGGCGAGGATCAGTTCCTCGAACACGCGCGCAAGTGCATGGCCTATGGCGCCGCTGTCGTCGTCATGGCGTTCGACGAGACCGGCCAGGCCGACACCCAGGCGCGCAAGGAGGAGATTTGCGCGCGCGCTTACGATCTCCTGATGACCATTGGCTTCCCGCCGGAGGACATCATTTTCGATCCCAATATCTTCGCTGTCGCAACGGGGATCGAGGAACACAACAATTACGCGGTCGACTTTATCGAGGCGGTGAAGAACATCCGCGTCCGCTGCCCGCACGCGCACTTTTCGGGTGGTCTGTCGAACCTCAGCTTCTCGTTCCGTGGCAACGAGCCGGTGCGCCGCGCGATGCACAGCGTGTTCCTGTATCACGCGATCCCCGCAGGGCTCGACATGGCGATCGTCAATGCCGGCCAGCTCGACGTCTACGACACGATCGACCCGGCGCTGCGGACGGCGTGCGAGGACGTCATCCTCAACCGCGATGAGGGTGCGACCGAACGGCTCATCACGCTCGCCGAAAGCTACAAGGGCACGACACCCGAGCAGGCCAAGGCCGCCGAGGAATGGCGCGGCTGGGAAGTCCGGAAGCGGCTCGAGCACGCGCTGGTCAAGGGCATCGACGCCTATGTCGTCGAGGACACCGAGGAGATGCGCCTCGCTCTGCCCAAGCCGATCGAGGTCATCGAAGGCCCGTTGATGGACGGCATGAACGTCGTTGGCGACCTGTTTGGCAGCGGCAAGATGTTCCTGCCGCAGGTCGTCAAATCGGCGCGCGTGATGAAAAAGGCGGTGGCGCACCTCCTGCCCTTCATCGAGGCGGAAAAAGTTGCGGGACAGCGCGCCAAGGGCCGCATCATCATGGCCACCGTCAAGGGCGACGTGCACGATATCGGCAAGAACATCGTCGGCGTCGTGCTGCAGTGTAACGGCTATGAAGTCATCGATCTCGGCGTGATGGTGCCTTGGTCGAAAATCCTCGACGCCGCGAACGAGAATGACGCGGACATGATCGGCCTGTCCGGCCTAATTACCCCGTCACTCGACGAAATGGTCACGGTGGCGGAGGAGATGCAACGCGCGGGCATGACCATGCCACTGCTGATCGGCGGCGCGACGACATCGAAAGTCCATACAGCGTTACGCATCGATCCGGCGTACAAAGGTCCGGTTCTTCACGTCCTCGACGCCAGCCGCGCCGTCGGCGTCGCCACGGCTCTGGTCAGCGACACCGGCCGCGACGTCTATGTGAAGGGCTTCGCCGACGATTACGCCCATGTGCGCGAAGTGCGCGAAGGCAAGGGCCAGAATCCGCTGCTCAGCCTGGAGGACGCGCGCGCCAACGGGTTCAAAGCGGATATGCGCTTGAAGCCGCAGCCGCCGCTCGAACCCGGCGTGCACCGCTTCGACGATTGGGATCTACGCGATCTTGCCGAAGTCATCGACTGGACGCCGTTCTTCCGCGCGTGGGAACTGGCGGGTGTCTATCCTGCGATCCTCGACGATGAGATCGTCGGCGAAAGCGCGCGCAACCTGTTCACCGATGCTCAAGCGATGCTGGCGCGCATCATCGATGAAAAATGGCTGACCGCACGCGGCGTCGCCGGGCTGTGGCCGTGCCGCCGGCAGGATGACGATGTTATCCTCCATCTGGAAGGCGAAGATCACTATAAATTCAGTTTCCTCCGCCAGCAGATTGCCAAGCGCGAAGGGCGCGCCAACATGTGCCTCGCCGATTTCATCGACCATGACGGTGACTGGATCGGCGGCTTCGCGGTCGGCATCCACGGTATCGAGCCGCATCTCGAACGCTTCCGTGCCGCGCATGACGACTATCAGGACATCCTGCTCAAGGCGCTCGCCGACCGTTTCGCCGAAGCCCTTGCCGAACGGCTGCACCAGCACGTCCGCACGACGCTGTGGGGCTACGCGCCCGGCGAACAGCTGACCAACGAAGCGCTGATCAAGGAAGAATATCGCGGCATTCGCCCCGCACCGGGTTATCCGGCCTGCCCCGACCACAGTCTCAAACCGATTTTGTTCGACCTGCTGCAGGCGGGCGAGAGTGGCCTGACGCTGACCGAAAGCTTCGCCATGCTGCCGACGGCTGCGGTCTCCGGCTTTTACTTCGGCCATCCGCAGGCCGAATATTTCGGCGTCGCGCGTATTGGCGAGGGACAGGTCGAGGATTACGCCCGGCGACGCGGTGTCGATCTCGATACCGCGCGCCGCTGGCTCAGGCCCAATCTCGATTAATCAAGAAAAAGGGCGCCGCGCGAAGCCCCCGCGGCGCCCCACAGGCCCCCACCTGTTCGGTGACTCGCGTCTCTAACGGGGCGCTCCGCCCAAGACTTGTACGAATGCGACATTCGGCGAATTTTATCGCAAATTCCGTCCCTTAATGAGACGAGCGCTGCCGACAACTTGAGTCCGGGCCGGCGTCCAGATCGAGGCAGCGGCCATCCATCTCGCCCGCCGGCACGTCCAGCCCGATCAGCGCCACGAGGGTTGGGGCGATGTCGATCGTTTCGACACTATTGGGCTGTTCGAACCCGGTCAGTCCCTTGCGCCAGAACAGGATCGGCACGCGCCGGTCATAATCATAGGGACTGCCATGCGTCGCCGCATAGCCCGGCGTCGGCACTGGGATCGGCGTTACGCGCGGTTTGAGCAGGATCACGAAATCGCCCGAGCGCTGCGGGTTGAAGCTGGCTCGAGCGCGTTCGGCCAGCGTCCAAAGCTCGGCAGGCTTGGTCGCCGGCGGAGTGATTGCGAGCTCGCTTCTGGTGACCACCGCCGCGACCTGCGGCATCGCCAGCAGCAGCGTTTTCGCCCGCGCAACAACCGCCTCGCGCTGCGCGGCTGGAACGCCGTTATCGACCCACACGTCGCTAAGGTCGGCAAAGCGTAGCACGGGTCCGCTCAAGCCCATGTCTTTGCCGATCTGCGCGCCGATCTTGCCCACCGCGACCGATGGATCGAGCCGCTGCGCGTCGGGCAAGGCATGATCCCGGTTGCGTTCGGGAACGTCATGGCCGCCATGATCGGCCGTCAGCACCACGGCATAATCGATCCCGGCGCGATCGAGCTGTTTGAATAGCCGGCTGAGCAAACCATCGAGCATCGTCAGCTGGATGCAGGTTTCGGCGCCCTCCGTGCCGTAACGGTGGTTCACATAATCCGTGCCTGAGGCGCCGATGATCAGCAGGTCGGTCTGGCCTTGCTGGCCCAGTTTCATGTCGCGCGCCAGATCGCCCGCCAATGCGAAGGTCACGCGGTCGAGATCGGGAGACGCGCGAAACGAATCGGTGTCCCCCGTCTTCCGCACGAAGCGCCCGTCGCCCACCGACAAGGTCGGCGACAGCGGCACGGCGCGGTCGCGGCTGGCGCATTGCGGCGGGAGTTTCGCGGCCTTGCCATCGGCTCCGAGCAGTTTGGTGAGAGTTCCGTTGACGCGCGTTACCGCCGCCGGAACTGGCGCGCCCGCATGGCTCGCGACGGTCGAAAATTTGTTTTTGGCGAACGGGTCCAGGAACCAGATTTCGTCGGTATTGCGCCCGCCCATCATCAGGGCCGCGCGGTCCTTCCCCGCAACCGAGACAACGCGCGTCGCGGGCGACACCGCCTTCATCCGGTCGCCCAGTGTCGGAACCAGCAGATGCGCGACGCTCGGCGTGTAGACTTTGGCCGTCGAGCCGGCCACGGTCTCATCCTCGGCGCAATAGACCGTGCTCCCGGGTCGCGTCTTCTGATCGATCCAGGTGTTGGCGATGATGCCGGTGCGCGACGGATGATCGCCGGTCAGGATCGTCGAATGGCCGGGACAGGTCTCCGTCGCGGCGTGGCTTTGGTAGCCGGACGGAAACACCGCACCGCCCGCCAACCGCTTGAACCCGCCGGTCCACAGCCCACGATATTCAGCGAACAGGTCCGCTGAGAACTGATCCACTGAGATGACGACGACCAGCTTTGGCGGCGTCGCGGGCTGCGCGACGGCCGGACTGGCGACCGTGTAAGAGAGGACGGCGGCGAGGACGGCGGCGAAGCGGCGCATGACGACTCCTTGGGAGATTGCGAAAGCGCGCTATAGCGCGCGTGATGCGCTTGTCTCGCCTGCTCCTGATCCTGTTCGCGTTTCTCGCGACGCCGGCAATGGCGCGGCACATGACTGGCGTGCTTGTGGCCGATACGCCGCACCCGCGCGCTGGGCAGGACATCACCGTCGCGCTCGTCATGACGCCCGAACAAGGCTGGCACGGCTATTGGCAGAATCCGGGCGAAGCGGGGTTCCCCGCCAAATTTTCCTGGTCGGTCGCCAAGGGCGTGCTGATTGGCGCGCCCGAATTTCCCGTACCGCAATTGCTGACGATCGCCGGGCTGGCGAATTATGTGTTCGAGAGCGAGCATGCGCTGCTGTTTCGCGTCAGCCTGCCCAAGGCACTGGCAGCGGGACAACCAGTCCCGTTAAAGCTGAACGTGCATTACCTGGTGTGCAGCGCCGAAGTCTGTGTGCCGGAGGAGGTCGATGTCGCGCTGACTCTGACCGCGGGCGACGGCCGCGAGCGTGATCCGCGCTTCGACGCGTGGCGCGCCAAGCTCCCCGCGCCACTCGCCGCCGAGGCCAAATTCTCATACGAGCAGCCTCTGATCCGCTTCGCCCTCCCCTATCCGGCGAGCGCCGCACTGACCAATCCGCACGTCTTCCCGGTCGGGCGCAAAGCGATCATCGACTCCGGCCCGCAGGCCTTTGCCCGGATCGGTGACACACTGATCGTCACGATTCCCGCCGCACCCAATTTCTCGCAAGCATCAATCGCCGGTGTGTTGGCCATCGGCAACGGGCGCGGGCTCAGTTTTACCGCGGTACCTGGCGCCGTGCCGCTGCCCTCCGCGCCACCCAGGCATGACGGGCGCACGATCGCGCTGGCGATCCTCGGCGCGCTGCTCGGCGGGCTGATTCTCAACGTCATGCCGTGCGTTTTTCCGATCCTCAGCCTCAAGGCGCTGAGCCTCGCGCATGCCGGCACCGATGAGCGCGCCGCGCGTCGCGAAGCCATGGCTTATACGGCGGGCGCCGTGCTCACGCTCACCGCGCTCGGCGCGCTGGTCCTCGCGCTTAGAGTCGGGTGGGCGTTCCAGTTGCAGGACCCACGCGTCGTGCTCGTCCTATTTGCGCTGATGGTCGCCCTCACCCTCAACCTGCTGGGCGTGTTCGAGCTGCCAGTGCTGGGCGGCGGCGCCAAGGCCAGCGGCGGATTCATGACCGGCGCGCTCGCCGCGTTTGTGGCGACGCCCTGCACCGGCCCGTTCATGGGCGCGGCGCTGGGCGCGGCGCTGGTGCTGCCCAAAGCCGCCGCGCTGATGGTGTTCGCGGGCCTTGGGCTGGGGCTAGCGCTCCCATTCCTCGCGATCGGCTTTATCCCGGCGTTGCGCCGCCGCCTGCCCCGGCCGGGCCGCTGGATGGTCACGCTCCGCAGAATCCTCGCGCTGCCGATGGCGCTAACGGCGTTGTGGCTGGGCTGGGTGCTATGGCAGCAGGCCGGCGACAAGGGCGCGGTCATCGCAGTGGCTGTCATCGCTGCGCTCGCCTTCGCCATGATCGTCGCCGGTTCGCGTCAGCGGGCGGGCAGGGCTGGACTTGGCGCCGCCGCAATCGTCGCACTCGTCGCGACTGCAGCTGGTGCATCGCTCCTGCGCCTCAAACATCGTGATGCATCGACCCTGGCCGCCGAAGCGCCCGCTTATGGCGAGCCATTCTCCGAAGCCCGCCTCAACCAACTCGTCGCCGCGCAAAAACCCGTCTTTGTCTATTTCACCGCCGATTGGTGCCTGACCTGCAAGGTCAACGAAAAGGCCGCAATTGATCGCGAGGAAACCCAAGCCACCTTTAGAAGAGCAGGCGTCACCACTTTGGTCGGCGACTGGACCGATGGCGACGAGAAGATCGGCGCGTTCATCCGCGCGCACAACCGCGCGGGCGTGCCGCTCTACCTCTATTACGCGCCGGGCGAGGCCAATCCGCGCGAGTTGCCG
>DATJIN010000027.1:0-29149 GCA_035493275.1 Sphingomonas sp. | reverse complement strand
CCCTTGTGGACTGAGCGACAGGAACGTCGCATCGCCGAGGCCTGTCAGGCTCAAGCCGCCCGACGTCACCCGCAGCGGCTGCGCCCAACGCAGGCTCATCGATCCGCCGAGCACCGCGTCACGCGTCACGTCGAACGCCAGAGCCCGCGTCGCGACGCTCGAGGCTTCGCGCCCCAATCGCCCCGGCACCTGCGTCCAGCCGCGCCGCACCGCTGCACCGAATTGCCAATGTTCCAGCGGCGTCAGCACCGCAGACGCGTCGGCGAAGGTGCTGGTCGCGCCGTTGCCGCCCAGCGCGGCCGAAAAGCGCCCGCCGAGCACCGAGTCGCGCTCGTCCATGCGCGTCACCGTGAGGTTGAGCGAGAGCGGTCCGAACCGCTTGTCGGCGCCCAGTCGCACCGCATTATAACGCTGCTGCCGCCATGTGCCGCGCAATCGGTCCTGACCCGGCGTCTCCCACAAGCGCAGTTCGCCGGTCTCCATGCTCCCCGTCAGCCCGACGCCGCCGACGCTCCGCCGCACAGCAAACGCCGCCTTGGGCGCGCGCGCCAGGGACGCAGCGCCATCGGCATTATCGGCAACAAGGAACGCCGCCCGGCTGCGAGCCGCGCCAAGCAACGCTTCGCCCCCACGCGCAAAGCCCATCGCCAGCTCGGTCTTCCCGATCCGTGTCGCGACCAGCCCGGCGAGCGCGCGCGCCTGACCGTAATCGGCCTGGCTCAGCGTCAGCCTATCGGGCGGCCGCCGCGCATCGAGCGCCAGCGCGACCGTGGTGTTGCCCGCAGTGATCCCGGTCTGGTGCGGCACGCTGGCGAGACCTGCGGCCAGCTTGGTCGAAATCGGCGCGCGGCCGATCGTCCCGGCCAGATCGACCGCGAATTCGCGGGCGTAATCGTCCCTGATCCGCGCGCCCAACCCGGTCTGGTTGCCGGCATCACCCATCGCGCCGGACAGCGTGGCATTGTCGCTCAGCGACACCGCCGCCGCCGTGACGCTGAGCGAGGTCGATCCCACCGGCGCGAAGGCGCGCGCTAGATTCAGTTCGCCGCGCCCATAAATCGCGTCGCTGCCGGTCGCTCCCAAATCGGTTGAGGTACGCAGCAACAGGTCAATGATCTGCGCGGGCGTCAGGTTGGGGAACGCCTGAGCCAATAGCGCGACTGCGCCCGATATCACCGGCGCGGAAAAGCTCGTGCCGGTCGCTCCATAAGATTTGCCGCCGCCATCGACGTAACGCACCGCTTCGCCCAGCGCGGTCAAATAGTAGGGCGCGTAGTCGCCGGCACGGCCCGAAAAGCTTGAGATACTGTTGTTCGCGTCAACCGATCCGGCGATCAGCACCAAACCGCGCGAAACGGGGTCGGCGGCGATCTGAGACAAGGGGTCGGGCTGCGCACCGCCATCGTTCCCGGCCGAAATGACGATAATGACCCCAGCCGCAGTCGCACGGTCGATTGCCGTTCGCAGCGTCGAGTTCGGCGGCGCCCCGCCGAGCGAGACGTTGACCACTTTCGCGCCGGCGCGCCGCGCCACATCCAGCCCCGCGGCAATCGCATTGTCGTTATGCGTGCAATCGCCGTCCGAGGTGAGGCCCGCGCAACTGTCGGGCGTATCGGTTCGCAGCACGAGCAACGACGCGTTCGGCGCGACCCCGTGGATCCCAAAATCGTTTTTCGCGCCGAGCAGCACGTCCGCGACGATCGTGCCGTGATCGCCCTTGGCGCTGTCCTGGAAATAGCCGCGACTGCCGGCCAGGTCCGTCGAATTGCCGTCGATGCGCGGAAATTCGCCGATGTTGGACGCCATAATGCCGCTGTCGATTACTCCCGCGATAACGCCGCTGCCCGTCGCCCCCGCGTTGTAAGCGCTCAGCGCCTGTGCCTGCACGGCCGCGTTGGAACGGCGATATTCGGCGGTGTCGAACCCCGCCGGGGTCGGTGTGGGAACTGGCACGGGCGTCGGGGTCGGGACGGGGACCGGCGCTGGCGGGGGAGTCGGCGTCGAGGCAATTGGCGTGCCGCCACCCCCTCCACCGCAGCCCGAGAGCAGCACCAGCGGCAGCGTTCCGCCCGCCAGGATGGTCTTGCGAATCGACATTCCGCCCTAAATTCCCTTGCTCGATCAAGGAATTAGAAACTTTTTAGTTGAGGCCAGCTTAACGAAACCGCGCCGCCCGTCCATGGAGCTACGCGATGACCCCCGGCCTGGCCCATATCGACGCGTGGATTTTCGATCTCGATAACACGCTCTATCCCGCGCAGACCAATTTGTTCGCGCTGATCGATGCACGGATGACCGCTTATGTGTCGCGCTTGCTCGACCTGCCGCCTGCCGAAGCGCGGCAGGTGCAAAAGGCTTATTTTGCCGAGCACGGCACGACGATGCGCGGGCTGATGGATCTGCACGATGTCGACGCCCATGAATTTCTGGACGATGTCCACGACATCGCGCTCGATCGCATCGTCGAGGACAGCCGCCTCGTCGCGCAAATCGCCGCGCTGCCGGGGCGCAAGCTGGTCTTCACCAACGGTGATGCTGTCTATGCCGGCCGCGTGCTTGACCGGCTCGGCCTTGGCGCGAGTTTCGAAGGCGTTCACGACATTCACGCGATGGGGTTGCTCCCCAAGCCCGATGCCTCGGCCTATGCCGGGCTGTGCGCCCACTGGGCCGTCGATCCCACGTCCGCGCTGTTCGTCGACGACATGGCGCGCAATCTGGCGCCCGCCAAAGCGCTCGGCATGACAACGGTGTGGCTCGACAATGGCAGCGAACAGGCGTCCAAGGAACCCGTCACCGCCTCTTGCCCCAGCTATGTCGATCTGCGCATCGAAGATCTGGCCGATTGGCTCGATACGGTTTTGGAGGATTCATGACGCTCGCAGCGACGATCGACGCCGCCTGGGAGGCGCGCGATGGCATTTCAACCGCGACGACGGGGGACGTGCGCGATGCCGTGAACGAAGCGCTCGCGCTCCTCGACAGCGGACAGGCGCGGGTTGCCGAGCCGACGGATAGCGGCTGGCAGGTCAATCAATGGCTGAAAAAGGCCGTGTTGCTCAGCTTCCGCCTCAACGACAACGCGATCATGCCCGGCCCCGGCGGCGCGAACTGGTGGGACAAGGTGCCGTCGAAATTTGCTGATTGGGGCGAAAATCGCTTCCGCGAAGCCGCTTTCCGCGCCGTTCCCGGGTGCATCGTCCGCCACGGCGCGCATATCGGCCGCAACGTCGTACTGATGCCCAGCTTCGTGAACATCGGGGCCTATGTCGGCGACGGAACGATGGTCGACACTTGGGCCACGGTGGGCAGCTGCGCACAGATCGGCGCCAATGTTCATCTCTCGGGCGGTGTCGGCATCGGCGGCGTACTCGAACCGCTCCAGGCCAATCCGGTGGTGATCGAGGACGATTGCTTCATCGGTGCGCGTTCCGAAGTCGTCGAAGGTGTTCACGTCGAACGCGGCGCGGTGCTGGCGATGGGCGTGTTCCTGTCCTCGACCAGCAAGATTGTCGATCGCGCGACGGGCGAAGTCTTTGTCGGCCGCGTGCCGGCCTATTCGGTGGTCGTGCCTGGCGCGTTGCCGGGCAAGGCCCTTCCTGACGGAACACCCGGCCCGAGCCTCGCCTGCGCCGTCATCGTCAAACGCGTCGACGCGCAGACGCGCGCCAAGACCGCGATCAACGAGTTGCTACGCGACTAGGAGTGTTTGTGGCGCGGCAGCCGGCGCACGATCGCGCTGGTGTCCTGCCGCCCGCCGCCCAATGCCTGCACTTCCGCGTAGAATTGGTCGACGAGCGCCGCGACGGGCAGCGTCGTCCCATTGGCGCGCGCCTCATCGAGCGCGAGGCCCAGATCCTTGCGCATCCAATCGACCGGAAAGCCGAAATCGAACTCGTCCTTGACCATCGTCGCCCAGCGATTGGTCATCTGCCAGCTGCCCGCCGCGCCACTCGAAATCGCCTCGAACACGCGGTCGAGATCGAGTTCGGCGTGTTCGGCCAGGCGTAACGCTTCGCTGAGCGATTGGATCGTTCCCGCAAACGCCACCTGATTGCACATCTTGGTCGTCTGGCCCGCGCCGGCTGGCCCGATATGGACGATGCGGCTTGAATAGGCCTCCATTAGCGGCGCCGCTGCGGCGATCGCCTTTTCAGTGCCGCCGCACATCAACGTCAGCGTGCCGTTCTTGGCGCCAATCTCGCCGCCGGTGACCGGCGCGTCGACCGCCATCAGCCCCAGCCCCTTGGCCTCGACCGACAATTGCCGCGCGATTTTGGCGGAAACCGTGGTGTGGTCGACAAACACGCTGCCCGATTTCATCGCACGGAACGCGCCGTCGCGTCCCAGCGTCACGCTGGCCAGATCGTCGTCATTGCCGACGCAGGTGATGACTGCGTCGGCACCCTCGGCGCAGGCCGCGGGACTGTGGCACACCATGCCGCCGTGCTCGGCAACCCACGCCTCGGCCTTGGCCCGCCCGCGATTATAGACCTGCAGGCTGTGGCCCGCTTTGGCGAGGTGGCCCGCCATGCGCCCGCCCATGATCCCGAGCCCGATGAAACCGACCGTTGCCACGCCTCAGACGTCCAGGTTCGCGACGTTGAGCGCGTTTTCCTGGATGAACTCGCGGCGCGGCTCGACGACGTCGCCCATCAGCTGGGTGAAAATCTCGTCGGCCATGTCCGCCTGTGAGACTTCGACGCGGAGCATCGAACGGTTGGCTGGATCGAGCGTGGTTTCCCACAACTGCTCGGCATTCATTTCGCCAAGACCCTTGTAGCGCTGGATCGCGAGGCCCTTGCGGCCCGCAGCGAGGATCGCATCGAGCAGCTCGCTCGGACGCGACACCGCGACGCCCTTCGCACTCTGCGCAGGGGTTTCGACTTCCGTATCTTCGGTCTCGGCATCGACCGGCGCCTCGACCTCGGACGCCACAGCCGTCTGCGTCCGCGGCTGCGTCACCAGACGCGCGGTGCCGGCATAGGCATCGACCGCTTCGGCGATCAGGCTGTGCAGGCGGCGCGCCTCCTGGCTGGCGAGAAACGCGGATTCGATGATGTGGTGATCGGTCACGCCGCGCCACAGGCGCTCGAGGTGATAGCCGCCTTCCTCGGCGACACGGCCCGACCAGCGCGCTTCGGGATCGGCGCGCGTCAGCCATGCTGCCGCCGCCTGCACCGCCGCCGTGCGCCCTGCCATATCGAGCTCGGGATTGAGCGCACCATTGAGCGCGAGCCCCTCGACGATCGCCGGATCGTAACGGCGCGGCACATAACGCATCAGCGCGCGCAGCTTGCGCGCGTGGTCGACCAGTCCGCGCAGATCGGCGCCGAGCCGCGTGCCGCCGCCGACGCCTTCGAGCCGCGACCCGGCAACGCCCGCTTCAACCAGATACTCGTCGAGCGCCGAGTCGTCCTTGAGATAGACTTCGCTGCGTCCGCGCGTCGCCTTGTAGAGAGGCGGCTGGGCGATGAAGAGATGCCCAGCGCGGATGATTTCGGGCATCTGGCGGTAGAAGAAGGTGAGCAGCAGCGTGCGGATATGGGCGCCATCGACATCGGCGTCGGTCATGATGACGATCTTGTGATAGCGCAGCTTTTCGAGGTTGAAGTCGTCGCGACCGATCCCCGTGCCCATCGCCTGGATCAGCGTGCCGATCTCCTTGGATCCCAACATGCGGTCGAACCGCGCGCGCTCGACGTTGAGGATTTTACCACGCAGCGGCAGGATTGCCTGGAAATGGCGGTCGCGGCCCTGCTTGGCAGAGCCGCCGGCCGAGTCACCCTCGACCAGGTACAGTTCCGACTTGGCCGGGTCTTTTTCCTGGCAGTCGGCTAGCTTGCCGGGCAACGAGGCGATGCCCATCACCGATTTGCGGCTGGCCTCGCGCGCTTTCTTGGCGGCTTCGCGCGCGGCGGCAGCGTCGATCACTTTCTGGATGATCTGGCGCGCATTGGCCGGATTTTCCTCGAGCCACTCCGCCATCTTGTCGGCGAGCAGACTTTCCAGCGGCTGACGCACTTCGGACGAGACCAGCTTGTCCTTGGTCTGCGAGCTGAACTTCGGGTCAGGCAGCTTGACCGAGACGATTGCGGTCAAACCTTCACGCATGTCCTCACCCGACAGCGTGACCTTTTCCTTCTTCATCATGCCGCTGCGCTCGGCATAATTGTTAAGCGTCCGCGTCAGTGCGGCGCGAAACGCCGCCATGTGCGTGCCGCCGTCGCGCTGCGGAATGTTGTTGGTGAAGGGCAGGACATTCTCGTAATACGAGTCATTCCACTCGAGCGCGACGTCAATGCCGATGCCGTCACGCACCGCCGAAATGGCGATCGGTTCGGGGAACAACGGCGTCTTGGCGCGGTCGAGATATTTGACGAACGCAGCAATGCCACCTTCGTAGAACAGCTCGATTTCCTGCCGCTCCTCATGCCGCGCATCGGCCAGTACGATTCGCACGCCGGAGTTGAGGAACGCCAATTCGCGGTAGCGGTGCTCAAGCTTTTCGAAATCGAACTCGGTGATCTTGAACGTCGCGGGCGAGGGCAGGAAGGTGACTTTGGTACCCTTCTTGCCCGCCGGCGCCGGACCAACGACCTTCAATGGCGCTTCGGCATCGCCATGGCGGAAGCGCATGTAGTGCTCCTCGCCATCGCGCCAGATCGTCAGGTCGAGATGTTCGGAAAGCGCGTTGACCACCGACACGCCGACGCCGTGCAGCCCGCCCGAAACCTTGTAGGCATTGTCGTCCGACGTGTTCTCGAACTTCCCGCCCGCGTGGAGCTGGGTCATGATGACTTCGGCGGCCGACACGCCTTCCTCGGCGTGAATGCCGGTCGGGATGCCGCGGCCATTGTCCTCGACGCTGACCGAACCATCGGGGTTAAGCTGGATCAGAATCCGGTCGCAATGCCCCGCCAGCGCTTCGTCGATTGCGTTGTCGGACACCTCGAACACCATGTGGTGGAGACCCGATCCGTCATCGGTGTCGCCGATATACATGCCGGGGCGTTTGCGCACCGCGTCGAGGCCCTTGAGAACCTTGATCGCGTCGGCGCCATAATCGGAAGTGTTGGGGGTGTTTTGCGGGGTTTCGTCCATCAATCGGATATAGGCAGGATGCCTGGGAATCCCAAGCAAAATGGCATCGCGCGGACCCGATCGTGCGGCGGCCGCGTTATGACGTGATCGACCGTTAAGGAGTCTCCAAGATGAAGGCATTTTTGATCGCCGCAGCAGCGTTCGGACTGGCGGCAACAGCTGCCGCGCCAGCGCAGATGGCGGATCACAGCAGGACCACCACCGTCGAGCAAACGACGCAGGGCGGCGGACTACGTCGCGGTGAAACGACCCGGGTCACCGAACGCACGGTGACACACCGCGACAGCGGCTGGCACCGTGGTTGGCATCGCGGCTGGACTCAGCGCAAGGTCTGCGTCACGCGCTGGCAAAACCACAAGCGCGTCCGCCACTGCGCGTGGAAGCGCGTCAGGCGCTAATCGCGCCATCCGCGACGTGAAAATGGCGGGCACCCGGGGCGTCGGTAAAGACCGAAGCCTCGGTGCCCGTCAACCAGACCTGCCCTCGGCCCGCCAGACGCTCGAACAAGGCGGTACGGCGCCGCGCGTCGAGATGCGCGGCAACTTCGTCGAGCAGCAGCACCGGCGCATGTCCCGTGCGCTGCGCGACGAGCTCGGCGTGCGCGAGGACAATGCCAATGAGCAGCGCCTTTTGTTCGCCCGTCGAACTTTGCGCGGCTGGCATTTGCTTGGCTGCGTGACTGACCAGCAAATCCTGACGATGCGGCCCTGAGAGCGTCCGGGCGGCGGCTGCGTCGCGCGGACGCAACGCGCGTAGATCGCCGACGTCGCCATTATCGAGGGAAAATGCTGCGCGGGCAAAGCTGTCCTCGGGCACCTCGACCGCTCCCAGCGCCTCCACTAATCGCTCGCGCGCCAGCGCAATCTCGTGGCCATGCTCGGCCATCGCGGCTTCGAGCGCATCGAGCCACGCCGGATCGGGGAGTCGCCCTGCGCCTCGCTCTGCCAGCAACCGATTCCGCTGGCGCATCGCCGCCTCGTAACGCGCCGTGTGACGGGCATGGCCGGGTTCGAGCGCGAGGACGAGGCGGTCGAGGAACCGTCGCCGCGCACCCGCGCTGTCGGTGAACAGGCGGTCCTGCGCCGGGGTCAGCCAGACGATCGAAATGCGCTCGGCGAGGCTCGCCGCGCTGGCCGTGACGCCATCGACGCGCACGATGCGGCGTTCACGTGCCTCGGCGTTGATGCCTGTGCCGATCACTGGCCCGTCGGACAGGGTCGCCGCGACGGTGAAACCGCCCTCGCCGTCACGCCGCACCATTTCGGGGAGCGGTGCGCCCCGCAAACCTCGGCCTGGAGCGAGCAGGGACAGGGCCTCCAGCACATTCGTCTTGCCCGCGCCGTTTTCGCCGGTGAGCACGTTGAATCCCGGCCCCGGTGCAATGCTCGCGCCGGCATAGGATCGAAAATCGGTCAGGGTCAGGCGGGCGACGCTCACGCGTTCGCCTTGGCCGCAAACTTGTCCGTCCGGCAAGCCGCGCCTATCCACGCGTCATGGATCGGATCGACCGGCGTGCTGTCATCGGCGGAATGGGCGCGAGCGCGCTCGTCCTGCCCGTCGCCGCCGGGCCGATGGCCGACCTGCACCTGCCTGGCGGCCCGAGCCTGCGCCCGACCGCGCGCGATTTCGCGGGCAAGCGCGACATGATCGTCCAGCGCGTCCGGCCGCCGCTGCTCGAAACGCCACGCGAGGTGTTCGACCGCGGTGTGTTCACGCCCAACGACCGCTTCTTCGTCCGCTGGCACTGGGCCGGGATGCCGACGAGCGTCGACGCCCAAGCCTTCCGCCTCAACATTCATGGTGCGGTCAAATCGCCGCTCAGCCTCGCGCTCGCCGAGGTGGTGCGAGCGGGCGACATCATCGAGGTCGCCGCGGTCAATCAATGCGCGGGCAATGGCCGCGGCCTGTTTCAGCCGCGCGTGCCTGGCGCGCAATGGGCCAATGGGGCGATGGGTAATGCGATGTGGCGCGGGGTGCGACTGCGGGATTTGCTCGACAAGGCAGGCATTACCGGCGCAGCGAAGCATGTCCGCTTTACCGGCCTCGATACTGCGTTGGTCGAAGGCGCGCCGCAATTCCGCAAATCGCTGCCGATCGACAAAGCCCGTGATCCCGATGTGATCGTCGCCTTTGCGATGAACGGCGAAAACCTGCCGCTGCTCAACGGTTATCCGCTGCGCCTGATCGTGCCCGGCTGGTTCTCGACCTATTGGGTCAAGATGCTCAGCGACATCGAGGTGCTGACGGGCGAGGACGATAATTTCTGGATGGCCAAGGCGTACCGCATGCCCAGCGTACCAGTGAAGCCGGGCGACAAGGATTTCCCGACCCACCCCGTCGCCGCGATGCCGCCGCGCGCGGTCGTAACCAATCTCGAGGACGGCGACAGTGTTCGACGCGGTGCGCCGGTCGAGCTGCGTGGAGTCGCGCTGGGGGGCGACTGTGGCGTTGCAAAGGTCGAGATATTGGGTGCTGCACAGCCGGTCTTGGCGACGCTGGAAGCCGATCACGGGCCGTACAGCTTTCGCCGCTGGCGCGCGACACTTCCGGCGGGCACCGTAAGATTCGGCGCGCGATGCACCAACATTCAGGGGCGCACCCAGCCGCTTGAACAGGCGTGGAATCCGAGCGGCTACGCGCGTGACGTGATCGAAATGATGACCGTGCGGCTGATATGAGGTGGGCGCTGATCCTCGCTTTGGCGCTGACCGGTTGTGATCGCCAACCTCGAGCCGTGTTCCAAAATGTCAGCGTCACGCTGCCGGAAGACACGGTGCAACTGCCCGATGGCCCCAACGTCGATCTGGTTCGCGCCGCCTGCACCGGCTGTCACTCGGCGGAGATGACCCTCACGCAGCCGCGCTTCGACGCCAAGGTCTGGACTGCCGAAGTCGAGAAAATGGCCAAGGTTTACAAGGCGCCGATCGATCCCCGTGATGTCCCGGCCATCGCTGCCTATCTCGACGCGACCAACGCGCGGCTGGCGCACTAGGCAAAAAAAGAGCCGGGGTCCGTCCAAGCGGACCCCGGCTCATTCGGCGGGCGTGCAAGGGAGCAACCGCCCGTATCCGTAAACTGCTTACTTGGCGGCGAGCGCGGTCGCGCCGCCCTTGGCCTTCGCGTTGCACTTGGCGAGGTCTTCGCTCGACAGCGCGGCGCCGCCGACGCTGAAGCTCGATACCGCGCCGACCTGCTTCGTCACTTGCGCGCAGGCGACAGCGGGGCGGCTGGTCAGCGCGCGCGTGGTGCAACCGTCGGCGCCGCAATTCCACAGCGTTTCACCGGCGACGATCGACTTGGTTTCGATCTGAGCGACAGTGACGGCGCGGACCACCGGGGCCTGAGCATAAGCGGGCTGGACGCTGACGCCGAGCGACAACGCGCTTGCGGCAAAGGCACCGACGATGGCGAGAGTGCGAACCATTTGAATTCTCCTGTTTCGATGCGACTGGATAACCAGTTGCGAATCACTACCTAGTGGGATAGGTTGCAAGTTGCAACACAAAACTTATCCACTTGCGAAAAATATTTTCGCGCATAGGCTGAAGGATGGAGATGGGTGAACTGAGAGAAGATCTGGCGGCGGCTTCGTGCGCCTTGCCCGCGGCGTTGGAGGCGGTCGGCGAACGCTGGTCGTTCCTGATCCTGCGCGGCGCCTTCAACGGCCTGCACCATTTCGAAGAATTCCAGGGGACGCTGGGCATCGCCCGCAACATCCTCGCGAACCGGCTCGGCCGGCTGGTCGATCACGGCATCCTGACGCGCGAGGCAATGGCTGACGATCGCCGCAAGGTGGAATACCGCCTCACCGAAAAGGGCGCTGCGCTGCTCCCGGCGATGCTCGCGCTGCGGCAATGGGGCGAACAATGGGAATCGGGCACGCCGTCGACGCCGGTGCTGGTCGATCAGCGCGACGAACAGCCGATCCGCCAGATCAGCATCCTTTCGCATGACGGGCGCCAGCTTGGTCTGCACGATCTGTGCTGGAAACACGCGGTCGATATCCGTCCGCTCGAACCGGTGAAGTTGCGGGCCGTTTCCTAGGCTTCAGCCGCGGCGCTGATCGAGCAGAGGCCCCCCTTCACCTCCCGATATCGCACATGCCGCGCGCGGCTGCGCTCATCACGTTTGCGTGTCGCCGGCACTTTGCGCACGTCGAGCCCGGCCGATGCGGCCTTTGCGATCAAATCGCGCGCGAATTCCGGCGCAGTCAAATGGAGCCGCGCGACCGCGTCTTTACGACAACCGCGCAGCCCCCACCGGGAATCGCCGATCGGGGTTGCGTAAAACAACTGCCCGACAAAGCTGAGCACCGGATGGCTTGGTCGACGGCGCAGTTGTGACTGGACGCCGGACCCCATCCCGCCGCGGAAACGATTAGCCACGACCAGGTCCGCACCTGCCCGCAGCACCTTGACGAACGGCATCATGCGCTCGGGTTCAAAGCCATCTTCGGCGTCGGCCACGATCACGTAACAGCCACGCGCCGCGGCGATCCCGCCCATCAGCGCCGCGCCGTAGCCTTTGTCGGGAACGGCGACGATCCGCGCGCCGAGCGCGATGGCAATGGGGCGAGCGGCACCGAACGAGCCGTCGCCGACAATGAGCACTTCGCCCGATAAATGATTGTCGAGCAGGAAGCGCACCGCCTTCTTGATGCGCGCCGCAAGGGTATCGGCGTTCTCAGCGCATGGCATCACGATCGTCACTTCGATGTCCGAATCGCCGACCGGATCAGACGGTGCAAACTTGCGCAGCGCGTTCATTTTGCCTGCATAGCGGCGAGGCATCAAAGTGACGTTAACCAGCACGGCCGCACCGGGTTGGCCCTGCCAGACGACGCGCGGCTCCTCCGCATATTGCCGCCGACCCGTTCCGCGCCGTAAGGCACGCAGCCGTGGAAGCGCGGCACACGCATTGGTGGGAAACGCGCGGGTTCGCCGCAGCGCTGGTCTTGATCAGCATGCTGCCGCTGCTGTGGCCAACAGTGCCCCCGCTCGTCGACCTGCCGGGTCATATGGGTCGATACCAGGTGGAGCTCGCCGGCGGCGCAAACCCTGCGCTGGCGCAATTCTACACATTTCGCTGGGCGCTGATCGGCAATTTGGGGGTCGATCTGCTGATCATCCCGATGGCGAAGCTGTTCGGACTTGAACTCGGCATCAAGCTGATCGTGATGACCATCCCGGCACTCACCGTTGGCGGGCTGATCTGGATCTGCCGCGAGGTGAACCGCGAAGTGCAGCCGATGGCGCTGTTCGCCTTGCCCTTGGCCTATGGTCACCCATTCCAGTTCGGCTTCGTCAATTTCGCGCTGGCGATGGCGCTCGCGCTGATGGCCTTTGCGCTGTGGCTGCGGCTCGCACGGCTCGGCCTGTTACGGCTGCGCGCATTGATTTTCCTGCTGATCGGTCCCGTGATCTGGGTCACGCACACCTACGGCTGGGGCATGCTCGGGGTTGCCGCTTTCTCGGCGGAACTGATCCGACAGCACGACAAGAGCCGTGCCGAAGGCGATGGCAGCTGGCCGCGATCGATATTCTGGGCAAGCGTCCATTGCCTCAGCCTGGCGCCGCCGCTGATCCTGATGATCCTTTGGCGCAGCGGTGCCCATGTCGGCGGGCAAACCGGTGACTGGTTCAATTGGAGCGCAAAGCTGCTCTGGCTCAACCTGACGCTGCGCGACCGCTGGCGCTGGTTCGATGCCGCCAGCCTCGCCGTCATCGTGCTGGCGCTGTTTGCGGCGTTGCGTGACCCGCGCCTGCAATTT
Source organism: Sphingomonas sp. (assembly GCA_035493275.1). Classification (GTDB taxonomy): domain Bacteria; phylum Pseudomonadota; class Alphaproteobacteria; order Sphingomonadales; family Sphingomonadaceae; genus Sphingomonas_O. Next base: position 16,278 of record DATJIN010000027.1, on the reverse strand, counting down.
TCGCGCAATCTCGCCGCGACCGCGATTTTTCTTGCCCTTACTTTCCTGTGCCTGCCGCGCATTGTGTTCGGATCGGCCTATGCCGACATGCGTCTGACCCCCTATATGTTCGCGATCGCGCTGATTGCCATCCGCCTCAAGCCCGACACGTCGATGCGCTTTGCCGGGCGCCTCGCGGCCGCCGGACTGGCCTTTTATCTCGTCCGCATCGCCGCCACCACGGCAAGCTTCTTCTTATACGGGCAAAGCATCGACCGCGTGACGGCGGCGCTGCCGAATTTGCCGCGCGGCGCGCGCGTCGTCAGTTTCGTTGGCGCATCCTGCGTACCAAACTGGGCAACGAACCGCATGGAACACGTCCCCGCGATGGCCATCGTGCGGCGCGACGCGTTCTCCAACGATCAGTGGAACATGGCCGGGGCGCAGTTGCTTCGCGCGCACATCAGCACGCGCCGCTGGTTCAACAGCGATCCGTCGCAGATCGTGACGGCGGGCAAATGCCGGGGCGAATGGTGGAAATCGCTTAATTGGAGCCTTGCCAATTTCCCGCGCGATACTTTCGACTATGTCTGGCTGCTCGACCCGCCGCCCTATAATCGGTATTGGACCCGTGGGCTCGCCCCGGTTTGGCGCGATGGCACCAGCGTGCTGTACCGCGTCGTGGACCGCACCCAGCCCCGCCCATCTCCGGATGCCTTCAAATCATGACCGTCAAACTTTCGATCGTCGCGCCTTGCTACAACGAGGAAAAGTGTCTCGACACGCTCTATGCGCGCGTCTCCGCCGTGGCGCGAGCGGTCGCGGGCGACGACCATGAAATCGTCCTAATCAATGACGGGTCGAAAGATGCGACCTGGGCCGCGCTGCAGCGCCTTGCCGCCGCCGACCCCCGTGTCACTGCAATCAACCTGTCGCGCAATCACGGGCACCAGTTGGCGCTGACCGCTGGGCTCGATCTGGCGCGCGGCGAGCACATCCTCGTGATCGACGCCGATTTGCAGGATCCGCCTGAACTGCTCCCCGACATGCTCGACATGATGAAGCGCGAAGACGCCGATGTGGTCTATGCCGTCCGCCGCGCGCGGGCGGGCGAAAGCTATGCGAAGAAGGCGACGGCGGCGTTGTTCTACCGCCTGCTTGCGCGGCTGACCGACACCAACATCCCGCTCGACACCGGCGATTTCCGGCTGATGACGCGGCGCGCGCTCGATACCTTCCTCGCGCTGCCCGAACAGGCGCGCTTCATCCGCGGCATGGTCGCGTGGGTCGGCTTCCGCCAAGTGCCCTTCGCCTATGACCGCGATCCGCGGCTGGCCGGCGAAACGCATTACCCCTTGGCCAAGATGATGCGCCTCGCCTTCGATGCGATCACCGGCTTTTCGACCGCGCCGCTGCGCTTTGCCAGCCATGCTGCGGTGGTGCTGACCGGCGCCTCGCTCCTGCTGATGGCCTATATCACCTTTGGCTTTTTCACCGGCCGCGCGCTGCAGGGCTGGACCTCGACGATGCTCGTCGTCGTCGGGCTGGGCGCGGTACAGATGTTCGTACTCGGCATGATCGGCGAATATCTGGGACGTCTCTACGTCGAGGTGAAGCACCGCCCCCTCTATATCGTCAGCGATGTGATCGGCGGCGCGCGTGAAGGTTCGCGCCTCGGCCACCGCGCCGATCGGCCGAGCTACGCTGAAGCTGGCCGGACGATCGCCAGCAATGAAACGCCCGGCGGCATCGGCACACGCCCGACCAAATAGCGCTCCAGCCCGAACACCGTCTCGAACAGCGTATTGACCAGCCGCGGCGGCGGCGTGTCGTCGCTGCCCTCCTTGCCGGTAACCCGCGCGGCGACCCGCTGCACGGCGGCAAGCGGGAACAACAGACTGTTGAAGCTCGATAGCAACTCGAGCTTCAGGCCCGCGCGCTTGATCGCGTCCGTTAGCGTCGCCTTCACATAACGCCGGTGATGATGGTTTGCCACGTCGTGCCCGCTCCACATCCACGGATATTGCGGCACCGTGAGCAGGATCGTCCCGCCCGGCTTCAGCCGCCGCGCAATCGATTGGAGCGCGGCAGCATCGTCTTCGACATGTTCGAGCACATCGAGCAGCGCGACCAGATCGTAAGCCCCCTCGGGCACGCCCGCGAGATGCGGCAGCGGTCCCGACCCGATCGGCCGTCCCAGCCGCTTTTCCGCGACGGTGCGCGCGGCGGCATCGATCTCCACCGCGTCGACCCGTCCGAACCGCGCCAGCATGGGGAGGTTATGCCCCGTGCCGCAGCCGATCTCCAGAATGCGCGCGTCTTTGGGAAGCGCGACCGCGCGCTCGATGACGCTCGCCAGGATCTCGCGCCGCGCGCGGTACCACCAATGGGTCGAGTCGTGCTCGGCCATCCGGTCGTAAATGACGCGTTCCATCAGAAAGTCCCGGCCATCAGGCAAAAACCCATTTGCGGTTGAGGACAAAGATGATCAGCGGCGTGGCGAACACCATGCCGGGGATCGGCCACCAAAAGGGGCCGTGCAACAGGTCGGTCGCCAGCCACACCCACAAGGCATTGAGCAAATAGCTGACGACGGAGACGACGGCGAACCGCAGCGACTGCCCCCAGGAGCGCGCGCCGGCCTGATCGCGGAAGCTGATCGCCGAATGCGCGAAATAGCCGGTGCTAACACCGACGAGGTAGGCGATGATGTTGGCGACCTGTTCGTGCAGCCGGAAATAACCGGCGGCGATCGCATAGGCGGCGACACCCAACAGCGTGACGAAGCCACCGACCACCCCATAGCGGATGATCTGTTCCACCAATGGGCGGTGGGCAGCCGGGATGGGCAGTGGGGCGAGGATACGGTCGAACATGAACCGCGCGCCTGTAGCGGCTGGCGGGCGGCTTGTCGAAAGGCCAGCGAAGCCCTAGCGGCGCGCGCCAATGACCGGCTTTAATTCGCTCCCCGAAATCCGCCATTGGCGCCGCTGGCTCCTGCTCGTTTGGCTCGCCGGCGCGGTTTGGATGGTCTGGTCGCGCTGGGCGAGCATCCACTGGTATTCGCTGCCCGATACCGACGACAATATGCGCATGGCGCAGGTCCGCGCGCTGCTCGCCGGGCAAGGCTGGTTCGACCTCCGCCAGTACAAGCTCAACCCGCCCGTCGGCTACAACATCCATTGGAGCCGCTTGGTCGACCTGCCGATCGCCGCGATCGAACTCGCGCTGCGCCCCTTCCTCGGCATTTGGGCGGCGGATCGCTGGGCAGCGGCGCTGGCCCCGTTGCTGCCGATGGGCGTCGCGCTCTTCGGCATCAGCGCCGCGACGCGCCGGCTGATCGCGCCCAATGCCTGGATTGTCGCGGCAGGCCTCTATTTCTGCTGCGGCTCGACGCTGCTGATGATGATGCCGTTGCGCGTCGATCATCATGGCTGGCAGCTGGCGATGCTCGCCTGGACGCTCGCCGGGCTCGCCGATCCCGACGCGCGGCGCGGTGGCGCGACGATGGGGCTGTCGAGCGCGCTGAGCCTGACCATCGGGCTCGAGCTGATGCCGTTCCTCGTCGTTTCCGGCGGCGCGGCGGCGCTGCGCTGGATGTGGGAACCCGAGGAAGAAACCCGTCGGCTGCGCGCCTACGCCCTCACGCTCGGCGCGGGCTGCGCGCTCGGCTACCTCCTCTTCACCAGTTACGACAACCGCGTGTGGCGCTGCGACGTGCTGTCGCCCGTCTGGTTGACGACGATGGTCGCAACGGCGGTCTTGGCCTTTTTCGTGACCTATCTGCCGCTCAGGACCGCGCCGCTGCGGCTCGCCGCGCTCGGCGCCGTCGGCGCTGCGCTCGGCGGCGGCTTTGCCTCAGCCTTTCCGCAATGCCTCGGCGCCCCTGAACAGATTTCGCCGGAACTGTACCAGAGCTGGTTTAGCCATGTGAAGGAAGCCAAGCCACTCTACGCGCAGACGGTCTCGACCGCGCTGACCGTCGCGGCTCTGCCCGTCGCGGGGGTATTGGGAAGCCTGTTCGCCGCGCGCCAGGCCTGGGGCACACGCACCTTCCCCGCCTGGGCGACCGTCGCCTTCGTCTCGATCCTCTCCCTGCTGCTGTGCTTCTGGCAGACGCGCAACGGGCCCGGCGCGCAACTGATCGCGATTCCCGGCGCGGCCGCGCTGATCTGGACGTTCGTTCCGTTCCTGATCGACAGCACCAATCTGGCCACGCGGGTGATCGGTACCGTGGCCTTCGTCATGTTCGTCTCGGGTCTGGCGCCGGGCTGGATCGCCGATCAATGGCCCGGGAGCGGCCCGAACAACCGCATGAGGACGATCAACCGCGCCAACGCCAAATGCCCGACGCTGCCCGCGCTGGCGACGATCAACAATTTCCCCGCGACGACGATTTTCACCTTCGTCGATATGGGTCCGCGCCTGATCAACGTGACACATCACAAGGCGGTGGCCGGACCCTATCACCGCAATGGCGACGCGATTCTCGACGTCCATCACGCCTTCGACGGCGCGCCGGACAACGCCCATGCGATCATGCTGCGGCATGGCGCGACGCTGCTGCTGACCTGCCCCAACATGAACGAATCGACGGTCTACCGCGCGCGCAGCCCGAACGGCTTCTATTCGCGGTTGGCCAAAGGCGAGAAATTCGCCTGGCTGACGCCCGTGCCGCTGCCCAAGGGATCGCCCTTCCTGCTGTGGCGTATCGCGGGTGCGGCAGCGCCCGCGCAGCAATGAACGCGCCCTAACTTGACGCTACGACATGGCTGGCCAAAAGACCGGCCAACAGGAGTTGCCCATGCCGATCGAGCTTAAAATGCCTGCACTGTCTCCGACGATGGAGGAGGGCACGCTGGCGAAGTGGCTGGTCAAGGCGGGTGATGCGGTCAAGTCTGGCGACATCCTCGCCGAAATCGAGACCGACAAGGCGACGATGGAGTTCGAAGCCGTCGACGAGGGCACGATCGGCGAGATCCTGATTGCCGAAGGAACCGACGGGGTAAAGGTCGGCACGGTCATCGCGACGATGGCCGGAGAAGGCGAAGAGGCCGCGCCTGCGACCAAGGCTGCCGCCCCGACACCTTCGCCAGCCCCCAAGGCCGAGGCGGCGCCCGCTCCAGCGCCGACGCCCGCCGTGGCATCAGCCGCGGCCTCGGACGACCGCGTCAAAGCCTCCCCGCTCGCCAAGAAGATCGCCGAGCAGAAGGGCGTCGACCTCGCCACGCTCACTGGCACCGGTCCCGGCGGCCGCATCGTCAAGGCGGATGTCGAAGGCGCCAAGCCGGGCGCCGCCGCTCCCGTCGCGGCCGCAACGCCTGCCGCCGCACCGGCCGCCCCGGCCCCCGCTGCCGCCGCTGCCGCCGGCGACTTCGTCACCGACATCCCGCACGAACGCCAAAAGCTTACCAACATCCGCAAGACGATCGCCCGCCGCCTCACCGAATCGAAGCAGCAGGTGCCGCACATCTACCTCACGGTGGACATACGCCTCGACGCGCTGCTCAAGTTGCGCGGCGAGATCAACGCGGCGCTGGCGGATCGCGGCGTGAAGGTCAGTGTCAACGACATGCTGGTGAAAGCGCTCGCGCTGTCGCTGCTCGAAGTCTCCGCGTGCAACGTCTCTTACACGCCGACCGAGATGGTCCAGTACAGCCGCGCCGACATTTCGGTCGCGGTGTCGACGCCCACCGGCCTGATCACCCCGATCGTGGTGGATGCGGGCAGCAAGGCGATCTCCGCCATCTCCACCGAGGTGAAGGGGCTCGCCGACCGCGCCAAGGAGGGCAAGCTCCAGCCGCACGAATATCAGGGCGGCACCGCCTCGATTTCGAACATGGGCATGATGGGCATCAAGCAGTTCGAAGCCGTCATCAACCCGCCCCAGGGCATGATCATGGCGATCGGCGCGGGCGAACAGCGCCCCTATGTCGTCGACGGCGCGCTCGCCATCGCGACGGTGATGAGCGCCACCGGCAGCTTCGACCACCGCGCCATCGACGGCGCGGATGGCGCGCAGCTAATGGCGGCGTTTAAGCGGCTGGTTGAGAATCCGATGGGACTGGTGGCGTAATGGCTGAAACCTACGACCTCATCGTCCTCGGCAGCGGCCCCGGCGGCTATGTCGCCGCGATCCGCGCCGCCCAGCTCGGGCTCAAGACCGCGATCGTTGAGCGCGAGTTGCTCGGCGGGATTTGCCTCAACTGGGGGTGCATCCCGACCAAGGCGCTGCTGCGCTCGGCCGAAATCTATCACAACATGCAGCATGCCGACGCGTACGGTCTCAGCGCCACGCCCGGCTTCGACATGACCAAGATCGTCGCGCGCTCGCGCGGTGTCGCCAAGCAGCTCAATCAGGGCGTTGCGCACCTGATGAAGAAGAATAAGATTGCCGTGCACATGGGCACCGGCAAGCTGACCGCTCCCGGCAAGATGACCGTCACGAGCGACAAAGGCGAAACCCAACTCGAAGCCAAGAACATCATCGTCGCCACTGGCGCCCGCGCACGCGACCTGCCGTTCGCCCCGGCGGACGGCAAGCGCATCTGGACCTATCGCCACGCGATGACCCCGCCCGAAACCCCGACCAAGCTGCTGGTCATCGGATCGGGCGCGATCGGCATCGAATTCGCTAGTTTCTACCGCGATTTCGGTGCCGAAGTGACCGTCGTCGAGATGCTCGACCGCGTCGTCCCGGTGGAAGATGCCGAAGTCTCGGCGTTCCTGCAGAAGTCGCTCGAGAAGCTCGGCATGACGATCCTCACGGGCGCCGGGGTCGAAGACCTCAAGGCCACCGCCTCAGGTGTCACCGCCAAGATCAAGACCAAGGATGGCAAGATCGCCGACCATCAGTTCAGCCACGCCATCGTCGCAGTCGGCATCGTCCCCAACACCGCGGACATCGGGCTCGAAGCGCTCGGCGTGCAGATGGACCGCGGCTTCATCAAGACCGACGCGATGTGCCGCACCGGCGTCCCCGGGCTTTACGCCATCGGCGACGTGACGCAGCCGCCCTGGCTGGCGCACAAGGCGAGCCATGAAGGCGTCATCGCCGCCGAGCATATCGCGGGCAAGCATCCGCATGCGATGGACCCAAAGAACATCCCGGGCTGCACTTATTGCCACCCGCAAATCGCCAGCGTCGGCCTGACCGAAGCCAAGGCCAAGGAAGCGGGCTACGAACTCAAGGTCGGCAAATTCCCCTTTATCGGCAACGGCAAGGCGATCGCGCTCGGCGAGGCCGAAGGGTTCGTCAAAACCGTGTTCGACGCCAAGACCGGCGAACTGCTCGGCGCGCACATGATCGGCGCCGAAGTCACTGAGCTGATCCAGGGCTACACCATCGGCAAGACCGGCGAATTGATCGACGAGGATTTCGCCCACACCGTCTTCGCGCATCCGACGCTGAGCGAGATGATGCACGAAAGCGTGCTGGCCGCGGATGGCCGGGTGCTGCACATCTAGGAACCGGTTAGCGGCCCGCCCGTTGCCGCCTCATGCCGACCAGGACCGACGCCAAGAACGCCGAAACTTACGCCGCCTTCAAACAGGCCGTAAATATGACCCCCGCGGCGATCGAAAAATTCCTCGACTCGAAGGATTCGAAAAAGGTCGGCTGGAAAGGCACCGACGGCGAAGGCTCGGGCGAAAGCGTCGGCCACGCATCGGGACGCCGCATCGTCGCAATCAAGCGCAAGAAGAAAGCTGAACTGACCGACGACGATTACCAGCACATGGCCAAGGTCGTCGGCTATGTGAAACGCCATATGGCGCAGGGGCCGGAACACCGTGCGGACATCAAGAACAGCAAGTGGCGCTACTCGCTGATGAACTGGGGCCACGATCCGCTCAAACATTCGGCGAAATAGGGCTGTCCTAATAGGACTTGCTGTGTTTCAACGGCGCGCATGAGCAACGCCAATAACCTTCGCGCCCGCACCGCCACCCAGCACCATAGGAAGACCAACTTGAGGCAACATAGCGTGAACTTCCTCTACTTCCGGTGCGGAACGGCCGCCGCGATGGCGCTGTTCACTGCCGCCGGATCGATGCCCGCGCTCGCCGAAACAGTGGTCGTGACTGCTGACCGGATGCTCGATGTCGCCGCCGGCCGTTACGTCGCCAATCCGGTGATCACCGTTACCGACGGACGCATCGCCAGGGTCGAAAGCGGCACGACGCCCGCCGCCAATGCGAAAGTCATCGCATTGCCCGGCAAGACGCTGCTTCCCGGCCTTGTCGACATGCACGTCCATCTGACCAGCCTTGCCGAAATCGGCGGCTATCGCGGTTACGAATATACCGACCAGTTCTGGACCGCGGTCGGTGTCGGCAATGCGCGCAAGACTCTCGAGGCAGGCTTCACCACCGTTCGCAACGTCGGGTCGGATGCGTTCGCCGACGTCGCGTTGCGCCAGGCGATCGAGGGCGGCTGGGCGACGGGTCCGCGCATCGTCACTGCGACCTATGCGATCGGCTCGACCGGCGGGCATTGCGACGACAATCTGCTGCCACCGTCGTTCGACCGGAAGGGCGCGGCGATCGTCAACGGGCCGGAAAGCGCGCGCGAAAAAGTCCGCTGGCTCAAGAAGTACGGCGCCGAAGTGATCAAGATCTGCGCCACCGGCGGCGTGTTCTCCAAAGGCGACGCGCCCGGCGCGCAACAGCTCAATGCCGACGAGATCCGCGCGATCACCGATGAGGCACATTCGCTCGGCCTGAAGGTCGCAGCACATGCGCATGGCGATGCCGGCATCCGCGCCGCGATCGACAATGGCGTCGACACGATCGAACACGCCAGCCTCGCCAGCGACGCGACCATCGCCGATGCCGTCAAGCACGGCACCTGGTTCGACATGGATATCTACAACGACGATTATATCCTCGCGACCGGCATCTCGAACGGCACGCTGCAGGAGAGTCTGGACAAGGAAAAGGCGATCGGCCTCGCTCAGCGCCAGACGTTTCAGCGCGGCGTCCGCGCCGGGGTGAAAATGTTGTTCGGCACCGACGCCGGGGTCTATCCGCACGGCCAGAACGCGCGCCAGTTCGCCAAGATGGTCGAATGGGGCATGACCCCGATCCAGGCGATCCGCGCCGCGACGACCAGCGCCGCCGAAGCCCTTGGCACACAGGGCGAAGGCGTCGGCAGCATCGCCCCGGGCAAGTTCGGGGACATGATCGCGGTGTCGGGCGATCCGCTGCAGGACGTCCGCGTGCTCGAACATATCGACACGGTGATCAAGGGCGGCACGGTCGTATCGCCCGCCCGCTGACCCTTGCGGCGGCCGGCGCGACGCTGCTCGCCGCCGGCCTCGGCGTCGGCCTGCTGGTCAGGGGCGATCCGGGCGCGCTCGACATAGCGGGGATGCGTGCGATTGCCCTGCCCGTGCGCGACGCGGGTCTGGCGCCGCTAGCCAAGGCAATTACCCATTTCGGGGATCCAGGCGTTCGGCCAGTTCTGATCGTGGCGACGGGCGCAGTGCTGTTGTGGCGGCGGCGGATGAAGAGCGAACTCGTCCTGCTCGGCGGGACACTGGCGTCGATCCTGCTGACGACGTTGCTCAAGGGCCAGTTCGCCCGCGTCCGTCCGCATGTCGTGCCCTGGCTCGATCTGCCGACCAACGCCTCGTTTCCCAGCGGGCATTCGTCGAACACCATGGCCATCCTGCTGCTGTTCGCGCTGCTCAGCGGCGGCGGCTGGCGGACCTGGACTGCGCTGGGCGTGGCGATTCTCGTCGGGCTGACCCGCATCGTCCTTGGGGTTCACTGGCCCAGCGACGTCCTCGGCGGCTGGTTGCTCGGAGCGGGCGTCGCGCTCATTGCTCAGGCGGTTGCCCTGGCCACCATCCGGTCGCCGGAAGGACAAGCGGCATGAAAGCCGAATCGACCCGCGTCCTGCTGATCGCGCTGGCCGCCAATGTCGGCATCGCGGTGGCTAAATTCGTCGCCGCGGCGCTTACCGGGTCGTCGGCGATGCTGACCGAAGGGGTCCACAGCCTGGTCGATTCCACCAACCAGCTGTTGCTGCTTTATGGCGAACGGCGCGCTAAGCGGCCGCCCGACGAACTGCACCCCGCGGGCTATGGCCGTGAGCTTTATTTCTGGAGCTTCGTCGTCGCGCTGCTGGTGTTCGCGGCGGGCGCCGGTGTGTCGGTTTACGAGGGCATCCTCCATCTCCGCGAGCCCGAACCGGCGGTCAGCCCGCTGATCGCCTATGGCGTGCTGCTGATCGCGTTCCTGCTGGAGGGCGGCTCGACGCTGGCGGCGTTCAAAAGCTTCAATGCCGCCCGCGGCGGTCGCGGCTGGTGGCAGGCGCTGACCGAGACCAAGGATGCCTCGACCGTCATTGTCCTGCTCGAAAACGGCGCGGCGATGGCGGGGCTGCTGATCGCGGCTGCGGGTCTGGGACTCGCGCAGCTCACGGGCAATCCGCACTGGGACGGCATCGCCTCGATCCTGATCGGGCTGGTGCTCGGCTTCGTCGCAATCTTCTTGGCGCGCGAGGCCAAGGGGCTGCTGATCGGGGAGGCCGCCGATCCGGCGCTGGTCGAGGCGTTGCGCTGTGCCGCGACGCGCCCCGGCATCATGCGTGTGGGTGAAACAATGACGGTGCACAACGCGCCGGACCAGGTCGTCGCGGCAATGTCGGTCGATTTCGACAACCGGCTCGGTGCCGGCGACGTCGAGCGGATCATCAGCGAGATCGAGGCGGAGGTGCACCGCACGCTCCCACAAGTGGTGCGCCTTTACATCCGGCCGATGGAAATCCCGAAGCCCTGACGCCTATTTATTGCCCCGCACGACGCGGCGGACGGTGCCGACGAAATTGCGCAGCGACAGTTTCAAACTGGTCATCCGCGCCGCCGGAAGCACGGCCAGCCCCCTAACCGTCGGCCAAGGCTGGAAGGTCACCAGCAAGGCGGCGTAGCGCGCCACGAGCAGCGCCTTGCGCCGCTTCTGCGCCGGCTGCATCAGGTCGATCTCGCGTGGATCGAGCGGTTCGATGGTCACGGTCTTGGCATCGACGGCACCGGCGAGCAGCGCTTCGCCTGCCGGCGTCCGCGCGATCACCAGGCTGCGCCCCGCCGCCTCATCGAACTGCGGATAGCCGCTTTCGCCGCCATACCAGGCGTCGGCGCAGGCGATGTCGGCGACCCCCCCGACCGCATCGGGACAGATCTTGCACCGGAACTGGACATGACTCGACAAATGCGCGCCCCAGCTCTTGGCATAGCTCATTTCGGCAAAGCTGCCGTCGGCACGCGTCGCGCGCGCCTGCCCGGGCCAGCCATTGCCGCGATAGCGGAACGCGGCGACCTCGGATGGGTCGTAACCCATCGCACGGATCACCGCATGACTGCCGGCGCGGCTGGGAATGCCGCCGCAGAAAAAGGCGAGCATGACCGGAAAACGCTCGGCGACGCGCGGGTCGAGCGTCCCCAGCTGGCGCAGCGCCGATACGTCGCAAGGTTTGCCGACAAAGGCGTAGCGCCGTGTATCGACGAGCAACGTCTCGATGGTGGCGAGCGGCGCGGAGGGGGCGTAGCGCGATCCCGCCGCCGCCTCGACCTCGCCCGGGGTCGTCGAAATCACCGTCATGTTGCCGACCGGATCGATCGTATCGGCGTGCGTCTGAACCACCGCATCGACCAGTCCGCTGGCCAGCGCGTGATCGAGCAACGCCGAGATCATTCCGCCCGACGATGCATTGTGGCGCAAACCCTCGTCGGTTGCGTGCCCCGTCGCAACCGTGCCGAGCGGGCCCCAGGCGGGGTGGACGTTGGCGCCGTCGCCCCACGGCGCGACTTCGGAGCCGGGACATGCGCGGGCAATCTTCCGCTCGACATCGGACGCAATCGTGGCTGTTTGACGCGGGCGCAAATAGCCCGGCGGCGCCAGCTCCAATGTCACCGCGTCTCCAGCGACCGAAGCACACAGGCCGCAGCCCGCGCACAGTTCGCCCTTAAGGACGCGGGACAGCGTCGGTGACGGCGTCACGCTTGGCTTGCCGTCACCAACGTCCCCGCTGGGCTTAGCCCGCGGGCTTCGGCGCCGGCGCGGCCACGACCGCCCCCTTGGCCGGCCCGTAACCGGGCTGATAGCGGACGTCCTTGCGGGCCTTTTCGATGCGCGCCTTCAGGTCCTTGTCGGCCGCTTCCGAGACCCTCTTGTTCTGCAGATAGTTCATCGCATAATCGATGGCCGGATCACCCTGGAACGGCACGACATCGACCTTGGTGACCTTGTTTGCGATCAGCATGCCGTTGTTCGGCAGGACGAAGATTTCGCCTGGCGGCAGCTGTGCGATGCGCTTCATCAGGTTCGGATCGACCTGGATCGCATCGAGTTTGCCATTGGCACGCTGGTATCGAACGCGCGATTCGATCAGCTTCTGTTCGACGGCTTCCATCGTTTTCAGCGGCTCGAGTTCCTTGAGCAGTGTCGTGTTGCCCTGCGGCACCGCGAACGCGATCTGATCAAGGCTGTACACCTTGCGCTGAGAAAACAGATCCGGCGTCGCGTTGATGAAGGCCATCGCATCGGCGCGTGTCGGCGGTGTGATCTTGCTCGCGATATCGCGCTGCAGCGTCTGCACCAGCAGCGCTTCGTCGGCGCGGCGCTTCTGCATGATATAGGTCGGCGACTGATCGAGCTTACGCTCACGCGCGACATTGGTGAGGATCGTCCGGCTGATCAGGACGTCGAGTGCGGCGTTCTTGGCCTGCTCGCGCGCCTGTTCGTTGTTAGGCACGTTCATGCCCTGCATCTCAGCGTTGAGCTCGCTCGTGGTGATCTCCTTGCCGTCAACGACGGCAACCACTTGCCCCGAGGCAACATCGGCCTTGTCACCGCTCTTTTTGCAGCCCGCCACAGCGAGCGACATCGCCACCGCAGCCAACAGCTGACGCTTCGTGCCAATCATCGTCATCTCCACCCCAGATCAGGAACGCGGGTGTATAGGTTGGCAAAGGCCGGTCACAAAACGAAAAGATAATGAACAGGGTTGTCTCACACTGAAACGCCAATAGAAACGCGCTCCCGGGCCCCACGACAGCACGAGTATTCGATTTCATGAGCGACAAGAGCAGCCGCACGCCCCGCGTCGCCGTGGTCGGCCTTGGCAAAATGGGCATTTCCCATTTGTCGATGGCCAATGGCAGCCCGCACATGCAGGTCACCGCGACCTGCGATACCGCGCCGCTGGTCGCTTCGATGATCGAGAGATATTGCGGCATTCCCGAGGTGAAGGGATATGACAAGCTGCTGACGCGCGACGATGTCGACGCGGTCATCATCGCCACCCCGACGCGCGCGCACGAACCGATGATCCGCGCCGCGTTTGATGCGGGCAAGCACGTGTTCTGCGAAAAGCCGCTGACGCTGTCCGCGGATGCGAGCGAGGCGCTGGCCGCTGAAGCAACCGCCAAGTCGCTCGTCGCGCAGGTCGGCTATCACAACCGTTTCGTCGGCACCTTTGCCGAAGCCAAGCGGCTGATCGCGGCGGGCACGCTCGGCCGCATCCGCCACGTCCATGCCGAAGCCTATGGCCCCGTCGTGCTGCGGCCCCAGGGCAAGACCTGGCGCAGCGCGCCCGAAGAAGGCGGCGGCTGCCTGTACGATTACGCGGCGCACCCGATCAATCTGATGAACTGGTATGTCGGCGGCGCGCTGGCTTGCCCGGGTGCGGATCTGCCGAGCCAATATTCGGTCGGCGTCGACGACGCAGTCTATGCCAATCTGCAGTTTGCCGAGGGCGTCAGCGGGCAGGTGTCGGTCAACTGGTCCGACGAAGCGACGCGCAAGATGACCACCAAGATCACCGTCTATGGCGACGGCGGCAAGCTCGCGGTCGACAGGCAGGAATTGAGCGTGTTCGTCGGCGCGACCGGCACGCCGAACGACGATTACGGCGCCGGCTGGACGGTGCGCAATATCACCGAACTAACCCCGCCGATCGATTTCTACCTGCGGGGCGAGGAGTATTCGGCGCAGCTCGACAGCTTCGCCGACGCGATCCGCGACGGCCGTCCGCCCGAGCGCAACGATTTCGCTAGCGCCGCGCAGACCGACCGCACGCTCGCGATGATCCGTGCCGCGACACAAGGCGAAACCGGCCGCATCGTCGTCGAGGCGCCGCCGCGCTCGTTGTTCCAGCGGATTTTCGCGCGCGCATGAAGAGGGCGCCGCGATTGCTGGCGATCGCGTCGAGCGGCGGGCATTGGACCCAGCTGCAACGTTTGCGCCCGGCCTTTGCGGGCTTCGATGTCGCGTTCGTGTCGATGTACCAGAGTTATGCCGAAACCGTCGCGCCGGCGCGCTACTACACCGTGCCAGATGCCTCGCGGCTCAACCCCGGCAAGTTCGCTGCGGTGTTCGCCAAGGCGATGAGCGTGATGGCGAAGGAGCGCCCGAGCGTCATCGTCACCACCGGCTCGATGCCAATGCTCGCATTCATCATTCTCGGTCGGCTGTCGGGGGCGAAGACGCTATGGATCGACAGCATCGCCAATTCGGAACGCATGTCCTCGTCGGGCCGGCTCGCGCGCAAGCTGGCGCACCGCACCTTGTCGCAATGGCCCAAGGTCGCGGCGGCCGAAGGCGTCGAATGCTGGGGCGCGGTAATATGATCTTTGCCTCGGTTGGATCGATGCTGCCGTTCGACCGCCTGGTTCGCGCGGTCGACACATGGGCCGGCGCGCATCCCGAAATGCCGGTGTTTCTGCAAATCGGGCAAGGGGAATACGAACCAAAGCACGCGGAGTTCGCCCGCATCGTCACGCCCGCCGACTATACCCGCCGGGTGAAAGACGCGCGGCTGTTCGTCGCGCACGCCGGCATGGGGTCGATCCTGCAGGCCCTCGAGGCCGGGACACCGATCCTGGTCACCCCGCGCGATCCGGCGCTGAAAGAGATCACCAATGATCACCAGGCCGCGACGATCGCCAATTTTGGCAACCGTCCGGGCATTGCCGTAGCTAAAACCGTCCAAGCATTACCCGCGGCGATCGACGCCGCACTCGCGGCCGGAAGCAGCGGCGGCTCTTTGTCGTCGGCCGCCCCCGCCCCGTTCCTCGAAAAGATCGCGGCGTTCATCGCCGCCTGACCTGTCCTGAAAGGCCCGTGATGGACCGCATATTGTTCGGTGATAATCAGTTCTTTGGCGTCAATCACGCGTCCGAGGAAAAAGCGAAGCAGCAGCAGATGCGCTTCCAGCGGATTGAGGCGATCGCCGACACCCTCCATGCTGCCTATGATGCCGGCATCCGCGGCTTTTCATGCACGACGCACGATCGCATCGCCGAACTGGCGAACATCGTGCGCAGCGAGCCTGGCCGCTGGGACGGCCTCAAATGGTATCCGGGCATGCCCTATGCCCATAAATACGCCAATGCGGTCACCGAGCACGGCTATTTCGAAGCGCTCAAGCGGCTGCTGCCTTCGGGCGGGCTGATCGACGCGATGCTGACAGGCGGCAAGGCGATCCTGCGCGGCGAAGTCGAGAAAATGGCTACTCTGCTGATCGATGCTGAAATGAAGCCGTTTCAGGGCCTCGAGACGCCCGTGATCTTCATGCAGAACATCGTCACCGACCTGATTTTGGGTCTGGGTTACGCCGATGCCTTCCGCATTTTCTCCGATCACGTCCGCGACAAGTACAAGGCGGAAGCCGGCTTCTTCAGCATGAACCTGCCCGCGCTGCTGCCAGTGCTGACAAAGGCGGGGATCGAGAATCCGATCGTCTGTTGCAACGTCAATCATGCCGCATTCCGCATGTCGGGCGGGATCGAAGGCTATCGCGAGGCAACCGCCAGAACGCCTACGCGCGTCATTGCCATGTCGGTGCTGGCATCGGGTGCGCTGCCGGCGCGCGAAGCGATCCGCTGGGCCTTGAACGAACCCTATGTCGAAGCGGTGCTGTTTGGCGCGTCGAGCGCCGCCAACATCAAGTCAACGGTGTCGCTGATCGAGGAATACCGTCCCGCGCGCTGGATCTAAGGCTCAGCCGCGCCCCACGCCAACATAATCGAAGCCGAGCCGTCGGACTTCGGCGGGATCGTAGATGTTGCGCAGGTCGACCATGCGCTTTTCGGCCATGCGATCGCCCAGCGCGATGAGATTGAGCGCGCGGAACGCGTTCCACTCGGTCACGATTGCTACTGCGTGCGCGCCGTCGGCGACGGCATACGCGCTGTCGCAATAATCGACATCGGGCATCAGCGCGCGGGCAGCCTCGATTCCCTCAGGATCATAAGCACGCACCTCGACCCCGGCATCCAGCAAGCTCTGGACGAT